>JAKAYU010000164.1 GCA_021809525.1 Pseudomonadota bacterium | reverse complement strand
CATAGCCGCTTTCCGCGGCTGAAAGTCGGGGGGTTTTGCCGCTGGGGGTGCGGACCAATACCTGTCCGGTTTTTTGGCCTGAGGGTATGTAAGCCCCCGATATGGCGGGCCTTTTTGGCGGGAGGTTGCGGACCGAAACCTGTCCGGTTCTGCTGGCGGGCATGAACAGCCAGCTTGCCTTGGGCCTGCCCGCGGTGCCCCCGTCCGATACCGTGGTCATCAACGCGCGCTGCACCGTGCGCACGGAGGGAGATCAGCGGGTGATCGTGGTCGGGGGCCTGCCAGTGTATCACTATTGCACCGGCGATGCGGTGGCTGAGTCGTATGCGATGGTGATGTTGGTTGACAGTGGGTTCGCTCAGCAGACGGAGCTGGCGTGGGCCTTTGGCAGAACCGAGCGCACCATTCGCCGCCACCAGGAGCGTTACGCCGCAGTGGGAATGGTGGGACTGGGCCGACCCGAGGGATGGCGGCGCGGCCGGCGCCGGATCTCTGGTAAGCGGTTGTGGCTGATCGAGAGGCTCAAAGCCCAAGGGCTGAGCAACCGAGCGATTGCGCAGCGGCTGGGTGTGAACGAGAAAGCGATCAGGAAGCTGGTCGGACCTTCACGGGACGAGCCGCTCGAGCAACTGGCCTGGGTCCCGGTGAGCGTGCCGGTAGCCAGGGAGCCGGCGGCGCCGACGTTGGCGTGCAGCGTGTCAAGCACCTCGGAGAGCGAAGACGGTGCCGAACCTGCGCTGGCTATGCCGGCGACGATAGTGGCGCCGGTGGATGCGAGGATGGTCGGGGAAACCACTGAGGAAGCGGAGCCGGTGCCGCTGAGTCTGGACCAGGACGCGAGCGATCGAACCTGCGATCGGCAGATGGCGTATCTGGGATTGCTCGAGGATGCGGCACCGATGTTCCGTGACGGTGAGCGGGTACCTGGCCTCGGCGCACTGCTGGCCGTACCGTTCCTGGTGCACAGCGGAGTGTTGCGCATCGCGCGTAAGCTCTACGGGGGAATCGGGCCCGCCTTCTACGGACTGCGCACGACGTTGCTGACGCTGTTCCTGATGGCGTTGCTGCGCGTGCAGCGCCCCGAGCAGCTCAAGGAGCGCGATCCGGCCACCTTCGGCAGACTCCTCGGGCTTGACCGGGCGCCCGAGGTCAAGACCCTCAGGCGGGCGCTCGGCCGTCTCGCCGCCCATCATTGCGCCGAGCAAATGGGCGCGCAGCTGGCTCGGGTGCGCGTGGCCGGACGCGGCGAGCTGATGGGGTTCTTGTATGTCGATGGCCACGTGCGCGCCTATCACGGGGAACGCACGATTTCCAAGGCTTACGTGGCACGGCGCCATCTGGCGATGCCCGCCACCACCGACTACTGGATCAACGATCGCGGCGGCGATCCGCTGCTGCTGATCACCGCAGAGCTGGATGCCTCCTTGGCCAAGGCCTTCCCCGAGTTGCTGAGCCGGGTGCGTACGACGCTCGGGGAGGGGCCGGTGACCATCGTCTTTGACCGCGGCGGATGGAGTCCGAAGCTGTTCCGCAGCATGATCAAACAGAGTTTCGATATCCTCACCTACCGCAAAGGCAAGGGCCGGCTCGTCGAGGAGCGGCGCTTCGTGCACCGCCGCGCCAAGCTCGACGGATGCTGGGTCAGTTATGACCTGCACGATCAGGCGGTGCGCTTCCTGAAAGGGAAGCTGCGCCTGCGGCAGACCACGCGCCTGTGCGAGGGCGGCCATCAGACGCAGATCATCACCAGCCGCGGGAGCTGCGCGACATCGAAGTGGCTTATCGCATGTTCGATCGTTGGCGGCAGGAGAACTTCTTCAAGTACATGCGCGAGGAGTTCCTACTCGATGCGCTCGTCGACTACCGGATCGAGCCGGAGGACCCCACCCGCAGCATCCCCAATCCAGAAAGACGCGCGCTCGAGAAGCAGTGCCGCGCCGCCCGCGCGGAACTCGCTAAAATCGAGCGTGAGTACGGGGCCGCCGCCGCCGACAACACCGAGCAGTACCGCCCGACGATGCGCGGCTTCAAGATCGCCCACGGCAAGCTCGGTCAACAACTACGAGCCGCCCGGAAGCATCTGCGCAGGCTCATGCACAAGCGGCGCCGTATTCCGGCGCGCGTTCAGATCCGGGACTTGAGCGAGCGTACCGTCGTCAAGCTCGCCACCGAGCGCAAGCATCTGACCGACATCATCAAGATGCTCGCCTACCAGGCCGAGAGCGATCTGTTCAATCTCCTGCGGGCGCATTACCCGCGGGCCGAGCAGGAGGGCCGCACGCTCCTCCACGAGCTGTTCGCCGCCGCCGGCGACATCCACCTCACTCAGGAGGAGCTGCAAATCACCCTGGCGCCCTTTGAACTCCCCGCATCGAACGCGCGCCGCGCAGGCCCTCTGCAAGCTTCTCAGCGAGACCGCCACCGCCTTCCCGGGCACTCGGCTGCGACTTCGCTTCGCCGTACGTTCAGCGCCGCTCATCGGTCTCGCCTTTCCAGGCACACCGGCCCACCGCAGCGCCACGAACGCGCCCCCGGCCTCCTGACCACCCCGAAACCGGACATTTTCCAAAGGCGCTATGTCCGGAGGTCTGAATTTATGCACTTGGTTCATTGGGAAATCCGGATATAGCCGTTTTTTTTAGGGCCCGCCGGATCGTCTCCCGGCTGATCGTCTTCATCTTCGGGTGGCGCCGTGCCGCCTCGGTCAGCAGCCCGATCGTCCAGCGCTGCGCCCCGGGCGGCGGCGCCGAGCAGGCCAGTGTCGTGATCTGCGCCTCGGCGTCAGCCTCGTACTGTTTACGCTTCCCAGGCCGTGTCTCATCGTGCAGGGCAAAATCCAATCCACCCTGCAGATACGCCGCCCGAGTCCGCCAGATCGCCGTCCGCCCGACGCTCAAGACCTGCATGATCACCGGCTCTGGAATCTTCCGATCGAGTGCCGCCAGAATGTGCGCCCGATTGAACTCCCGCGCCCGATGCAGCCCCTTGGCACGAAACTCATCCACGGTCCGACGGTCCTGCTTGCTCAAGTTCAGCTCGGTCTGGTGCATACCTGGTCACCTCGAACAGTTCAGGTATGCGCATGTTACATGTTCCGCTATTTACGTGCCACGATACTAGTTCTACTGTGTCAGAAACAAGCGTGCTCCCTGACGGCCTTTGTTGGCGATCCTGCGCCGAGTTTCTTCGGACCTAACCCTTCTTGCGTGTGCTGACACATGAGCGGCCGCAGTCCTCCTTCCGGGGTTCTCGGCGGCGGAAGTATCATTGACACTCCCGGCTGTGTCAAATTGAGCGGCTGAAGGATTAGCCCGTGCGCGCCGCGCCGACCGTGTTCGGCGAGAAAAATGCAGGCCGCTGAGGGCGTTGCATCCGACGCTGGACAAACTTTCTCGACTCGAGTATAAGGTCGGATCAGAAGCAATCGGAGGTACGCCGAGGCGCTCTGGCCGATGTTGAGAGAGATAGAGGTACGGCTGGTTCGGCGCGAGGAGCAGCCGCGGTTCCAGCAGTTGATGCAAACGCATCATTATCTGGGAGCGTTGCCGAAGATTGGCGAGACGCTTTGGTATGTGGCGAGCTACCACGAGGAGTGGGTGGCGCTGCTGAGTTTTTCCGCAGCTGCACTGAAGATTGCGGCGCGGGACCGTTGGATCGGCTGGAGTTACCGGCAGCAGTACGCTCGACTGAAGCTGCTGGCGAACAACACCCGCTTTTGCGTGTTGCCGCCGTGGCAGCGTCCGAACGTCGCCTCGCGCACGTTGGCGCTGTGCGAGCGACGGCTGGCGCAGGACTGGGGCAAAGCGTTTGGCCATCCGATCCTGTTGCTGGAGACCTTCGTTGACGGGCAACGCCACCGCGGTACGCTCTACCAGGCCGCCAACTGGAGCTATGTGGGCGATACCCGAGGGTACCGACGCATCCCGGGCGGTTACAGTGCAACGGTACAATCGCCGAAGAAGATCTTCGTGCGCCCGCTGCACCCCAAGGCCCGCACGCTGTTGTGCCAGGGGAGTCTCGGGACGCTAGCGGGCACAGCAGGGTCGAAGCTGATGCTCACGGCAGGACAACTGCGAGCCCTGCCGCAGTTCTTTGAGGACATCCCCGATCCGCGCCGGGTCGCCGGCCGTCGTCATCCTTTGAGCGCCGTGTTGGCCCTCGCCGCCGGCGCATACCTGTGCGGTGCCCGCGGGTACAAGGCGATGGGGGCCTGGGCCGGACAGCTCAGTCAGAGTGCCCGACAGGGGTTGCGCTGCCGCTGCGAGCGCAATCACTACCGGGTTCCGAGCGACTCGATCATCCGCGACGTCCTCCTGCGCGTGGATCGGCACCATCTTGAGCGCGCGCTCGAGCGCTGGAATACTCGCTTTGCCACCAGCGATGCGAGCCTGGCCCTGCGAAGTCAAGCGCTGCTTTCCGTACCCGCATTGCCAGAGGTGTTATATGAGCGTCGCCCTTGAAGGACGATTCGAGCAGTACTGTCAGTCGATCGTGGACGCCTTGGGGCACGCGGATCGTCGGCAGCCGGCGCAGTGGTATTTGAAAGGACTGATACTACCGGGACAGAGAAAGAGTGTGGAGCCGATGGCCGCGCGCGTGCATCCAGAGGAGGTGCGCTCCGCGCACCAGTCGATGCATCATCTCGTGGCGATGGCGGACTGGGAAGATCGGGCCGTACTCACGACTGTGGCGCAGCAGGTCACGCCGAAGCTCGTGGCAGGCGATGAGGACTGCTGGTGGATTCTCGATGATACGGGACACGCGAAGAAAGGCACCAAGTCGGTGGGCGTGGCGCGCCAGTACTGCGGGCGACTGGGCAAAACCGATAGCTGTCAGATCGCCGTGAGCTTATCGTTCGCCAGTGCGCGCGGCAGTATTCCGGTGGCCTACCGACTGTACCTGCCGCAGGAGTGGACCGATGACCGGCAGCGTTGCCGTGCTGCCGGAGTACCGGAGAGCATTCTGTTTCAAACCAAAGGACAGATCGCACGCGATCACATCACGGCCGCGCTCGCACAAGGATTGCCCCGAGGGATTGTGCTGGGGGATGCCGGCTATGGAGACGATACGGATTTCCGCGATTGGTTGATCGAGCGGGCGTTGGATTACGTGTTGGCTGTGAAGTCGGGAACCACGGTCTGGTGGGGCAAGCATCAGCCGGCGAAAGCGCCACGACCGTCAAATCGCGGCCGGCCGCGCACGCGCTTGGTTCGCGACCCCGACCATCAACCCATCTCGGTCGCGGAACTCGCCCGGGCCTTGCCGCCGAAGAGCTGGCAGCAGATCAGCTGGCGCGAGGGCACCAATGGCACCTTGTCCTCGCGCTTTGCACGCGTGCGCGCGCACGCAGCCCATGGCAACCAAACGCGCGCCGAGGAGTGGCTGCTGATCGAATGGCCAGCGGGGGAAGCCGAGCCCACTCATTATTGGCTGTCTACCCTGCCCAAGAAGCTCGCGTTCAAGAAACTGGTGCGTCATGCCAAGGCGCGCTGGAGGATCGAGCGGGATTATCAGGAGCTGAAGTCCGAGCTCGGCCTGAGTCACTACGAGGGGCGTAACTGGCGCGGCTTCCATCATCACGCCACGCTCTGCATCGCCGCGTACGGATTTCTGATGATCGAACGCCTCACCTTTAAAAAAAACTCCACTAAACTCCAAGAACCTCCCGTACCCGGAGTTTTCCTCCCGCGCGGCTCAGGGACCGATGCAGCGTCACGTGCCGTGGTCGATCGCAACCCTACGCGAACGCCTCGCTAACGCAATTGCCAACCTATTCGCGCCAACACCAACCAGAGTTCGGCGGCGCGCGGAAAAGGAGCCCGAACATGCGCGCACTTTCTGACACAGTAGAACTAGCTTATCCCTCGCGCAATTCGAATCCTGATCCCGGCCGCGATCGGCAAAGGTCGGCGCGCCCTCCCCGGACTCGTCGCGGAGATGTTTGGTGGTGGCGACGGCCCCTCACAAGCAGCGCGACCAGATTCGGCCGAACCGGGCATGCGCAGCATGAAGGATCGCGCTGCAGGAACGGGTAGGATTCTGAGCCGCCATGGAGCGCCTCATGCGCGCTGCGTGGTGGCCGCTCGGCCCTGTGTTTGCACCGCTGGGCGGCGGATACACGCGCCATGGCTGCTACGGAGAAGGCTCGAAAACGAAAGTGGACACCAGGGCGGACACACTCGATTTCGTAGCGATCGTTTTTGATGGTCGGAGCGCCGAGATTTGAACTCGGGACCCCTTGCACCCCATGGACGTGTTCTGGGTCATGTGGTACCTTCGAGTTCCGGCGTATTCCGGGTATAAGTCTCTGATCCTACGTATAAAAGGCTAAAAAACCAGTTTTAGACCTCGGAACGTTCCGGCCGGTTCCGGACCGCCTAAGCACGACCGTTCTGCCCCCCTACCTGCCCCCTCATATGCTATTCACCGACGCCTCGATTCGAGCACTGAAGCCGAAGGACACCGAGTATGACCGGCACGCCGACGGACGCCAAGGGTTGGTGTTGCGGGTGCGGCCGAACGGCTCGAAGAGCTTCAGGATGCGCTACAGCGTGAATGGCACGCGAGCCTGGTGGACGCTCGGAGAGTACCCGCACATCACGCTGAAGAAAGCGATCGACATGCACCACCAGGCCCTGCGCGAGATCGCCGAGGGACTCGATCCAAAGCTCGAGGAGAAGCGCCGGCGTGATGAGCTCGCCCGCGAGGCCAAGCGACTTCGAATCGGGGCGGTGACGGTCCGCAATGTGATCGCGGTCTGGGCATGGCGCCACGCGAGGCGCGAGCGCAAGCGGCCCCGGGAAGCGGTGAAGCTGCTCGAGAAGTACCTCGGGGAGCCCTGGAAAAATCGCCCGGTCCGCGAGCTTCGAAAAAAGGATGCCGTGGAACTCCTCGACCGGATCGTCGCGCGCGGGGCCAAGGTGATGGCGAACCGGGTGCGAGACCTTGGGAAGCAGGTCTTCATGTTCGCCATTGACCAGGATCTCGTCGAAATCAATCCCTTCCTCGGCGTACGCCCTCCCGGAGGCAAGGAACGCTCACGCGAGCGATGGCTCGACTGGCACGAGATCAAAGTCTTCTGGGACGCGCTCGAGAATCCCGAGCATCGCATCGTGCGCCGGATGGCACTCGCGCTACGCCTCATTCTCGTGACCGGACAGCGGCCCGGTGAGGTAGCACAGGCGCGTATCGCGGAGTTTGATCTCGAGCGGCGCATCTGGACGATACCGCCCGAGCACATCAAGACCGAGCCCAGAGGGAGCACTCACGCACATCTGGTGCCGCTCTCTGATCTCGCCATCGAAATCATCCAGGAACTCATCAAGCTCGCAGGCCCCCGCCCCTGCCTGCTCCCGAATTCCAGGTCCATACAGAACCGCGATAGGCCCCTTCACGAGAAGACCTTGAGCCATGTCCTCTCCGATCTTGTCGAGGGCGGCAAGCTCTTTGGTCTCGAGCCGTTTAAACCGCACGACCTCCGAAGGACGGCCTCGACGCACATGTCGAAGCTCGGGATACCGCGAAACCCCGTGATCGAGAAGGTCCTCAATCACAGCGATTCAAGCACCGGCGGCGTCTACGATAGGAACAAGTACTTTCCGGAAAAGCGCGACGCCCTCACCCGATGGGAAGTGCAATTGCGCGAAATTGTCTCCGGAAAGCGCCCCGCCTACGCCGAAATTTAAAGCCCGCTCGCCATAGGCACCAGAAGGTTCGGAATGTCCCGGGCCAACTGGAGAAGGCGCATGTTCGTATTCGCAAGGCAGATCCTCGACGATCAGAAGATTACCGACCGCGGGCTACGCAAGTGGATCACGCAGGAGAGATTTCCGCGGCCTGACGGGAACCTCAACGGACGCAATTTCTGGCGATCCGAGACGTATAGACAATGGCAAGAGGATGTCCTGCAGGGGAAGTATCGCCGTGTCAGTCATCTATCTCGGCCGACACCGAACTAAGCACCGATCACTTATTCTGTCGGCGATCAACTCTATACAAACAATTATTACATTCAACGAGTTCCCTGGCGGCCACGCAAAATCCCCCATCTGTGGCCACCTGAAAATCCCCCACCCCTGAGGTAAACGGGCGCCGGTCGGCGCCGAGGGCTGATGTGCGGCGGGA
>JAKAYU010000163.1 GCA_021809525.1 Pseudomonadota bacterium | reverse complement strand
CCGAGTCCTCGCCAGGCAACGTGCCGAGCGCATGGCGCGTGCCGCGCACGCCGTTGACCAGATCGAATGCCCTGCGCAAAGCGGTGAGCATGCCGAGGGCGAGCACATCGACCTTCAGCAGGCCGAGCGCATTGAGATCGTCCTTGTCCCATTGCACCACGGTGCGATCGGGCATGGCTGCATTCTCGATCGGCACCAGCTCATCGAGCCGCCCGGCGCTGATCACCAGCCCCCCGACGTGCTGGGACAGGTGACGCGGAAAGCCCGGGAAGGCGATCAGCTCGCGCGCGAGCGGCAACATTCGCGCGAGCTGCGGATCCTCAGGATCGAATCCGGCCGCCGCGAGCCGCTCGGACAGCGTCTCGCTCGCATCCCACCACTGCATCACCCTGGCGAGCCGGGCGCACAGCGCCGGGTCGAGTCCGAAGACCCGGCCGAGGTCGCGCAGGGCGCTGCGCGCGCGGTAGAGAATCACCGTGGCGGCGAGCGCGGCGCGTTCCCGGCCGTATTTGCCGTACACGTACTGGATCACCTCCTCACGCCGCTCGTGCTCGAAGTCGATGTCGATATCGGGCGGCTCGTTGCGCTCCTTGGAGATGAACCGCTCGAACAGCAGCGCCGCGCCGCGCCCGGGATCGACTGCGGTCACCCCCAGGCAATAGCACACCCGCGAGTTGGCGGCCGAGCCCCGGCCCTGGCAGAGAATGCCGCGGCGGCGCGCGAAGGCGACCAAATCGTGCACGGTCAGGAAATACGGCTCGTAGCCGAGCTCGCCGATCAGCCGCAGTTCATGCTCGATCGCCGCGCGCTCGCTCGCCGGCACGCCGTGCGGCCAGCGGCGCTGCGCCCCCTCCTCGGTGAGCCGGCGCAGGTGGCTCGCCGGGGTCTGCCCCGGCGGCACCAGCTCGCGCGGATACTCGTAGCGCAGCTCATCGAGCGAGAACACGCAGCGCTGCGCGATGCGCACCGTCTGCGCGAGCAGCTCGGGCGGATAGAGTTTGACGAGCCGCTCGGGCTCGCGCAGATAGCGCTCGCCATTGGGATGCAGGTTCCAGCCCGCCTCGGCGATGGGCACGTTCAGACGGATGGCCGTGAGCGCATCCTGCAGCCTGCGGCGCGAGCGCACGTGCATGTGCACATCCCCGCTCGCAACGAGCGGCAATCCGCTCTCGCGGCCGATCCGCTGAAGGACGGCGAGCCGCTCGCGATCCGCCCCGTCGCGCAGCAGTTCCACGGCGATCCAGACCTGCCCGGGGAAGCCCGCCGCGAGCCAGCGCGCCTCCTGTGCCCGCGGCACCTCGCCCGGCAGCCACAGGATGAGACAGTGCTCGAGCGTCGCGCCGAGATCCTCGCGTGTCAGGCGGTACTCGCCCTTGGTCGCGGCGCGGCGGCCCAGGGTGATGAGCCGGCAGAGCCGGCCGTAGCCGTGCCGGTCGGTCGCGAGCGCCACGAGCCGCAGGCCGCACTCGAGGGTGAACTCCGCGCCGATGATCAGCCGCACGCCGTGCTCCTTGGCCGCCAGGTGCGCGCGCACCACGCCCGAGAGCGAGCACTCGTCAGTGAGCGCGAGCGCGCGGTAGCCGAGCGCGGCCGCCTGGGCGATGAGCTCCTGCGGATGAGAGGCGCCGCGCAGGAAGGTGAAGTTGCTCAGGCAATGCAGCTCCGCATACGGCGTGGCCGCGCGCCGCTCATCCATACACACCCTGCAAAAACCACCGGTGGGGTGGCTCGCGCTCGCGGAACAGCCACAGCCGTCGCCCGTGCACATCGCGGGCGTTGTAGTAATCGCGGGCGACGTCCCGCCCGTCCCACCAGCCGGTCTCGATCCGCTGCGGATCGCCTTCGAGACACAACGCGCCGCGGTAGCGTGGCAGAGCGCCGCGCTGGCGCAGCAGCCGCGGCGACGGCAACAGCCACAAGGGGCGAGCCGCGTCAGCGGCGAGCGCCCGGACACGATGTCCGTCCTGGGGGGCTTGCTCCCAGGGACGGGCACTTGCAGTGTCCAGGCACGCCTCGGGTCGCGCGACCCGCCAGGCCGCCTCCGGCCGATGGTCGGCCACGAGCGCGAGCATCTCTAGCGACTCCTGACCGAGGCGGGCGCGCAGCCGTTCGATCAGATCGACGCCGCTCGCCGCGGCGAGGCCGCCCCGCTCGCCCGGCTGCCACAGTCCCGCCGAGTGCATCGGCCGCGACACGGGCAGACCGGCGCGCAGCTCGCAGGCACGCACCGGTTCGGGCAATGCGAGCAGGCGCAGACGCTCATCCAGCAACTGCGCGAGCCGGGCCGCATCCGCCAGCGGCGCGCCGAGCCGCAGCACGCAGCGGGTGGGCTCGGCGTGGCGATGCCACAGACGGCACTCGAGCGCCAACACCCCGCACTGGCGCGCCGTGAGGAAACGGCCGAGCTCATCGAGCAGCGGCCGCAGCGCGGCGGCGAGCAGCGCGTGGCTCGCCGACTCGCAGGGCAGCTCGCGGCGGCGGCGGAAGCGCACCGGCGCCTCGAACCGCTCGCGCGGGTCGCTCATGCGCCCGGTGAGCCGATCCAGATCGGCGAGCCGCGCCGAGCCGAAACGCTGCGCAAACCCGGCGCGCGGCAAACGCAGCGCCTGACCGATGGTGCGCACACCGAGGCAGGCCAGCCGCTCGATCAGCTCCGGCGGCCAACGCAACGCCGTGAGCGGCAGCGTAGAGAGCGCGCCGGCGAGCCGCGCCGCATCCAACACCTCGAGCGCCCGGCCGGCGCGCGCGCCGGCGAGCGCAGCGAGCGGCGTCGGCGCGAACGCCAGAGTGGCCGACGGCGTCAGTTGGGCACACTCCCCGGCCATGGCAGCGCGCAACCCCTGCACGCCGCCGAACAGCTGCAGGCTTGAGCGGACCTCGAGCAACAGCCCATCGGGCGGCGCGAGACTGATCCGGGGAGTGAAACGCAGCGCACGCGTGGCCAGGGCCTGCAGAATCCGTGGCACGGGCGCAGCCGCCGGCGCCGCAAGAGCAGGCAGGTGTACACCGAGCCACAGCGGCTCGCCCGACCGATGCACGGGAAGCCCCCGCGGTGCCACCGACTGCACGGGCGTCCGTGGGGCCTGCTGCGGCAGACTTGCCGGCGCAAACAGATCGATCGTCCTCGGCGCGCGCATCAGCGCACCCCGCCAGGCTCGCCCCGGACCGCCGTCCAGGTCAGATCGAGCGCGCCGCGCGCCCCGCCGCGGCTTTTGAGCAGCGTGACCCGCACGCCCTCCCCGCGCGGCTCGAGCGCCACCCGCAGCATCGCCGGGGAAGCCTCGCGGGCCGCCTCGCGCGGCCGGAACAGCACCCCAAGCGCATTGCCGCGCTGCGCCGCGAGCTGCAGACGGCGCACCTGCCGGGCGGAGGCCTGCTTCGCCCAGGCGAGCACGCTGTCGCATGCGCCAGAGCCGAGCGCCTGCTCGAAGGCCCACAGGGCGGCAGGCCGCCGTTGATGCTGGGGGGCGCGCACGATGAGCAGACGGGTGAGGGCGATGCCCGCGGCCGCGAGCGCCGGGGCGAAGGGCTGCAGCGGCGGCGCCACCCACACGCACCAGCGCGCCTCGGTCCGGCAGGTGATGGCCGAGAGCGCCGGCAGGATCAGCCGCAGCTCCCCCTGCCCGAACCTCACCGGGAGAATCTCGATCAGACCGCTGCGCGGCCAGCCGCCGCCCGGCAGCCCCTCATCGAGCGGCGCGAATCCGCTCGGCCAGACCGGCACCCGCGATGCCGATCCGGCCCGCCAGAGGGCCGGATGCGCGAGCAGCCGCTCGAGGCGCGGGTCCACAGACAGCGGGGAGGACACGGCGCTCTGCCGGGGCAGATCGGCGAGCATGGACACCGGCGTGCGCCACTACATCAGGCCGTGGCTCTTCCCCCGGCGCAACACCCCGACCACGATGCCCTCGATCAACAGCGACTGCTCCTTCAGATCGACCCGGATGGGCTCGAAGTCACTGTTCTCCGGCAACAGCCAGACCACCGAGCCTTCCTGGCGGTACCGCTTCACCGTGACCTCGTTCTCCAGGCGCGCCACGACGATCTGCCGGCTGCGCACATCCGGGGTGCGATGCACCGCGACCAGATCCCCATCGAGGATGCCGGCGTCCTTCATACTCATGCCGGTGACTTTGAGCAGGTAATGCGGTCGGGGCTGGAACACCCCCGGATCGATGTCGAGCCGCGCCTCGATGTTCTCCTCCGAAAAGATCGGACGCCCGGCGGCGACCCGCCCGATCAGCGGCAGGCCGATCTGCTCGCGGATGGTGTCCTTCAGCTGGATGCCGCGCGAGGCGCCCGGCACCAGCGCGATGACGCCCTTGCGCGCCAGGGCGCGCAGATGATCTTCGGCCGCATTGGCCGAGCGAAAGCCCAGCTCGCGCGCGATTTCCGCCCGAGTGGGCGGCATGCCGGAGTGCGCGATGAAGCGCTGAATGAGCCGCAGAACCTCTGTTTGCCGGGGAGTGAGATCAGACATGGCAGAGCCTGTTCGTTTATACAACGCTGTCAGTATATCCACAATTCATCGTTTAGCAAGCCATCCGCTCGCCACGGCGCAGCCGACGTATCGCGCGCCTTCGCATCACCGCGCCAGCCCTGCGTCCACATCCACACTGCGCTCATTCACACGATCCATTTCATCTCCACACTCATAGGCATGCTCCCATTCAGCCTCCATTCATCTGCGCATCCGACCCCGCCTGCACGAACTCAAAATCCAATAAAATCAGCATGAAGAGGGTTGCAATCCCCGCACAAATTTGTTGGACTTGCGAACTCGAGTCGTGGGGGATGCTCCACCTCGGTTCGTTTGCATTTTCAGGACTTCCTCAATCAACAACCCCAAGGGGACTATATGAAGTACGCGAGCGTAGTGAAGGTGGCCGCGGCCGCGGCACTCGTGGCCGGTCTCGCCGGCTGCCAGAACCTGACCCCCATCAAGTCGGACATCGCCAACCTGAAGTCTCAGGTTGCCCAGCTGCAAACCCAGGTCTCCGCGGCTCAGAGCACCGCCGACAAGGCGAACAGCACCGCCGAGGCTGCCATGAACGCAGCTGATCAGAAGTCCGCCGCTGCTCAGAGCACCGCCAATGAGGCGCTCTCGCTCGCGCAGTCGAACAAGGCGGCGATCGACGCCACCAACGAGAAGATCGACCGCATGTTCAAGCGTTCGATCTCCAAGTAAGAGCAACAACGCTCCTACGGAAAACGCCGCGCAATGCGCGGCGTTTTTTTTGCGCGGGGGTGTTACTACGCATCTGCCCCAGGAAGCGAAGAACATATGCCTTTTGAGGCCGAACTGAAAAGATAGGCTAAAGGGCCGCAAAGCTAGGCGCGGGTACCCTCAGAGGATGCCCCAGATATCCAAGCGCCATACGAACTTCGTGTTCCTCGGAGACCTGCGGGCCAGAACCGCGGGTCACATCGTCCGCCTCGAGCGCATTGCCGAGGAGCTCGCCCAGATGATCGCGAGCGCCCCGGCGAGATCTCGAGGCCATCGACCGCGTGATCCGGCTGGACCGTTGAACCGGCCTGGTCGTATCTGCGCCGGGGCCGATCCGCCGCTCACCCCGCGCCGACAAGAATGCGGGCGAACGAGCCGGCGCGGCCGCAGTATCCCTCCCCCGGCTCGGCGCCAGAGCATCGAATCGTGCCGAGCATCGCAGGCAGCCGCCTGAACCCACCGACTGCGCGATTGGCTCGGCACGATCGGATCCACCGCGTGTTCATTCAGACGCTGCGTCGCTCGCGCGACCTCGAGCCGCGGTCACGCCCGGATGCCTCGAACGCACCCTATCGGATCACGGTGTACCGCCGATCGGACTCGCAGCTTGCGCGCTCCGATGTCCCGAGGGTCATGGTCTATGGCGCGAGCACGCATCGCCGTGCCCGGCGAACGGTCCGTCGCAATTGCGAACGTCGGGGAACGCTCGCGGGCCGCGCCGGTCGCATAGTGCTCGTCTTTGTCGCCACCCGGGAACACCGGCGGGCGAACACCCGTGGGCAAGGAGATCAGTGTGAAGCTAAGATTAATGTGCTCGGTATTGGCCGTCGCGGTCATTGGGCTCAACGGTGCGGCAAGCGCCGCAGGCCTCATCCCGCAGCCCAATGCCCATGCGGTGCCGTACGCCACCCAGGCGGACCCCGAGACCCTGCTCTTGGATGCGCGCATGGCCGGACGCGGGCTTGCGATCTCAACGCTGCACATTCCCGTGCGGCCCGGTCCGTTCACGTTCGTTTATCCGAAGTGGATTCCGGGCTACCACTCCCCGGCCGGGGTGCTCGCGGACATTTCACAATTGAAGGTGAGTGCCAACGGGCAGTCGCTCCCCTGGCGACGTGACAAGGTCGACATGTACGCCTTCCACGTGACGGTACCCGCCGGGGTGCGTTCGCTCAAAGTGCAATTCACCATGCTGTTAAATGGCGGCACAAGCAGGCGGGCGACACCGGACCTCGCCACCATCTGCTGGACACGGGCATTCTTCTACCAGAACGACATCAACTACCACCATTACTATCTGCGGGCGAGCATCATCCTGCCGAAGGGCTGGGGATACGCTACGGCGCTCACCACGGTGAGCCGAGTCGGCCAGCGGGTAAACTTTGCTGAAGAGCCTTTGACCTATGTCGGGGACTCTCCTCTGTTCATGGGGCGCTATTACCGCAAGGTCCAGTTGTGGCATCAGGGCAGCGCCCATATGTGGCTCGACATGTTCGCCGATGCGCCGCAGGAGCTCGACGTCCCGGCTAAGCTTCTGGCCGCATACAAACGCTTGCCGCAGGAGGCGTTCGCATTGTACGGCTCGCGTCATTGGTACAACTACCACGCGTTGCTCGCGCTGTCGAACCACATCAGCCACGATGGGATCGAGCACCATCAGTCGAGCGACGATCGCGCATCAGCCGACTTCATGACGAATCCCGACCAGCAGCTGCTCGGCGGGGACCTGATCCCGCATGAGTTTTCGCACTCCTGGAACGGCAAATACCGCCGGCCGTGGGATCTGCAGACGAATAACTACCAGATTCCGCAGCGCACGGATCTGCTGTGGGTGTACGAGGGCATGAACCAGTATCTGGGCGATCTGCTCTCCTTCCGCAGCGGCATTCGCAAGCCGAGCGAGTACCCGCAATACCTCGCCATGATCTACAACCAAATGGCGACCGAGCCGGGTCGCGATACCGAGCCGTTGATCGATCTCACGACCGGTGCGCCGTATTTCTACATGACGGCCAATGGACAATACCCGTCGCTGCGCCGTTCGGCCGGAGACTTCTACACCGAGGGCGAGCTGCTCTGGCTCGACGTCGACACGATTATCCGTGCACGCACGCACGGCAAGAAGTCGCTCGATGATTTCTGGCACCTGTACTCGGAACCGAAACTCACCGGTCCGATCACCAAACCTTATACGCGGGCGGACATCGAACATCTGCTCAATGAGGTCTGCCCGTACGACTGGCACGCGTTCTTCCAGCGTCATGTGTACGAGGTGGCCAAGCTGCCGCCCACCGGAGAGCTCAAACGCTCGGGGTGGCGGCTGGTGTACAGCGCGAAACCCAACCCGTTCATCACTGCGGCCCAAGAGACGTACCACCTCGATTATCAGTGGCTCACCTATGGTTTCAACGTCGGGCGCTCCGGCACGCTGTCCGATGTGCGTGAGGGCTCGCCGGCGTGGAAGGCCGGGATGTCCCCGGGGATGAAGCTCATCGCGGTCGACGGGCAGAAGTTCTCCCCGGATGTGCTCACTTACTACCTGCGCGAAGCGGCGCACGACCGTACGCCGACGCGATTCACGGTCGCGCAAGATGGCTGGTTCCGCACCATCGCGGTCAGCTATTTCGGTGGTCCGCGCTATCCGCACCTGGTGCGGATCCCCGGTACGCAGAACATGCTGGCCAAGATCATGGCGCCGCACGCCGGGCACTGAGAACGCCACGCACATCACCCGACCCGGACCTTTCGGTCCGGGCCCGGTGTGAATGTGCGCCGCACCGGTGGCCGCAGGCTGCGGGCCTTGCAGCAGTAAGTTCGCCGCGGCGCCGGCGCGCAGCCCAGTGCGCGACGCTCGTGCCGCGCACGGTTCGGTTCCGGGCGCTGACCGTGCGCGCGCAGGCCGC
>JAKAYU010000162.1 GCA_021809525.1 Pseudomonadota bacterium | reverse complement strand
CCTGAAGCAGCGGGGCGGCGGCGCTCGGGGCGGTGTCGTTCATCGGCCTCAGCTCATGCGGTACTTGCGCTCGGCGCGCGCGTAGAGCGGCCGCCAGAACGCCCGGTTGATGATCACCACGAACAGGCTCATCACCCCGATGCCGAGCACCGTCTGGGCGAAGTTGCCGGCCCGTGTGGCATCGGCGATGTACTCCCCGAGGCCGGCGGCCACGAGGTGCTGGTTGCCCCAATTGGCCACCTCCGAGACGATGCTGGCGTTCCACGAGCCGCCCGCGGCAGTGATCGCCCCGGTGAGGTAGAACGGGAACACCGCCGGCAGCGCGATGCGCCGCCACCACAGCCAGCCGCGTACCCGCAGGTTGCTGCCGACCTGCTTCAGCTCCGTCGGCAGCGAGGAGGCGCCGGCGATCACGTTGAACAGTATGTACCACTGCGTGCCGAGGATCATCAGCGGGGAGAGCCAGATGTTCGGGTCGAGGTGAAAGTAGACGATACCCGAGACGACCACCGGGAACAGCAGGTTCACGGGGAAAGCGGCCAGGAACTGCGCCACGGGCTGCACCGCGGCGGCCAGGCGCGGGCGGATGCCGACATACACCCCGATCGGCACCCAGATGAGGCTCGCGATCACGATCAGCACCACCACCCGCAGCAGGGTGAGCAGGCCGAGCCCGAGCACGTGCAGCGCCTGGTGCGCCGGGACGCGCGCGAAGATGTAGCGGCCGGTGACCCAAGCGAGCAGCGCCACGGCGAGCAGCACCGATGCGTACCAGAGCCACTCGCCCCAGCGCTCGCGCGTGCCGGTGTGCCGCGGGCGCCTCGCAGCGCCCGCGCGGCCGAACCCCAGGCGCACCAGGCCGCCGAATGCCCCGGCCCCGAGGCTGAGCAGGCGCGAGCGGCGCATCAGGGTGAGCGCCCAGGAGCGGCTCGGGGTGAGCCCGGCCTCCTGCTCGAGGCGGAACCAGTCGGCGCTCGCGATCAGCGGGCGGAAGATCACCTGATCATAGATGAGGATCACCACCGTCATCGCGCCGATCGCCCAGCCGATCGCCCCGAGGTTGCGCGCGGCGATGGCGCGGGCGATGTACGAGCCGATGCCGGGCAGCGTCACCGTGGTGTGCCCGACGCTGATGGCCTCGGCGGCCACCACGAAGAACCAGCCGCCCGACATCGACATCATCATGTTCCAGATGAGCGCCGGCATGGCGAACGGCACCTCCAGGCGCCAGAAGCGCATCCACGGCCCGAGGTGAAAGGCGCGCGCCGCCTCGTCGAGCTCGCTCGGGATGCTGCGCAGGGAGTGATAGAAGCTGAAGGCCATGTTCCACGCCTGGCTGGTGAACACCAGGAACACCGCGGCCAACTCCGCCCCGGCCACCCGTCCCGGGGTGAGCTCGAGGAAGAACACGATCGTGAAGGAGAACCCGAGGATGGGCACCGACTGCAGGATGTCCAGCAGCGGCACCAGCACCACCGCGGCGCGACGGCTCTTGGCCGCAAGCGTCGCGTACGTGAACGTGAAGAGCAGCGAAGCGCCCATCGCCACCAGCATGCGCAGCGCAGTCTGCGCCGCGTAGTCCGGCAGCGCCCAGGGGCTGAGCGAGATGTGCTCGCCGGCCAGGTGCGAGAGCGGCCGGGTGAGGCCGTAGGCGGCGTGCGCGAGGTAGGCGAGCGCGCCGAACACCAGCACGATGGCCACGACGTCCCAGCGCCCCGGGACAAAGCGGCGTCGCAGAACGGAGATCGGCAGCCGTTCGGTGCTCATCCAGGCCAGTGTGCCCGAACGCACTGACAATTGGCACCGCTGCGCCCGACCTACGGTAACATCCGCACCAGCTTCACTTCAGGGTGCCTGTATGAAGACAGCCACACTGCTCATCTGCGCCGCCTCGCTCGCCCTCGGCGCGCTCGCCACGCCGCGCGCGCAGGCCGCGCCCGACTCGCTCGGCCGGCAGATGCGCCACATGGGCCGCAGCCTCGCGCACGAGGCGAAGATCTTCGGCCGCCGCATCGCGGTCAGCTCGCGCCGCTTCGGCCGGGCGATCGCGCACGACACCCGCCCGGCGCGCATGCGCATCAAGCACGCGGCCAAGCGGGTCGGACACCGGGTCGCGACCGACTCGCGCCGCTTCGGCAAGCGCCTCGCGCACGACACCCGCCCGGCACGCATGCGCATCAAGCATGCGGCCAGGCGCACCGGGCACGCCATCGCACGCGGGGCGAAGAAGTTCGGCCGCGCGGTGGCCACCGAGGCGCAGCGCGCCAAGGCGGCGCTGCACAAACACGGAGCGGGCTCGCGCGGATGAGCGTGGTGGCGTGCGAGCACTGTGACGTGCTCATCGTCGGCGGCGGGCCGGCCGGCTCGAGCGCCGCGGCGACACTTGCCGCGCGGGGCCACCGGGTGGTGCTGCTCGAGAAGGCGCGCCATCCGCGCTTTCACATCGGCGAGTCGCTGCTGCCGGCGAACCTGCCGATCTTCGAGCGGCTCGGGATCGCCGCGCAGATCCGCGCCATCGGCCTGCCGAAATTCGGCGCGCAGTTCCATCTAGCCGATCCGCCGCGCGCGCAGCGCTTCGCCTTCGCCGAGGGCTGGAACAAGGCCCTCCCGCTCGCCTATCAGGTGCGCCGCTCGGAGTTCGACACGATCCTGATCCGGCGTGCCGCGGCGCTCGGCGCGCGGGTGATCGAAGAGTGCCGCGCGCGCGAGGTCGAGTTCACGGCCGCCGGCCCGGTGCTCGTGCGCGCCGATGAGGCCGGAGCCGAGCGCACTTTCCAGGCGCGCTACCTCATCGATGCCTCCGGCCGCGACACCTTCCTCGGCAACCGCCTCGGCACCAAGCTGCGCAACCGCAAGCACGAGAGCTGCGCGATGTACGCGCACTTCCGCGGCGCCTGGCGCGATCCGGACTGCGCCCGCTGCGGCGACATCGCGCTCTTCTGGTTCGAGGACGGCTGGTTCTGGTCCATCCCGCTCGCCGACGGGACCACCAGCGTCGGTGCGGTCGTATGGCCGGATTACATGAAGCGCCGCCGCCAGGACGTGCGCACCTTCTTCTTCGAGACGATCGCGCGCTGCGCGCCGCTGCAGGCGCGCCTCGCGACCGCCGAGCTCGTGAGCGAAGTGCAGGCGACCGGCAGTTACAGCTACAGCTGCGCGCGGGTCTGCGGGGATCGCTACGTGCTCATCGGCGATGCCTACTCGTTCATCGACCCGGTGTTCTCCTCCGGAGTGCTGTTCGCCATGGTCGGCGGCCTCGCCGCGGGCGAGGCGCTCGATACCTGCCTGCGCGAGCCGCACCGCGCGCGCGCGGCGCTGCGCCGCTGCACACGCACCGTACGGCGCGGGCCGCACCGCTTCGCCTGGTTCATCTACCGCATGACCCGCCCGGCGATGCAGAGCCTGTTCATGCGGCCGAGGAACCCGCTGCGCGTGCGCGAGGCGCTGCTGTCGCTGCTCGCCGGGGACATCTTCGCCGACACGCCCATCGGGCCTTCCCTCAGGGCCTTCCAGGCGGTCTACCTGCTCACGGCCCTCGCCATGCCGCGCCGCTCCTGGGCCGCCTGGATGCGCCGCACGCGCCGGCTCGGCGCGGCGCTGCACGGATGAGCCCGGCGGGAGGCGTGCGGCTCGAGTACCTCCAGGCCGCCGGGCCGCCTGATGCGCGGCCTGCGACGCTCGGGCTCGCCGTGTACGGGACGCACCCGGACCTCAAGGGCAGCGGCGAGGGCGCGCAGGTGCCGCAGGTGGCCGTGCACATGCCGGTGCTCGGCGCACCGGAGCCTCTCCTTGAGCGCTGGGTCGCCGCCGGCGCGGTGCGCTACGGGCACTGCGGGGCGGTGCGCATGGCGCACACCGAGACGCTGCTGTTCGGTGCGCTTCAGGCCGAGGAGCGCGCCGCGAGCGCGCAGCGCTCCGGGCTCGAGGCGGCCACCGAGTGGGCCTACCGGCAGATCCACGCCGCGCTCGAGGCGAGCGGCTATGCGCACCTGGTGCGGGTGTGGAATTACCTGCCGCGCATCAACATCGCGACGCACGGCCTGGAGCGCTACCGGCAGTTCAACATCGCGCGCGCGCGCGCGCTCATCGCCTGCGGGCGGCGGGTCAGCGGCAACGTGCCGGCGGCCAGCGCCCTCGGCTGCGCCGACGGCCCGCTCGTCATCTATTTTCTGGCCGCGCGCGCCGCGCCGCGCTTCATCGAGAACCCGCGCCAGATGAGCGCCTATCACTATCCGCCCGAGTACGGCGAGCGCGCGCCGAGCTTCTCGCGCGCCACGCTGCTCGAGCGCCCGGCCGGGGGCACGGCGCTGTTCATCTCCGGCACCTCGAGCATCGTCGGGCACCGCACGCTGCACGCCGGGGATCCGGCCGCCCAGACGCGCGAGACGCTGACCAACATCGAGGCGCTGCTCGCGGCGGCCGGCCGCTTCAGCCTCGGCTCGCTCGCCTACAAGGTGTACGTGCGCGATGCGCAGGATCTGCCGGTGGTGCGCCGCGAACTCGACGCTGTGCTCGGCCCGCACGCCGCGCGCGTGTATCTGCAGGCGGATGTGTGCCGGGCGGACCTCGCGGTGGAGATCGAGGCGGCCGGCGGATGCGACGGCTCCTGAGCGCGCCGCACGGGAGCGAGCGGTGCTGAGGCGGCTGCGCGATTATCTGCTCACCTACCTGCTGCTCGCGCTGCTGGCGGCGATGGTGCTCATCTGGACGCTGCTCGCGCTGGTGCTGCTTGCGCCTCTGCCCGCGCGCCAGCGGCGCGCCGCGGCGCGCTACACGATGATGGCGGGCTTTCGCCTGTTCACGCGCTTTCTGACACTGAGCGGCGCCTACCGGCTCGATCTCACGGCGCTCGATGCGCTCAGCGGCGCGGGCGCACTCATCCTCGCGCCGAACCACCCGAGCGCGTTCGATGCGATCCTGCTGCTGACGCGCCATGCGGATCTCGCCTGCATCCTCAAGCCCGAGCTGATGAACAACGCACTGCTCGGCGCCGGGGCGCGCATGGCCGGCTACATCCGCAGCGAGCCGCCGCGGCGGATGGTGAAGTCGGCGATCGCCGAGCTCGAGCGCGGCGCGGCGGTGCTGCTGTTTCCGGAAGGAACCCGCACGCGCCGCTTCCCCGTCAATCCCCTCACCGCGAGCGTCGCGGTCATCGCCAAGCACGCCCGCGCGCCCATCCAGGTGGCCTTCATCGAGACCGACTCGCCCTACCTCGCCAAGGGCTGGCCGCCGCTGCGCGCGCCGCAGCTGCCGATCGAATACCGCGTGCGTCTCGGCCCGCGCCTCGCCGCGCCCGAGGACGTGGCGCAGTGCATGCGCGCGCTCGAGGCCGCCTATGCCACCGGGCTCGCCGCTGCGCCCCAGCGCCGCTGGCTCGAGGCCCCCGTCCCCGGGGGCACCCCATGAGCGGCTCGCGCACCCATCTGGTGCTCATCCCGAGCTACAACCCGGGCGAGAAGGTGTTCGAGACGGTGCGCGCCGCGCGCGCGCAGTGGGCTCCGGTCTGGGTCATCGTCGACGGCAGCACCGACGGGACGGGCGAGCGGCTCGCGAGGCTCGCCGCGGACGATCGGGATCTCGAGGTCTTGCTCCAGAGGCGCAACCGCGGCAAGGGCGCGGCGCTGCTCACGGGCTTCACCGAGGCGCTCGCGCGCGGCTACACCCACGCGCTCACTCTGGACTCGGACGGGCAGCACCCGAGCGAGTGCATCCCCGCGTTCATGCACGCCTCCCTCGAGCGCCCCGAGGCGATGGTGCTCGGCGTGCCGCGCTTCGATGCGAGCGCGCCGCGCATCCGCGTGCTCGGCCGGCGCATCTCCAACGGCTGGGCGCAGCTCGAGACCCTCGGGGCGGGCATCGAGGACTCCCTGTTCGGCTTTCGGGTCTATCCGCTCGCACCGCTCGTGGCCGAGATGCTCAAGCGGCGCGGCATGCGCCGCTTCGATTTCGACGTGGAGGCGGCCGTGCGCCTGAGCTGGCGCGGGGTGCCCGCGCTCAACCGGCCGGCCCCGGTGCGCTACTTCACGCCCTCCGAGGGCGGCGTGTCGCACTTTCGCTACGGCCGGGACAATGCCCTGCTCACGGCCATGCACGTGCGGCTGTTCTGCGGATTTCTGGCGCGCCTGCCCCGGCTGATCGCGCGCCGCCGGGCCGCACGGTGAGTGGCCCGTCGCAACGCCGCCGCCCGTGCCTTGCAGGGCGAGGCCGCACCGTATAATTTCCTGCCGCAGGTCCACAGAGCTACCCAATCGATGTCGATGTCCGAACTTGCTCCCACTTTGCCGCCGGCGCTTCAGACAGGTCAGCCCCTGGAGGGCGAACTGGCCGAGCTGATCGTCGCGGCGCTGAACCTGGAGGTGCCGGCCGGCCAGATCGATCCCGAGGCGCGTCTCTACGGCGAGGGGCTCGGCCTCGACTCGATCGACATCCTCGAGATCGCGCTGGTGGTCTCGAAGCAATACGGGGTGCAGCTGCGCGCCGACGATGCCGCGAACACGCAGATCTTCCGCTCGCTGCGCCATCTGGCCGCCTACGTGGCGGCCCACCGGACGAAGTAGCCTCTGGCCGCGCTGCCGCTGTTCGCGCACACCGCCCCGGAGGCGGTGCTCGCCTACCGTGGCGGGACGCCCGTGTGTGCCGCGCAGTTCCTGGCCGATGCCCGCGCGCTGGCCGCCCATCTGCCCGCGGGCCGGCACCTCATCAACCTCAGCGCCGACCGCTACCGCTTTGCCGTCGGACTCACCGCCGCGCTGCTCGCCGGCAAGGTGAGCCTGCTGCCCCCGACGCACACCCCGCAGGTGGTGCGGCATCTGCGCGCCTTCGCCCCGGATGTGTTCTGCCTGACCGACAGCGCCGAATGCGACGTCGATCTGCCGCAGGTGCGCTTCCCGGACACCCCGAGCCTCCCGGTCCCCTGGCAGGTGCCCCACCTGGCGCCCGAGACGCTCATCGCCTACGTGTTCACCTCCGGTTCGACCGGCGTGCCGGTGCCCCACCCGAAGACTTGGGGACGGCTCGTGAGCTGCATACGCGCGGGCGCCGAGCGGCTGGGAGTTGCCCCCGGCACGGCGGTGCTCGCCACCGTGCCGGCGCAACACATGTACGGGTTCGAGTCGAGCGTGCTGCTGCCGCTGCTGGCGGGCGGCGCGCTCGCGGCCGAGCGGCCCTTCTACCCGGCCGACATCGCGCAAGCGCTGGCGGCGCTGCCGGCCCCGCGCGTGTTGGTCACCACACCGATCCATCTGCGGGCCCTGCTCGCCGCAGCCGCGCCCCTGCCCTCGGCCGAGCGGCTCATCTCGGCGACCGCGCCGCTCAGCGAGGCGCTGGCGCGCGAGGCCGAGGCGCGCTTCGGCGCGCCGCTCGTTGAGATCTACGGGTCGACCGAAACCGGCCAGCTCGCCATGCGGCGCACCGCGCTCGAGCAGTCATGGCGGTGCTGGCCGCAGGTGAGCCTCGCGATTCAGGCCGCTCGCGCCTGGGCACGCGGTGGGCACCTCGAGCAGCCGACGCCGCTCGGCGATGAGATCGAGCTGCTCGCCGACGGGCGCTTCCTGCTGCGCGGGCGGCTCGCCGACCTGGTCAACATCGCCGGCAAACGCAGCTCGCTCGCCTACCTGACCCATCAGCTGCTCGCCATCGAAGGGGTGCTCGACGGGGCGTTCTTCCTGCCCGAGGAGCGCGCCGGCGGCACCGAGGCCGGCGTGACGCGCCTCGCGGCCGCGGTGGTCGCCCCGGGCTTGAGTCGCGCAGCGCTGCTCGCCGCGCTGCGCGAGCGCATCGATCCGGCGTTCCTGCCCCGCCCGCTGCTGCAGGTCGAGCGTCTGCCGCGCAACAGCACCGGCAAGCTGCCGCAGGAGGCGCTGCGCGCGCTCGCCGAGCCCGCGCCGCGCGAGCACGCATGAGCCGCGTGCCCCTTGTGCTGCCGGCCGACCATCCCTCCTACGAAGGGCATTTCCCCGGCACTCCGGTGCTGCCCGGGGCGGTGCTGCTCGATGCGGTGATCACGGCGCTCGAGGCGCCCGGCGGCGGCGCGGCCCGCCGCTGGCGCATCACGGTGGTGAAGTTCCTCGGCGCGGTGCGCCCGGGCGAGCGGCTCGAGCTCGAGCACGAGCCGCTCGGCAACGGCGCGATCCGAGATCGG
>JAKAYU010000161.1 GCA_021809525.1 Pseudomonadota bacterium | reverse complement strand
CGTAGCGGGCAGTCGGCCGTTTGCGCGAGCTTGAAATTCAGAGGTATTCATGTCGTTTTCCAATCTCGGGCTGCTGCCCGAGCTGCTGCGCGCCGTTGAAGAGAAGGGCTACACGGCGCCGACTCCCATTCAGGCGGGTACCATTCCCGCGATTCTCGCCGGCCGCGACGTGCTTGCCGGCGCCCAGACCGGCACCGGCAAGACCGCCGCGTTCGTGCTGCCGATCCTGCAGCGTCTGACGCAGGACAACGCCGGCGCTCACCACAGGGCGCCGCGCGCCCTCGTGCTCACTCCGACGCGCGAACTCGCCGCTCAGGTGGCCGAAAACGCTACAGGGTACGGCCGTCATCTGCAGCTGCGCACCGCGGTGGTGTTCGGCGGCGTCGGCATCAATCCGCAGATCGATCAGCTGCGCCGGGGATGCGATCTGCTGATCGCCACTCCGGGGCGGCTGCTCGACCTGAGCGAGCAGGGCGCGCTCGATCTCGGCCGCATCAGCTGCTTCGTGCTCGATGAGGCCGACCGGATGCTCGACATGGGATTCATCCATGCGATCCGGCGCGTGCTGAAGCTGTTGCCCCCCGAGCGGCAGAACCTGATGTTCTCGGCCACCTATTCGGACGATATCCGCGCTCTGGCGCAGCGCTTCCTGCGCAATCCGGTGAGCGTCGAGGTCGCGAGCCGCAACTCGACTGCCGAGCGGGTGACACAATCGCTCTATCGCGTGCCGAAGGAGAGCAAGCGGCACCTGCTGGCACACTTGATCCAGGAAGGCAACTGGCAGCAGGTACTGGTGTTCACCCGCACCAAGCACGGCGCGAATCGTCTCGCCAAGCAGCTCGAGGGCGCAGGTATCGCCGCGGCGGCGATTCACGGCAACAAGAGCCAGGCTGCCCGCGTGCGCGCGTTGGCGGATTTCAAGGACCTGCGCGTCACCGTGCTGGTCGCTACGGAAGTGGCCGCGCGCGGGCTGGATATCAAGGAGCTGCCGCACGTGGTCAATTACGAGCTGCCCAACGTGCCGGAGGATTACGTCCACCGCATCGGCCGCACGGCGCGTGCCGGGGCGACCGGAGCGGCCGTGTCGCTGGTCTCGGCGGACGAAGAGCCGCTGCTGCGCGATATCGAGAAGCTCCTGCGCAGCTCGATCCCGGTGGCGGCAGTGCCGCAGTTTGCGATTCTCAACACCCCGGCGGAACCGGAGCGGGCCCCTGTGCGCGCGGTGCGTCAGGGTGCTGCGGCTGCGAATGGGCGCCCCTTGCCTAGCGCCCATCGGGGTGCTCGCCGCCCTCAGCGCGGTTCGGGACACGGACCCGCGGGAGCAGAGCGTCAACATGCCCCGCACGGGACGCAGCGCACCTCGCCCCAGCCGCGGGGCGAACCGCACTCCGGTCAGCCGCGTGGTGAGCAGGGCCGTCCCGGCGAGCGCGGACAGAGCCGGCGCTTCGGAGGCGAGCGGAACTCATCGAGCGGCCGCGACCGCGGAGGCTGGCGGCGCGCCTGAGCAGGACGGCGGGCCCAGCGGGCCGACTCAAGAGTCGGCCCGCTTTTGCCCGCCTTGGGACTCTGTGGGATCGGCAGGCAAGCGCGTGCCGGCCCCCGGGGCCTACTGAATCGTGATTTCCTTCGGCTTTTTCTGCTCAGCCTTCGGGATGTGCACGCTCAGCACGCCGTCCTTGCTCTCGCAACGGATCGCATCGGCCTTGATGTTGTCCGGCAGGGAGAAGGACCGGTTGAAGCTCCCGTAGTAGTTCTCCACGCGGTGGTACTTCTCGTTGGTCTCTTCCTTGTGCTGCTTGCGCTCACCCTGGATTGTGAGCACGCCGTCGCCGAAGGTGACCTTCACGTCCTCCTTCTTCATGCCCGGCAGGTCGGCACGCACCAGGTACTCTTTTTCGGTCTCGCTGATGTCCGCGGAGGGTGACCACTCGAAGGTGACGCCTCCGTCCCCTTCCATGGCCAAGCGCGGCCCGTGGCCAAGCCGCGGCATCATGCGGTTGAACAGATTCTCGACATCCGCGAACGGATCCCAGCGAATGAGGCTCATGGCGATACTCCCGTGTGACTGCGATTACGATGTCCCGGCGGGACCATTGAATATTTGGGGAGCGCACCGGCGGATGTCATTCGGTCATTTACGTATTCTGGGTGCCCCCGACGGCTCAGTTGACGGTGCCGTCGGCTCGATCCGGGCTTATCATGCCGCTGAGTTCGCGCACTCTCGTACGAGCGCACGTGAACCGGCCTGTGCGAGACTGCCTGTCCCACGCTTCAGTCGCGCGCCCGCCCGGCGCACGAGCATCGCCGCAGTCGGCGCGATAGAGACGCAAGCATGTGGTCTGGAGCGGCAACGTTCCGAATCTGCACCCCGTTGTCACGCGTGTTCCGGAGGGATATTGAGCACTCGCACCCATCTTCGCAAAACACTGCGGCGCGCGAGTTTCGTCGCGGCGACGGCTTCGGCGGTCGCGTGCCTGGTACTGTCTGGATGCGCAACGACGCGGGTGTACACGCAGCCGAACGGTACGACTGCCTACGAGGCGCAGTGCACGCTTTGGTTCCAGTGCACCGAGCAGGCGAAGGAGGCCTGTCCGCACGGATACCGGTTTGTCAAAGGGCCGGCCCGACCGTGGGCGGTGCTGCCGAGCGGTTCGCGCATCAGCGGCCCTTCGCGACTCGATTTCGTGTGCGCCAGGAGGTAGCCGAATGCGCTGCGCAGAGCCCGCGCACGGGCGTTGTTGGGCTTGCGAGGCAACCAGCGTTCGCTCTGGCGGTGATCGAGGGCAGTTCGCGCGGAGAGTGCTCGCTGATTGGCCAGGAAGCGAGCTGGCGCTATCACTACGAGCCGCCCCAGGTGTGGGTCAAACGGCACGTGTTGAGCACGGCCATTCTATCTGATGTTCCGAGACGGCTTTTTGGTCACCTTCGATGATGGTCGGGGCCTGATGTCCATCACGGGTGTTGACCGTGCTTCCGGTCTTTTTCGCTCTCGATCTCTATATTGTCTTCGGTTCGCATTGGCAACTCCTCGTCGATAGCTACTCCGCGAATGGGCGCGGCGGAGTTTGTGCGTCTGGTAAGATCATTTACCGCTTCCCTTGCTTGCGCCCGGGCCACTGTTTGGCTGTTTAAGAATGTTGCCTAGGCTGCACAAGTAGTCAAAGATCGTGCTACCCATGTTGCTACCTCCATGCGCGACAAACATTGGAGCGAGAGAGTGGCCTGCGTTCCCAGTAGTTTCAGTTAAGACGCCAAAGCCCTTCTTACAGGCGCTCCATCTTGTTCCGACAAGGTATATCTCCGTCAAGTTGTCCGTGGTCGAGTCATGCTCAATTATTCCCGTGAGTTTCCAATTTCCTGAGGTTCCCCGCACAAATTCGACGGAATTCGGTTTTATCCTGACGGTCAATTGTCCATTGTCCATTCGGGCTCTCCGCGATCAGCGGCCATGCGCCCGCGCGGGCGACCGGCGCGCCGAGGACGCGCGCCAGCAATGTGAGAGCGGTGATTTTTAGACGGACCGACATGTTGTGCGCTTCCCGTTTTATTGTCCGGACAGATGATGCAGCACAGCCGTACGAAGCAACTTTCGTGCGCCCGTCAGGCCGTTGCCTCGCGGATCGGCGCGATCTTTGGGCGGCGCTTCTTTTCGGCGTGCCAAAGGTCGTAGGCGGTCTGCATGTTGAGCCACGATTCCGCAGAGCCGCCGAGTGCGGCAGCAAGCCGGATTGCAAGCTCCGCGCTCACCGCAGCGCGTCCATTGACTACGCGGGAGAGCGCCACGCGAGACACGCGCAGCCGCTTGGCGAACTCGGTCACGGTGATACCGCCATCCCTGCGCAGCACGGTATCCGCCAGGACCGCGCCGGGATGCGGGGGTTTGTACATGCGAGTCATAGGTGTCTCCGTCACTGAGAGTCCTGATAATCAACCAGCACGGCATCCTTGCCCTCGAACTTGAACGTGAGCCGCCAATTGCCGCTCACCGAAACCGCGTAATGCCCGGCAAGGTCTCCGCGCAGGCCGTGGAAGCGCCAGGCGGGCATGTTCATATCGTCCGGGCAGGTCGCGCCATCGAGGCGGCCAAGCTGCACAACGAGCCGCTTGGCGTGTTCAGGCCGCATGCCGGCTTTCGAGCCGGTCTCGAAGAACCGCTCAAGGCCGTCATGCCGAAAGCTCTTGATCATGGTCTACCGTATCGCGTAACGGTACGCGATGCAATGGTACGCGCTCAGATGATTCAGGCAGTGCCGCCGGATCGACGGAACGGCACCACGTTTGCACCGGTGCGCAGAGCGTCGAGGTAGTCGGCCCAGCTTTGCATCATCGCCCGGCGCTCGGGCAGGCGGGTGCTTCGGTTGTAGATCGCCGGCACGCTCGAGTCGCGGTGCGCCAACTGCAACTCGATCAGGTCCGGCGAATGGCCTTGTTCGTTTAGCGCAGTGCTCGCCATCGCGCGGAATCCGTGACTGACGATCTTGTCCGGGCCGTATCCCATGCGGCGCAGGGCTCGGTTCAGGGTGTTTTCGCTGATTGGCTTGCCCGGCACCAGGCCGGGAAACAGCAGGCCGTGCGGTTCGTGGCCCGTGATGGTGCGTAGTTCCTTGAGCAGTCCCGCCGCTTGGGTCGAGAGCGGCACCAGGTGCTCGCCCGGGTTCTTGCGGCGCATCTTCATGCGCTCGCCCGGAATCCGCCACAGCGGCTTCGGTACGTCGAGATCGAATTCCGGCCAGCGGGCATTGCGGAGCTCGCCGGGGCGGGTAAATACCAACGGCAGAATGCGCAGGCAATAGCAGGTGCTCGGGTCGCCGCTGTAGGTGTAGATCGTGCGCATCAGCTCGGCAATCTCGGCAGGCTTGGTCAGGGTGGCGTACTTCTCAGACTGCACGGGGGCCAGCACGTCCCCGAGGTCTGCGGCCACGTCGCGCTCGGCGTGCCCGAGCGCCACGGCATGACGTAGGACGCGGCCAATCTGCGCCAGCACACGGCGGGCGAACTCGTGGTGCCCCTCGGCCTCGATGGCGAGCACTACCGGGCGGATATCAGGCGGGGTCAGTGCGCGAGCCGGAATGTCCCCGAGCTTCGGGGTCCACAGCGCCATCAGATGCCGTTCGCGCTTCTCGGTCGAGGATGCCCAGGCTTGCTTGTCCGCCCAGGCGGCGGCCAATACCCCCAGCGTCGCGCCGGCGATACCCCCACGGGCCGCTCGATACCCCCGCGCCGGGTCTTTCCCGTCGCGCAGGGCGGCGCGAGCCGCGATGGCCTTCTGGCGGGCAGCGTCCAGGGTGATATCGGGCCACGGGCCGAAGGACAGCAGCTTCTCCTTCCCGCCGTCGCGGTACTTCAGCCGGCCCCAGCGTGCTGCCCGCCTGATATAGAGGCGCGCAGGCCGGCACCATCGGCGGCCTTGTAGGGCTTCCCCCGCGGTTTCAGGGCCTTAATGGTCCGCTCGGTCAGCTTCTCGGTAGTCTGTACGGGTCGATACCCCCAAGTGCTCGGGCGCATGCCCTAACTACCCCCGGATATGCCCCGTTCGGCACGCTCTCGCAAGGTCTAACCGGGTCCGGTTTTCTTAAAGTATTCTATAAGTTCTTGATTATTATAGTACTCTGCACAAAGCGGGAGCGGTCGAGAGGGGATATTGGTGCCGGGAATAGGATTCGAACCTACGACCCGCGCATTACGAATGCGCTGCTCTACCAGCTGAGCTATCCCGGCGCCGGGCCGCGCATTCTATAGGCTGTCGCGTCCGCCGTCACCCCGGGGCGCCGCCTAGCGTCCGGGGGCGGTGGGCCCGGATCCTGCGCCCGGCGGGGGGAAACCTGTGGCACTCGGGGTGCCGGGAGCACCCGGGCCGGCGCGGCCACGTAAAGCCGGCCACTCGCCGAAGGCGAGGAAGTACACGAAGATCAGATTGGCAAGCGGAACGACCAGCAGCAGGCTCAGCCAAGGGGACAGGCCCACCCGTGTGCAGATGCGCCAGAAGGGGATGATGGCGATGGCCGCCATGATCGGCCAGCCGAGCCCCCAGAACCCGAGCATCCACGGGTGGAAGAAGCCGTAGGACATGTACACGGTGAATCTCCCTGCAGGCGCACGTCAGTGCTTCAGGAGGCCTTTCTTCTCAGGCGGATCACGAGATCGATACCCTCCACCTCGGTGCCCGGGGGCGGGGGCGGCAGGCGGCTGAACTCGACGTCGGGCACCGGAACGTCGATCAGTGCGCCGCTCGCGAGGTCGTGAAAATGGTAGTGCGCATCCACATTGGAGTCGAACCAGGCGCGCGCGCCATCGACCGAAAGCTGCCGGATCAGGCCGTGGGAGGCGAACAGATTCAAGGTGTTGTAGACGGTCGCCTTGGAGACCCGTGCACCGCTGGCGCGCAGGTTCGCGAGGATCTGCTCGGCCGAGAGGTGCTGCGGCTCGGACAGCAGCAGCGTGGCGATGCGCATGCGCTGGGCGGTCGGGCGTATGCCGCAGTCGGCCATGCGCCGCTGGCAGCGGACTGTGACCGATTCGCAGGCAGGTGACGCAATAGCGTCCATAGCATCAATTATAGCCGCATTTCAGCGAAATTTAGGCGAATTCAAGCCACCGCGGCTTTGAGCACGCGCTGTGGTTGGGCCACGCCGTAACCCTGCGCGAAATCCACCCCGAGGCTGGTCAGCATCTCGATGATCTCGGCGTTCTCGGCGAACTCCGCGATCGTCTTCTTGCCGGTGAGGTGGCCGATCTCATTGATCGAGCGGACCATCTCCCGGTCGATCGGATCGCGCAGGATCTCGCGCACGAAGCTGCCGTCGATCTTGAGGAAATCCACCGGGAAGTGCTTGAGGTAGCCGAAGGAGGACAGGCCCGTGCCGAAATCATCCAGCGCGAACTTGCAGCCGAGCTCCTTCAGCGCCTGAATGAACCGATTGGCCTGGGAAAAGCTGGCCACCGCCGCGGTCTCGGTGATCTCGAAGCAGATCTTCGAGCCGTCGAGTCCGCTGCGATGGAACTGGTCGATCACGAACGGCAGGAACTTGTCGTCCCCGAGGCTCTGCCCGGACAGATTGATCGAGCACATGGCGAGCTTCTCGCGCTCGTCGGCCTCCGAGACCAGCCAGCGGAAGGCGTTCTCGATCACCCAGCGGTCGATCGCCGGGGTGATGCCATAGCGCTCGGCCGCCGCGATGAAGTCATTCGGGGTGACGATGCGGCCCGCCTCGTCCTTCAGGCGCAGCAGCAGCTCGTAGTGCGCGCCGGGATCGGCGTGCTGCAGCGGCTGGATCGCCATGCGATGCAGCTCGAATCTGCCTTCCTCGAGCGCGGTGTTGATGCGCGCCGCCCACTGCATCTCGCGCCGGCGCCGCATCAGCTCCATGTCGTTCTCGGCGAAGCTGTGCACGCGGTTGCGGCCGGCCTCCTTGGCCGCCGTGCAGGCGCTGTCGGCGGCCGAGAGGATCGAGGCGACGTCCTCGTTGTCGGCGGTGATCGGCACGACCCCGACGCTCGCCCCGAGGCGGAACACCCGGTCCTCCCAGGTGAAGCGGAAGTTGCGCACGCTCTCGCGCAGCTGCTCGGCGGTGCGCATCGCCTCATCGAGTGAGCAGCTCTCGAGCAGAATGCCGAACTCGTCCCCGCCGAGGCGCGAGAGCGTGTCGCGCCAGCGGATCTTGGACTTCAGCAGCGCTCCGACCTGGCCGAGCAGCGCATCGCCCGCGCTGTGGCCGCAGGTGTCGTTGACGATCTTGAACTGATCGATGTCCAGGTAGCACAGCGCGTAGGAGGACTCGTGCGCCTTGGCGCTCTTCAGTGCCCGCTCCAGGCGGTTCTCGAACTCGCGCCGGTTGACGAGCCCGGTGAGCAGGTCGTGGCTGGCGTGGTAGGAGAGGCGCCGGTTCAGCTCCCGCGCCTCGCTCACGTCGTGGAACACCAGCACCCCGCCGGTCACCTTCCCGGCCCCGTCGCGGATCGGCGCGGCGGTGCTCTCGACGTACAACTCGTTGCCGTCGCGCCGGATCAGCAGCATCGGGCGGACCGATTTGATCGGGCGGACGCGCCGGATGGACATGGTGAGTGGATTTTCCAGCGGCTCGCAGGTTTCCTCGTGGAAGGCGCGGAAGATTTCCTCGACCGGCCGCCCCATGGCGCTCTCGAGTCGCCAGCCGGTGAGCGACTCGGCGACCGGATTGATGTAATCGATGACCGACTCGGCATCGGT
>JAKAYU010000160.1 GCA_021809525.1 Pseudomonadota bacterium | reverse complement strand
CGATCTGTTCCTGGAGGAAGTGTTGCGCTGAGCGCGGCTCAGTCGGACCGCCGGCGCCGCACGGCGCCGGCAGTCACTTCGATGGTCACGCTGTCGGATTCGGGGTCGTAGAGGATGCGCGCCTCGCCGCGGCGCAGCTGCGCGAGCACCTGGGTGCGCTTTTGCTCGAGGGTGTACTCGCGCTCGCCGTAATCGGTGCCTTCGCGCAGCACGAATGACTCGATCACGCCCTGCAGGGCCTCGGCCGAGAGCGCATCAAAGGGGACTTCCACCGGCTCGAGCGGCGCGTCGGTCTCGCTCATGGCCCGCCCCTAGGCACCCCGCCGCGGACCCGAGCGGATCCGCGGCGGGGTGCATTCAGGAGAAGGAGGCACCGCGGCCCGCCGCACGGCGCGCCGCGGCCGGGGCTCAACGCTGCTGCAGCTTCGCCAGCAGGCGCAGCATCTCGACGTACATCCACACCAGGGTCACCATCAGTCCGAAGGCGCCGTACCACTCCATGTACTGCGGCGCGCCGGCCGCCGCGCCCCGCTCGATCATGTCGAAGTCGAGCGTGAGCATGAAGGCGGCCACGCCGATGACGAACACCGAGAAGGCGATGCCGAGCGGTCCGCCCGAGTTGATGAACGGCACGGCGACGTGGAAGAACGAGAGGATCCACGCGCCTACGTACAGCAGCACGATGCCGAACATCGCGCCCATGACCACCGCGCGTAGCCGGTCGGTCACGCGGATCACCCGCGTGCGGTACAGCATCAGCATCACGAACGATACGGCGAACGTGCCGCCGATCGCCTCGATGGCGATCCCGGGATAGCGCGCCTCGAACATCGCGGAAATGGCCCCGAGCACCACCCCCTCGAGCGCCGCGTAGGGCACCGCCAGGTACGGCGCAGTGGTGGGCTTGAAGCTGATGATCAGCGCCAGGATGAACCCGCCGATGGCGCCGAGCGTCACCAGACCACCCACCGCCTGCGTATTGCCCGCGCTCGCCTGCAACCACGGCCACAGCGCACTCAGCATCATGACCACGAGCAGCAGGAACGACTTGTTCACCGTGCCGGCCACGGTCATCGGCTGCTCGCCGAACCCCACGCGCGGCACGCGCGTAAAGGTGCTGTCGTTCAAGCCGGGATTACCGGAACGCCTAAACTGAAACGCCATCTGATACCTCCTGGAGCGATTCGACCGATTCTACGCTATGGGGGTTCCCCAACGGAAAATCCACCCCCTTCGGGAGAGGGCCCCGCATGGGGGGCCTCCATGCTCTAGCTTCCGGCACGGTTCGGATCGCGCCAGCCCCGCTCGAAGGGCAACCGCCAGGCGTGCGGGGCGATGAGCTGGTGCATGGAGTTCGGCCCCCAGGAGCCCGGGGCGTACAGGCGCACCGGCGGGGGCGTCTCGAGCAGCGGCGTCGAGACTTCCCAGAGCCGCTCGATGCCCTCGGCCGAGGTGAACAGCGTCCGGTCCCCGCGCATCGCGTCCAGAATCAGCCGCTCGTAGGCCTCGAGCACCTCGCCCACCAGGCCCGTGTCGTGCATCGCAAACTGCAGGCTCAGCTTGTCCAGCCGCATCCCGGGACCCGGCCGCTTGCCGTAGAACGACAGCGACATCTTCGACACATCCGCCAGATCGAAGGTCAGATGGTCCGGCCCCTGCGCCCCGACGCCAGAGTCGAGCGGGAACATGCTCTTCGGCGGCTCGCGAAACGCGATGGAAATGATGCGCTTGCCCTCGGCGAGGCGCTTGCCGGTGCGCAGGTAGAACGGCACCCCCGCCCAGCGCCAGTTGTCGATCGTGCACTTCAGCGCGATGAAGGTCTCCGTGTCGGACTCGGGGCTGACGCCCTCCTCCTCGCGGTAGCCGTTGAACTGGCCGCGCACCACATCAGAGGGCCGGATCGGCAGCATGCTGCGGAAGACCTTGTTCTTCTCCTCGCTGATCGCATCGGGCTCGAGCGCCGTCGGCGGCTCCATGGCCACGAACCCCAGGATCTGGAACAGGTGCGTCACCACCATGTCGCGGAACGCGCCGATCGAGTCGTAGAACATCGTGCGCTTCTCGAGGCCCAGCGTCTCGGGCACATCGATCTGCACGTGCTCGATGAAGTTGCGGTTCCAGATCGGCTCGAACAGCCCGTTGGCGAAGCGGAACGCGAGGATGTTCTGCGCCGGCTCCTTGCCGAGAAAGTGATCGATGCGGAAGATCTGCTCCTCGTTGAACACCTCGTGCAGCTGCGCATTGAGGGAGCGGGCGCTCGCGAGGTCCGTGCCGAAGGGCTTCTCCATGATGATGCGCGCGCGCTCGACGAGACCGGCCTCGCCGAGCAGCCGCACGGTCGAGAGCGCCGCGCTCGGCGGCACGCTGAGGTAATGCAGGCGCTGGCAGTCCCCCGCAAAGGCCCGCTCGGCGCGCTCGACCGCCGCGGCGAGCGCTTTGGCGCCCGCCCCGAGCGGCACATAGTCGACTCCGGGGGCGAACTCCGCCCACGCATCCGGCTCCCCCTCGTGCGTGGAGAACTCCTCGACCGAGGCGCGGGCAATCTGCCGGAAGCCCTCGGCATCGAGGTCATCGAGGGACACCCCGATGATGCGGCAGCCGGGGATGAACCCCGCGGCGCTCAGGTGAAACAGCCCCGGCAGGAGCTTGCGCCGGGCCAGATCGCCCGTGGCGCCGAACAGAACGACAATTTGCGGGCGCCGCGGACCGACGCCAAGAGGTACTTTAGCCACCCTGCTGAACCTTCATGTCAATGATGTTTCGCCCCGAAGGATAGCGAGCGCGCCCCGCCGAATCCATCCGGCACCTCGCAGCCACTCAGCCCTTCACGCGCAGCTGCCCGCTGAAATCGCGCTTGCCGATGGGCAGGCCCTTCCAGCGCAGGATGTCGTAGGCGGTGGTGGCGTGGAAGTAGAAGTTCGGCTGCGCGAAGGACAGCAGGAAGTCCTGCCCCGTGAAGGCGAGGCGCCGCTCCCCGGCGATGAACAGCACCTCACGCTCGGTGAGGCTCTCGAGCTCGGCCGGATCGAGCGCCGCGAGCGCCCGCTCGGCGCCGGCAACGATCGCGGAGAGCTCAGCGAAGCTCTCCGGCAGCCCCGAGCGGTCGGGCGAGTAGGTGCCACTGCGCAGCCCCTCGATGGCGCCGATCGAGTGGCGCGCGGTGGAGCGGATCTGGAAGGAAAACGGCAGCATGTCCTCGGCCAAGCGCGCCTGGATGATCTCAGCGGGCGCGACCCCCCGCTCGGTGCAAAACGCCTGCGCCTTGGTGAGTAGCCCGGCGACGGACCCGAGAATCTGCCGGAAGGACGGCACGGTGGCCGCGTAGAGTGTCAGAGCCATGGTGAACCTCGCTGCAATGGGGCCTGCCATGGTAATGAACCGCGGCGGCGCTTGCAGCGGCGCCTGCCGGCCGCGGCTGCTAACGCGCGTCGCGGGCCGGGTCGCGGCGCGGGAAATCCGCCCGCCAGTGTGCCCCGCGGCTCTCGCGCCGCTCGAGCGCCGCGCGCACCATCGCGAGGGCGAGCCCGAGCCGCCGGCGCTCGATGAGCGCCTCGGGCGCGAGCTGCGCGCCGAGCGCGAGCAGCTCGCGCTCGCCCTGCTCGAGTTCCCTGCCGTTGCGCAGCGGGCCCATGCACCGGCCGAGAATCTCGCGCAGGCGGTGCGCGCCCGCCGTGTCGGGCTCGAGCAGCGCAGGGGCTTCGCTCTGCGCACGCACCCGGATCAGGCGCATCGGATCGTGCTCCTGCGCCAGCGCGCGCCCGACCGTGCGGCCGCACACCACGGCCTCGAGCAGCGAATTGCTCGCCAGGCGGTTCGCCCCGTGCATGCCCGTTGAGGCCACCTCCCCGCAGGCCCACAGGCCCGCGCGGTCGCTGCGCCCGAGCACATCGACCATGACCCCGCCCATGTGATAGTGGGCCGCCGCGGTCACCGGAATCAGCTCGCGCGCCGGATCGATGCCGTGCGCCCGGCAGGTCGCGAGCGCCGCGGGAAACTCCTCGGCGTGCTCGCAGCGGAACACCTCCGTGGCATCGAGCCATACCGGCTCCCCGCGCACGCGGCGGGACCATACGGCGCGCGCCACCACATCGCGGGGCGCGAGCTCCGCGAGCGGATGCAGCTCGCGCATGAAACGCCGCCCCTGCGCATCGAGCAGCACTGCCCCGGCGCCGCGCAGCGCCTCGGTGAGCAGCGGCACCGGATCTGCCCCCACGGCGAGCGCGGTGGGATGGAATTGAATGAACTCGAGCCCCGCCACCCGCGCCCCATGGCCGAGCGCCATGGCGAGACCGTCGCCCTGGGCGCACTGCCCGTTGGTGGTGAAGGGGAACAGCCGCCCGAGCCCGCCGGTGGCGAGCACCGTGTCGCGCGCCTCGATGCGCACCACGCCGCCGGCCGGATCCACGCCCCACGCCCCGCAGATGCGCTCCTCTGTGCCCTCGCGCAGCATCATGACGGACACGCCGCAGAGGACCTCGACATGCGCGGCGCGCTCGGTCGCCTCGAGCAGCGCTGCGAGAATCGCCGCCCCGGTGCGGTCCCCGTGCGCGTGCAGCACGCGCGCGCGGCTGTGGCCGGCCTCACGGTGCAGCCGCCAGAGCGGCCCGTCGCGATCGAAGGGCACGCCGAGATCGCAGAGGAACTGCACCGCCTCGGCTGCCCCGCGGATCACCCGCAGCGCGGCTCGCCGGTCGCTGCTGTGGCAGCCGGCGGCCAGCGTATCGGCCATCTGCGCCTCGATCGAATCGCCCGGCCCGAGCGGCGCGGCGATGCCCCCCTGGGCGAGCGCGGTGGAGCTCGCCACGCGCGGATCGCCGGCCGAGACGACCAGCACGCGCCGCGGGGCGGCGGCGAGCGCCGCGCACAGGCCGGCCGCGCCCGCGCCGATCACCAGCACATCGGTGTCGATCGTGCGCATCGGGTCCGGGCCGCTCAGCCGACCTCGAGCATGCGCGCGATGGGCGCGCGCGCCCGCTCGGCGAGCGCCGGATCGATCTCGATGGTCTCGGTGAGCGTCTCGAGCGAGTGGGCGACGCGCTCCAGCGTGGTCGCCTTCATGTGCTTGCAGAGGTTGCAGGGGCGCAGGAAGGTGATCTGCGGACACTCCATGGCGACGTTGTCGGCCATTGCGCACTCGGTGAGCAGCATCGCCCGCGGCGGGCGGCGCTCGCGCAGGAAGGCGGCCATCGCGCCGGTGGAGCCGACGAAGTCCGCCTCGGCCTGCACCTCCTCGGGGCACTCCGGGTGCGCGAGCACCGTGGCCCCGGTGGCCGAGCGGTAGCTGCGGATGTCGGCGGCCTTGAAGCGCGTGTGCACCTCGCACTGTCCGCCCCAGGCGATCACCTCCACGCCGGTCTCGCGCGCGACGAATCCCGCGAGGTGCTGGTCGGGCAGCATGATGACCCGCGGGTGCGCGAGCGAGCGCACCACGCGCACCGCGTTCGCCGAGGTGCAGCAGATGTCCACTTCGGCCTTCACGGCCGCCGAGGTGTTGACGTAGGCGACGGCCGGCACGCCCGGGCAGCACTCGCGGATGTCGCGCACCGCCTCGGCGCTGATCGACTCGGCGAGCGAACAGCCCGCCTCGCTCGCCGCGAGCAGCACGCGCTTGTCCGGACAGAGCAGCTTGACCGTCTCAGCCATGAAACGCACCCCGCATACCACGACGGTGCGCGCCGGCGAGGCGAGCGCGAATTGCGCCATGGCGAGGGAGTCCCCGGTGAAGTCCGCCACCGCCGCGCTCACCAGCGGCACCTGATAGTTGTGCGCGACCACCGTGGCGCCGTGCTCGCCCTTGAGCGCCCCGATGCGCTCGATGAGCGGCGCGGCGAGGGTGATCTCGGCCTCGGGCAGCACCCGGGAGAGGCGGGCGAGGAGCCTCGCGTGAGAATCCGGTACGGCGTTCATGGGCCGCCGATCATGCCGCAGCGAGGCACGCGGGCGTAGCGCGAAAACTGACGAATGTCAGTTTGCGCGCATGGCTGCGGCGGCGCACAGGCGCTTGTGGAAAACCCCTATACTGGCGTTGACGCTCATACGTTAACTTTTATCAATGCACACCCTCGAACGCTCCCGACTTCGCGGTGTCTCGGGCACCGAAACCGACTGTGCCGCCTGCCCCGGCTCGCGCCGCTGCTGGGGCGATAACCTCGCTGCCGAGGCCGTCTACGCCCGGCGCGAGCCGCCGCTTGAGCGCGGGGCACGGCTGATCGAGCAGGGCCAGCCGCCCGCGCTCTACATCGTGGCCACCGGCTGCCTGGTGCTGCGCGTGAGTCTGCCGGACGGCTCGCAGCGGGTCGTGGGGCTGCGCCTGCCGGGGGAGCTGGTGGGCCTGGAGAGCTATGCGCGCGGCGCGCAGGCCTATACGGCCCAGGCGGCCAGCGCGAGCGCGGTGTGCCGGCTGCGCCTGCCGGCCCCGGGCACGGGCGGCGCGCAAGGCGCGCTGCTCGAGCGGCTGCTGATGAAGAGCGCCGCGCAGCCGGAGCGCGCATCCGCGCCCTGGGCGGGGCTGCCCGCCGTGGAGCGCGTGGCGGCGTTCATTGAGAACTACACGCAGCGGGCGCAGCTGTCGGGACGCGAAGATCCCTTCAAGCTGCCGCTGACGCGCGCGGACATCGGCTCGTACCTCGGACTGGCCCCCGAGACGGTGGTGCGGGCGCTCGGGCACCTCAGCCAGGCGCAGCGGCTCGCCGTGCGCGGGCGCACCGTGCGGCTCGGCGGCCCGGCCTGAGGCGCGGCCCGTCCGCGCAGGCGGACGGGTATAATCGCGCCGCATGATGCCCCAACTGATCGAGCGGCTGCGCTCGGAGCTCACCGCCCTGAAGGACCAGGGCCTGTACAAGACCGAACGGGTGCTCACCAGCCCGCAGGGCGCGCACGTCGCGACCGGTGGGCGCGAGGTGATCAACCTCTGCGCGAACAACTACCTGGGGCTCGCCAGCGACCCCAGCGTGTGCCAAGCGGCCGAGCAGGCGATCGAGCGCTACGGCTTCGGCATGGCCTCGGTGCGCTTCATCTGCGGCACGCAGACGGTGCACAAGCAGCTCGAGCGGCGCTTGAGCGAGTTCCTCGGCACCGAGGATGCCATCCTGTACTCCTCGTGCTTCGATGCCAACGGCGGACTGTTCGAGACGCTGCTCGATGAGCGCGACGCGGTGATCTCCGATGCGCTCAATCATGCCAGCATCATCGATGGCATCCGCCTCTGCAAGGCCGAGCGCCTGCGCTACGCCAACAACGACATGGCCGAGCTCGAGCAGTGCCTCGAGCGCGCCGCTTCGGCCCGCACCCGCCTGATCGCCACCGACGGGGTGTTCTCGATGGACGGCACGGTCGCGAACCTGCCACGCATCTGCGAGCTCGCCGAGCGCTACGACGCGCTGGTGATGGTCGATGACTCGCACGCCACCGGCTTCATGGGCGCCAACGGCCGCGGCACGCCCGAGCACTGCGGGGTCGCCGGGCGCATCGACATCCTCACCGGTACGCTCGGCAAGGCGCTCGGCGGGGCGAGCGGCGGGTACATCGCCTCGCGCGCCGAGCTCATCGAGTGGCTGCGGCAGCGCTCGCGGCCGTACCTGTTCTCCAACAGCATCCCGCCGGCGGTGGCCGCCGCGGGGCTGCGCGTGCTCGAGCTGCTCGCCGAGCGGCCCGAGCTGCGCGCACGCCTGCACGCGAACGCGCGCTACTTGCGCGCCGGGCTCGAGCGGCTCGGCTTCACCGTCAAGCCCGGCGAGCATCCCATCATCCCGGTGATGATCGGCGATGCGGCGCTCGCCGCGCGCATGGCCGACCGGCTGCTCGAGCGCGGCGTGTACGTGATCGGATTTTCCTATCCGGTGGTGCCGAAGGGCCAGGCGCGCATCCGCACCCAGATGTCCGCGGCGCTCACGCGCGAGGAGCTCGACACCGCACTCGAGGCCTTTGCAGCCGTCGGCCGGGAAATCGGAGTCATCGCATGAAGGCGCTGGTGAAGAAGGAAGCGGCCCCGGGCATCTGGCTCGAGGAGATCCCCGAGCCCTCGATCGGCCCGAACGACGTGCTGATCAAGATCGCCAAGACGGCGATCTGCGGCACGGACATGCACATCTACAACTGGGACGCCTGGGCGCGCAAGACCATCCCGGTGCCCATGGCCGTCGGCCACGAGTACTGCGGGCGCATCATCGAGGTGGGCTCGGAGGTCAAGGGACTCGCCGTCGGCGACCGAGTCTCCGGCGAAGGGCACATCACCTGCGGGCACTGCCGCAACTGCCGCGCCGGCCGGCGCCACCTGTGCCGCAACACCGTCGGGGTCGGCGTGAACCGCCCCGGGGCGTTCGCCGAGTACCTGGCAATCCCGGCG
>JAKAYU010000159.1 GCA_021809525.1 Pseudomonadota bacterium | reverse complement strand
CTGTGGACTTCCACGGCCTATCACCGCAGCCCCCGCGACATTCCCGTACTGCGGCTGAAGGTCGCGCGCGTCATCCAGTACTTCGGCCTCGACCCGCAGAGCCACGACGGCAAATCGGTGCTGAACGTGCTGGAGACCTACCCGCGCGATGAGCTGTTCCAGGCCAATACCCGCGATCTGGTCCGCATCTGCCGCGGCGTGGTCAATCTCTACGAGCGCCGCACGGTGCGCCTGCTCACGCGGCGCGATCCGTACCATCGGTTCTTCTCGTGTCTGGTGTACGTGCCGCGCGATCGGTACAACACCGACGTCCGGCAGCGCATCGAGCAGATCGTTCTGCAGGGCTTCGGCGGCAAATCCGTCGAGAGCCAGGTGCAGATCTCCACCGCCAGCCATGCCCGGCTGCATGTCGTGGTACGCACCGTTCCGAGCGAGCACCAGAAGATCGACGTCGCGGCGATCGAGCAGCAGATCTCAGATGCCACCCTCACCTGGAGCGATCATCTGCACGAGGTGCTGGTCACGCGCCGGGGCGAGGCCGACGGACTCGTGCTCGCCAACCGCTATCGGCACGTCTTCCCCATGGCGTATGAGGAGGATGTGACGCCGGACGATGCGCTCGCCGACATCGCGGACCTGGAGCAGCTGCGGGCCGCCCCGAGCGGACGGCGCGTCAGACTGCACCGCTCGCCGGAGCAAGCCGCAAGCGCGCTGCACCTGAAGATCGCCAAGCTCGGCGAGCCGGTGTCGATTTCTGATCTGCTGCCGATGCTGGAGAACTTCGGCCTGCGGGTCATCGCCGAGCGGCCCTACGAGCTCGCCTGGCCTGAGGGCGGCGTCGCCTGGATCCAGGACTTCGAGCTCGAGCACCGCGACGGCTGCGCGATCGATCTGACGCGCATCAGCGAGCGCTTCAAGGAGGCGCTCGTGGCCGGCTGGGACGGCGCCGCGGAGAACGACGGATTCAACCGCCTGCTGTTCAGCGCGGATCTCTCGGCACGCGAGATTCTGGTGCTGCGCGCCTACTGCCGGTACCTGCTGCAGACCGGTGTGCCGTTCAGCCAGGCATACATGGAGCGTACGCTCGCCACCAACCCCGCCATCGCGGGGGCCCTCGTGCGTCTGTTCGAGGCACGCTTCGATCCGGCCAAGCCGCACGGCACGAAGGCCGCCGAGCGCGCCGCCGAGCAGATCGTCGCGCGCATCCGCGCCGGCCTCGATCAGGTCAGCAGTCTCGATGAGGACCGCATCCTGCGCGCCTATCTGACGCTCGTTCAGGCCACGCTGCGCACGAACTTCTACCGGCGCGACGCCGCGGGCGCACCCCTTGCGTACCTGTCGTTCAAGTTCAATCCGGCCGCGATCCCCGACCTGCCGCTGCCGCGGCCGAAGTACGAAATCTTCGTCTACAGCCCGCGCGTCGAGGGCGTGCACCTGCGCATGGGCGATGTGGCGCGAGGCGGCATCCGCTGGTCGGACCGGCGTGAGGACTTCCGCACCGAGATCCTGGGCCTGATGAAGGCGCAGAACGTCAAGAACACGCTGATCGTGCCGGTGGGCGCCAAGGGCGGCTTCGTGCCGAAATGCCTGCCTCAGGGCAGCCGCGAGGAAGTGCAGGCCGAGGTAACGGCCTGCTACCGCACCTTCATCCAGGGGCTGCTCGACCTGACCGACAACATCGTCGCCGGCAAGATCGCGCCGCCGCCGCAGGTGGTACGCCGCGACAGCGACGACCCCTATCTGGTGGTCGCCGCCGACAAGGGCACCGCGACGTTCTCCGACACCGCCAACGGCATTGCCGCCGAGTACGGCTTCTGGCTGGGGGATGCGTTCGCCTCCGGCGGGTCGGCCGGCTACGACCACAAGGGCCTCGCGATCACCGCGCGCGGCGCCTGGGAGTGCGTCAAGCGGCATTTCCGCGAACTCGGCGTCGACATCCAGAAGGAGGACTTCACGGTCGCGGGCATCGGCGACATGTCCGGCGATGTGTTCGGCAACGGCATGCTGCTCTCGCGGCACATCCTGCTGCAGGCAGCATTCGATCACCGGCACATCTTCCTCGACCCGAAACCGGATGCAGCGACGAGCTTTGCCGAGCGGCAGCGGATGTTCGCTCTGCCGCGCTCGAGCTGGGACGACTACGACCGCAAGCGCCTCTCGAGCGGCGGCGGGATCTTCCCGCGCAGCGCCAAATCGATCGCACTGTCCCCACAGGCGCGCGCCATGCTCGGGCTGGAGAGCGCCACCGCGACGCCGATCGAGGTCATCCGCGCAATTCTGAAGATGCCCGTCGATCTGCTCTGGAACGGCGGCATCGGCACGTACGTGAAATCGAGCCGCGAGTCGAACATGGAGGTCGGCGACCGGACCAACGATGCGCTGCGCATCAACGGCAACGAACTGCGCGCCAAGGTCATCGGCGAAGGCGGCAATCTCGGTCTCACCCAGCGCGGGCGTATCGAATACGCGCGCGCCGGCGGGCGGCTCAACACCGACTTCATCGACAACTCCGCCGGGGTCAACACCTCGGACGTGGAAGTCAACCTCAAGATCCTGCTCAATCCCCTGGTGCACGCGGGCAAGCTCACCCTGTCCGAGCGTAACCGCCTGCTCGCCCGCATGTCCGAGGAGGTCTGCGCGCTCGTGCTGCGCAACAACTACCTGCAGAGCGAGGCGATCAGCACACTCGAGCTGCAGGCCAAGGCGCGCCTGAGCGAATATCAGCACCTGATCCGCCTGCTCGAACGCTCCGGCGGACTGAACCGCGCGCTCGAATTCCTGCCGAGCGACGAGGAAATCCTCGAGCGGCGCAAGAGCGGCGCGGGGCTTACCCGTCCGGAGCTGTCGATCCTGCTCTCCTACAGCAAGATCTGGCTGAACAACCACCTCCTCGATTCGGACGTGCCGGAGGACCCGTATCTGTCGAGCGAACTCGAGCGGTACTTCCCCGGACCGGTCCGCACGCGCTTCGCCCACGCCATCGAGCGGCACCGGCTGCGCCGGGAAATCATCGCCACGGCGACCACGAACAGCCTCATCAACCGCATGGGTCCGACGTTCGTGCTGCGCGCCCAGGAGGACACCGGCGCCGAGCCGGCGCAGATCGCGCGCGCCTTCACCGCGGCGCGCGAGATCTTCCAGATGCGCGACCTGTGGGAGGACGTCGAGGCGCTCGACAACCGCGTCGCGGCCAAGATCCAGTACGAAGCGGCCTTCGAGATCAGCCGTCTGGTGCGCCACGCAACCTACTGGCTGCTCTCACGGCGGCCGGCTCTGAAGGTGGATGCGGCGGTGCGGGAGTTCCGCGCCGGCGTGCATGAGATCGGTGCGAGGATTCCGCAGGTTCTGTGCGGCGCCTGGCGCGAGCATTTCGATGCCGCACTTGCACGGCTGGTCGAGGCAGGGCTGCCGGACGCATTGGCGGGCCGCGTGGCGAGCCTCGAGGCGCACAATGCATCGCTCGACATCACGGAAATCGCCGCGGCGCATCGCACGGCGGTCGCCGAGGCGGCGCGCGTGTACTTCGAGGTCGGCGCGCGAACGGGCCTCGACTGGCTGCGCGGGCAGATCAATCAGCTGTCGGTCGATGGGCCCTGGCAGGCCACGGCACGCACGGGCGTGCGCGATGCGGCGATGCGCATCCACAGGGCGCTCGCCGAGCGCGTACTCGACCGCGCCGCACGCGGCACGGCCGCCGAGCGTGTCAGCGCCTGGCAGCAGACCGAGGGCCGCAAGCTCGCCCATTGGCAGCGCACGCTGGATGAGATGCGCGCGGCAGGCACAGCGGATTTCGCCACGCTCACCGTGGGAGTGGAGTCGCTGCGCAAGCTCGCCGAGTAGCCGGCGGGGGCGCACGCTCGGCTATACTCGCAGGTCGACGCCAATCCGCACGCCGGTCGGTGGCCGAGCCGCGCACGCGCCCTCCGGCAGCGGTCGTGTGCCCACGTAAGATGAGGTGCCCGCATGCCTGGAAAGCTGATTCTCGTCCGTCACGGACAGAGCCTCTGGAACCTGGAAAACCTGTTCACCGGCTGGACGGACATCGATTTGGCTCCGGCCGGCCGCGAGGAGGCCGTACGGGCTGGCCGACAGCTCATCGAGGAGCAGATTTCGGTGGACGTGGCGTTCACCTCGGTGCTGAAGCGTGCGATTCGCACCCTGTGGATCATGCTCGATGAAATGGACCGCATGTGGATCCCGGTCGAGCGCTCCTGGCGCCTCAACGAGCGCCACTACGGAGCGCTGCAGGGCTTGAACAAGACCCAGACGGTCGAGCGTCACGGCGAGGCGCAGGTCAAGATCTGGCGCCGCAGTTACGACGTCCCGCCACCGCCGCTGCCGGCCGACGATCCGCGCCATCCTCGCTTCGACGCACGCTATGCCGGGGTCCCCGCCGCCGAGATCCCCTCCGCCGAGTCGCTGAAGGACACTCTCGAGCGCGTGCTGCCGCTGTGGAACGCCCGCATCGCTCCGGAGCTGCGGACCGGGCGCAACGTGCTCGTCGCCGCCCACGGGAACAGCCTGCGCGCCATGGTCAAGATGCTCGAGGAGATGTCCGAGAGGGACATCGTAGAGCTGAACATCCCCACCGGCGTGCCGCTGCTCTATGAACTCGACGCGCAGCTCAAGCCGGTGAGCAGCCGCTATCTCGGCGATCCGGAGGCGGTCGCCGCAGCGGCCGAAGCGGTCAAGCGCCAGGCGGAAAAAAAGAATTAATCGGCAGCGCGGGCGGCGCTAGGCTGCCCAGTGGTCATAGCGTCCGTGGTACTGCTCGGCCAGCGCGCTCATATGCGCACTCACCGCCTGCATGTCCGGCACGATCAGCCGCATCATCTTCGAGGCGTTCAGGCTGTACGGCAGGTGGCTGTCATCCTCGATCGCCTTGATGTCGATTCGGAAGCCCTCCCCCTCGAGCTGTCCGCGCACCGCCTCGCAGGCCGCCTCATCGGGCAGCCCGAGGAAGAAATCGACACGGTACTCGTTGAAGGGATGATAGCCCTCGCCCCGCAGCCGGTTGACCATCATCTCGTCCCAGCTGTTGCGGTGCGCATGGCTCTGTCCGCGCAGGCTGCGGCGCAGGCGCACGTAGAGCAACCCCAGGATGAGCACAGCGCCGACCGCCAAGCCGATGATCGACTCAAGCACGGCGCACCCCCGCGTGATTCACGCCCATCATCGCCTCACTCATCCGGCGCGATCGTGACACGCAGCCCGTCGAGCTCGGGGGTGAACTCGATCTGGCAGGACAGGCGCGAGTTGTCCTCATAATGGGTGAGCTCGGTGAGCAGCTCCCGCTCGTCGGACATCATCTCCGGCAGCCGGTCCAGCCACGCGGCATCGACGTAGACGTGACAGGTGGCGCACGAGCACATGCCGCCGCAGATTGCGGCGACGCCGTAGTCAAGGTCGCGCAGCGTCTCCATGACCTTCATGCCGGTTTTGCCCTCGACCTCGTGCTCCGTACCGTCGCGGTCGATCACTCGCAGCAGCGCCATTCGCCTACCTCTTGTGCGGATTCGTCTCAGGGAAAATCAAAGGGTGGAATGCGCTAGTGTGCCGGGTCGGCGCCCCTTGCGCCACTGCCCCGCCAACGCTCGGCCGCCCCTACAGGGGCCCGAGCACCTTCAGCACGAAGGCGGCCCGGCCGCCCTGGGCCGCCTGGGCCTCGAGCGCAGCGCGCATCGCCTCGTGCACCGCCGCGAACACCTGCCCGTACTCCCCGTAGACCTGGGTGCTTAGGCTTCCCGGCAGCACCTTCAGATCCGGCCGCGCGGCGAGCCGCTCGATGAACTCGTGGATCAGCGGCGCGAAGCGCTCGGCGAGGGGGTACAGGCTGATTTCCACTCCGACGTCCATGGCGGGCATTCTACCGGTCCGCGCCCGATGGGCTAGAATGGCCGCCCTTCAGCGCATCCCCTGCGCAGAAGCGCGAGGCGACAGAGACCGAAATGAGCCGCAAGATTCAGATCCACCAGGTGGATGCGTTCACCCTCGAACGCTTCACGGGCAACCCCGCCGGTGTGGTGCTCGATGCCGACGGGCTGAGCGACGCGCAGATGCTCGCCATCGCCCGCGAGCTGAACAATGCCGATACCGCATTTCTGTTCGCCCCCGACGGCCCAGATCACGACGTCCGTGCACGCTTCTTCACGCCGCGCACCGAAGCGGGATTCGTCGGCCACGCCACCGTGGCGGCGCATCACGTGCTCTCCGGCAAGAGCGGCGCCCCCGCGCGGATCCGCCAGAAATCCAAGGCCGGCATCGTGGATATCGAAGTTCGCGGCACCGGCCGCGAACGGCGCATCGCGATCCGCCAGAACCCGCCGCCGCTCGGCCGCGAGCTGAACGACCGCGAACGCCTCGCGGTGCTCGATGCGCTGGCGCTCGCCACCGACGACCTGGATCCGCGCTGCCCGCTGCGCATCGCCGGCACCAGCAGCACCCGATTACTGATCGGCGTGCGCAGCACCGAATCGCTCAATCACCTCAAGCCCGACATGACGCGCCTCACCACGCTCTCGGCGCAGATCGGCGCTGCGGGCTACTTCGTCTTCGCCCTGACACCGAAGGCGGGGGATCATCTGACCGAGTCGCGCATGTTCTGTCCGGCCCTCGGCATCGGCGAGGATCCCGTCAGCGGCAACGCGCACGGACTGCTCGGGGTCTACCTCGTGCACCACGGACTGCTCGAACACGACCGGCGCATGGCGGCCTTCAACGGCGTCCAGGGCCGCTGGCTGCACCGCGCCGGGCGGGTGGAAATCGAGCTGGAAATGACCGGCGGGGTGCCCTCGGCGGTGTGGATCATCGGCCAGGCCGTCACCGTGTTCCAGACCGAGATGACCTTCGACTGAGACGCACCGGGCCGGCATAGCGGATCGCCCCGCCGGCGAGCTGCAGTTCATGGGTCGCGCACCAGGGCCACTCGGCGCGCCGGTGCACGACGATCACGACGGCGGCCCCTTCTGCCGCGCGGCGCTCGATCCGCGCCTGCAGATCCTGTCGGGTGCGCCCGTCCAGCCCGGCGAACGGCTCATCGAGCAGCAGCAGCGCCGGCCGGCTGATCCACGCGCGAGCGAACAGCACGCGCCGCAGCTGCCCGTAAGACAGCTCCCGCAGCGTCCGCCCGGCCAGCGCCTGCACGTCGAATGCCCGCATCGCGCGCCGCGCAGCGGCGCGATCTGCGACGCTTGGCGCATCGTTCAAGCCGATGCTGGCGTAGCGGCCCGACTGCACCACCTCGCTGACGGTCAGATGCTGGGGATGATCGGCATGTAGATGGGGCGCGACCAGCGCCACGCGTCGCTGGAATGTCTCGAGCGGCACGCCCGGCTCGATGCACGCGCGCACGATCCGCCCGCCAGCGGCGACGCCATGATCGCCGTAGAGCGTGCGCAGCAGAGTGGTCTTCCCGGAACCGTTGCGGCCGTGCACCACCCAGCATTCCCCCGCCCGCACCGTCAGCGTCAAGCCGCGCAAGACTACGCGCTCGTCCAGATAAACATGTGCGTCGGTCACGCCGACCAGGACCGCCCCCGGAGCCTGCCGAGGCCGGCGCCCCGCCGCAGGCCGAGTTGCCTCGCGCGCACGTACGACGGCTTGACGACGCGGGCCTTCCCCGAGCCAGCGCGCAAGCGGCGCCCGCGAGCGCGCGCCGCGGAAAACGACCCGGCCTTGATCCAGAATCAGCACGTGCGTCGCCGCCGGCGGCACATCCTCCCCGCGGTGGACCGAGAGGACCCAGGGCAATGCCGAGCGCGCCGTGCTCCCGAGCCAGCGCAGCGCACGAGCCCGATTGAGCGTGTCGAGGCCATTCAACAGCTCGTCGAGCAGCAGCAGGCGCGGCCGCGACGCCAGCGCACGCGCGAGCAGCACGAGGCGCCGCTCTCCGTAGGAGAGAGTCAGAAACGGGCGAGCCGCGAGCGACCCGATGCGCAAGCGCCTCAGCACCGCCGTGACGCGCTTGCGTTCGGCCACATCGAGCCGGTGCAGCGGGATATCGGTACGGTGCACACCGGTCCCGACGACCTGCTCGACGGTGTGATTCCAGCCATAGCGCTCGTACTTGTCCTGATGTTCCGGACCGAGGTAGGCGATCTCGCCCTGGACCTCCTGCGGCGTGCGCCACAGCTGCCCGAGCCAGCGATATTGGCGCGCGCGCGGTGTCTCGGGTGTCGGCCACACCGAGCCGCCGATCACCTTCAGCAGCTGGGTCTTGCCGGCGCCGTTGGCGCCAGCGAGCACCCACCGCTCGCCCGGGCGGATCGTCCAGCTCACGTTCTCCAGGATGGTTCGCCCCCCTCGCGCGAGGCGCAAGCCCTGCAGGCGCGCCTCGATGAAATGGGCATCCGGTGTGCTCGTCATG
>JAKAYU010000158.1 GCA_021809525.1 Pseudomonadota bacterium | reverse complement strand
GGTGCGGAGATGCCATCGAGTGCCGAGGGCGCGGACCGGACGGTCTCACCATCTTCCCGGCGCCCGCTTGGCGGGGCACCTGCAGACGGGCATTGAGCCGCCCGAAGAGATGAGGGGCCGCCGCCGCGCTGTGGGCAGGCGGAAGGGGTGAGTGGATGCGGGTCTCACACTATCCTCGCCGCTGCCGGGTTCTGCGTCCCCGCTAGCAGTTCGGCCGTCACGCACGACGTCAGCATTGTTCGCCAGCCCGCAGACGTGTACTCTTGCCGCCCCGCGCTGCAGGGGTGAGCACCCCCCCGAGCGGCGCTGTTTTTCAGCCGGGTCCCCATCGTCTAGAGGCCCAGGACATCGCCCTTTCACGGCGGTAACAGGGGTTCGAATCCCCTTGGGGACGCCACAGATCGCCACTTCCGCTCGCCCGGCGCCTTGAATTCGATCTGGCAGGTGAGGGCCTCGGGATCAAGGACGACTCGTTCGACCAGGACTTCAAGGGCCTTCTCGGGCCGCTGCTCGGCGAGCAGGTCGCGGAGCCCTTCCCTGGGCAATGCGGCCACAGGGTCGGCGAGCACATTGTCCTTGCGGACCGCGGTCATTTCCCGCTGCAGCGCTTCGATGTGGCAGCTCTTCGCCGCCACGCGCTTGATGAACACCTCGTCGTCGGTGGAGAGCGCCAGTTCTGCGGCGCGCGCCTTCTCCTTCTCCAGCAGGCGGATCTGCTCGGCGAAGGGGGCGGCCGGATCGGTGGTGGCATTGAATCGCTTGGCCGTGGTCAGCAGTTCTTGCGGGAAGGATTTGGAGGCTATATCCGCCGCCGATTGACCGAGCACTGCTCGTTCTAAGATATCAGCGGGCACGAGCTTTTCCCGACCTGCGGCTGAGGCCGTAATGCTTGCCGTGCCCCCCAGAGCCTGCCGTCCGGCGTGCACAGCAGGCCGGCCAGCAGATGCCTGTCGCTCATGGACAACGCTCGGGTTCATCGCGACGATAGGGTCGCCGCTCACATGCAGATCCGGGTGGATGAGGATCGCCGGCGCATCTGCAATCGCGCAGTGCTGCCCGATGGGTGGCCAGTGGAGGACCTCCTGCGCGAGCACGCATCGTTGCCGTACAACCCGAACATTGCCAATGCCTCCTTCCGCGCCAGTGAAATCGAGGCGTGGGGACGGGGGATTGAGCGCATTTTCGAGGCCTGCCGGTTGGAGGGCTCGCCGTCGTGGTGATCGAACTAAAGTTCAGCTCGGTGGATATTGGCGATGGCTTGCGGCAGCTGATCAGCAACCGGGAGGAGATCTTCCACCCGGGCTTCTTCAGCACCGTGCAGCTGGTGCGGGCCGGGAGCGACTCGCAGGGACTGCGCGGTACGGCACGACGGGGACCACTTCACAGGTGGCCGCTCTGGCGGTCTGGGCGCGTGTTTCACCCCCGCAGTGCAGGCATATCCGGTATCACGCATGACTTACAGTCGCGTCGGCGAGTGGGATTGCTTGCGCTCGGCCCTCGGCGCCAGGGCAGGACTGTCGGACTCTGCGCACGCCGATCTCTGCTATCGTGCGGCCGAACCCTTGGAGGACTGCAATGTATATCGAGGTCGACGGCGCGAGGCTCTTCTTCGACACGATGGGCGCGCAACTGGCTATCGCGGGTGAGCGTATGGCCGAGCGCGAGACGCTCATCGTCATGCATGGCGGGCCCGGTTTCGATCACACGACGCTGCGTCCGTATTTCGACCGGTTTGCCGACACCCATCAGGTGGTCTATCTCGATCACCGGGGCAACGGGCGTTCCTCGGGCGACAGCGGCACGTGGACGCTGGCGCAGTGGGGCAGGGACGTGAAGGTCTTCTGCGAGCGGCTCGGAATCACCAGGCCCGTTGTCTACGGCAACTCGTTCGGCGGCATGGTCGCGATGTCGTATGCGACGCAGTTTCCGCAACATCCGGCCAAACTGATTCTCTCCTCCACCGCGGCGCGGATGCACTTCGAGATCACGATCGCACTGATGCACGAGCGCGGAGGGGAGAGGGCGCGCGCGGTGGCCGAGCGCTTCTGGACGCAGCCGGACAATGCCAGCATGCAGGAATATATCGCCGTCTGCATGCCGCTCTACAATCCGAAGCCGAATCCCGCCGAGGTTGGCGCGCGCAAGCGGTCAATCCTCAGGCCCGAGGTCGCGCGCCACTTCATTCTCGGCGAGATGCGTACCATGGACATGCGCCCCGCTCTGACGAAAATCATCTGCCCTACGCTGATTCTGACCGGCGGGTTCGATCCCATCACCCCTGCGCTCTGCAGCGAGGAGATCCTCGCTGCGCTCGTTCCGGGGACTGCGCAGATGCGCGTTTTCCCCGATGCCGGCCATGGCGTTCACCGTGACGATCCAGAGGGCGCCGAGCGGGCGCTGCGCGCGTTCCTGTCCCAACCGAGGGCGTAATCATCAAGGGTGGCCGGTGCGGCGGTACGGATTCGCCGGACACAGACGGTCTGATCTGCCGTTCAGCGCGCAGAGATGGTGCGTCCGCCGAACAATGGCGCGTCGGCGCGCTCTGCAGCGACGAATGCCTCGAAGCCCGGTCCGCACGCGCTGCACTCGAGGTCGCGGGCCTGTGCATCGAGACGCCGCAGGGCTTCGAGTTTCTCCGCGCGGCCGATCTTGGCCTGCCCCACGGCGTGTCGCAGCACGCGCAGCGTCTCATCATAGACCCGCAAGGGCACGGGGAAAGGGTGTCCGTCCTTGCCGCCGTGTGCAAGGGAGAAGCGGGCCGGGTCCGAGAAGCGCGATGGCGTGCCGTGCACGACCTCGGCCACGAGGGCGAGTGCGGCCACGGTGCGCGCCCCCACGCCCGGGGTGAGCAGCAGGTCGGCGTAATCCTGCGGGCCGCGCTCGGCGGCTGCGGCCAGTGCACCGTGTAACCGGCGCAGCACGATGTCCGAGCCGAGCACTTCGTGCCGTGACGGCATGGACAGATGGGGAAGGAGTTGCTGCGCCGCACTGCGCACCGGTGTCTCGATCGCGCGCTCTTCCGGGAACAGGCTGAGGGTCCGGCCTTGGCCGGTCTGCAATTTGCGCAGCACGCCCAAGGTACGGTCGGGTCCGCCATGGACGAGTTCGAGTCCGGCGCGCCGTGCAGCTTGCGCGCGGGTATCGGCGAGGTTGAGGATCTGTCCGTGATTGACACCCTCGATGGCAGCGTGGGGTGAATCGAGGAAGCTCTCGAGGCCTTCGGACTGCCAGTGGTAGCGACGTGCCTCCCGGCGCGCAGGGCTCATGCCCTGCTGCACCACGCACCAGCACCCAGTGGCCGTGACGATGAAGCCGTGCAGGTAGAGCTCGTAGCCGTCCTGGACCGCGGCGCTGTCGATCTTGGCCACCAAGCGGCTCGCGGTAGCGAGTCGTGCGCCGTCCAGGCCGGTCCTCTCGCCTACGGCCATCAGTTCCGCCGGCGTGCGGCGCGAGGCGCGGCCGCGGCCGCCGCACACGTAGATGCCGAGTTCGTGCTGGACGGGTTCGAGTCCGCGCTTCAAGGCACCGAGCACGCTGGTGGTGATCCCGGAGGAGTGCCAGTCCATGCCCATCACGGCACCGAAGGACTGGAACCAGAACGGATGCGCCAGGCGGCGAAGCAACTCCTCGCGCCCATAGTGGTGCACGATTGCCTCGGCGATGATGCGCCCGAGGGCGGCCATGCGCGCGCTCAGCCAGGCGGGCACGCGGCCGCCGTGCAGGGGGAGGTCCGCGTAGCCGCTGCGTCGGGTCATGTGTGGCAGTTTGAGCGCCTGGGCAGGTGAGTCAAGCCCGCGCATCCTCCGGCGCGCGGTGTCTGCGGCCAATGTGACTGTCCGGGGACGGCGCTCTTGGGGTGCGCCGGCCCGTTCGTCCGCGACCGCGCGGACTGCTGCATGATCTATCACAAGACTCGGCTGCCCTGACGTGAGACCCCATCATTGAAATCACTCGGATCGAAAGCGCAGGGCGCCCGGCTTGAGCGCGAGGGGCTCGCCGCGCTGGGACGGGGAGGGCTTGCGCAACGTGCAGCCCATCCTGCCCGGGCTGCGCGATCCGCACGCCTCGATGCCGAGCCTCAGCGAGTTCCTGCTGCGCACCGGCGTGCGGCGCGTACCGGTCCGGCCGCTGCCCGCGGTGAGTCCGTTGGAGGTATGGCGGTACAAGCCCGGCAGCGGTCTCAGGGCAGCGTGGCTCGGTCACTCGACCGTGCTGATCGAGATCGATGGGGTGCGCGTGCTCACCGATCCGGTGTGGGGACTGTGCGCTTCCGCGCTCACGCTTGCCGGTCCGAAGCGCTTGCAGTCCGTGCCCGTGGCGCTCGGCGCGATGCCGCCGGTGGACCTGGTCGTCATCTCGCACGATCGCTATGACCACCTCGATGACCCGACGATCCGCGCTCTCGCCCGCAGTGCCGTGTCCATTGTCACCTCGCCCGGGGGCGGCGCCCATCTGCAGGCCTGGGGCGCACCGCCGCAGCGCATCGCGGAGCTCGACGGGTGGCAGCATCACGACCTGCCCGGCTCAGCCATACGGGTGAGCGCAGCTCCGGCGCAACACTTCTGCGGGCGGAAACCGAAGACACGCAACAGCACACTGTGGTGATCGTTGATCCTGCAGTCCGAGCGCCGGTGCGTGTTCTTCAGCGGGGATACCGGGCTGACGCGCGAATATCAACGCATTCGCGAGCGGTTCGGGCCACTCACTCCCGCGATGCCCGCGATCGGCGCCCGGCATGCGCCCTGGGGTGAGATGCATCTCGGCCCCGACCATGCGGTCCAGGCGGCCGCGTTGCTCTGGGCCGATGCGTGGCTGCCGGTGCACTGGGGGCCTTGGCCGATGGACTGATGTTCCTCAGGCGGCTAATCGCGCACGACGATTTCGGTCCGTACGGAATTCGCGAGGAAGCACTTCTCGTGCGCCGAATGGTGCATGCGCGCGATCGCCGCGGCATCGGGGAGCTTCGCGCCCGAGAAGATGATTCGGGGCTGCAGCTCCACCCGGCTGATCCAGTGTCGGCCGGTCTCGTTGCGGGTCATGTGTCCGACTGCCTCATCCCGATACGAGTCGACACGATAGCCTTCGGCGGCGGCAATACTGAGAAACCAGAGCATGTGACAGCTCGAGAGGGCCGCGACGTACGCCTCTTCAGGGTCGACATGCGCGGGAACCGAGAGCGGCTCGCGCAGCACCTGCGGTGAGCTCGACGCCTCGATGAGCGCGCCGCCGTCGAATGCCCATGTGTGTGCCCGTGAGTAGTTGTGGTCGAGGAACGGCTGTGCGCCGCGGCTCCATTCGACGGTGGCGGTATGGGTGGACATGCGCTCCTCCGGCTGGCTCGGCAAGGCAAACTGGCACGTGACGCAGCGGTGCGAAGCGCCGCGCAACGGTCCGGCTAGTCGCCCGGCGTCTGTGCCCTAGAGTGTGTTGCGGATGATCTCACCGGCCCGCATGATCAGCCGCAGATGGCGGCCATGTGCGGCGAGCAGCTCGATGTCGCTGAGCGGATCGCCATCGAGCACCAGCAGGTCGGCATGCGCGCCCGCGCTGATGCAGCCGAGCCGCCCCTGCTCCTGCAGCAGCGCGGCGTTCACCGAGGTCGCCTGACGCAGGATCTGCAGCGGCGTGAACACTTCGCGCCGTATGGAGAACTCGCGGCACTGCTGCACATAGGTCTCGCCCAACAGATCGGTGCCGAAGCCGATCCGCACGCCCGCCTTGCGCATCGAGTCCATGCTGCCGAGGGCGCGTTCGTAGACGATCTGCGCCTTGGCCTGGCTCTCCGGCGGGAAGCCGAGCTGCCTGCCGGTCTCGATGAGCGCGAAGATGATCGCCATCGTGGGCACCACGAACGCGCCCTTGTCCGCGACGAAGGCGGCCGTTGCATCATCGATCAGCGTGCCGTGCTCGATGCTGCGCACCCCAAATTCGACACAGCGCCGCACGGCGCTTGCCGGATGGCAGTGGGCGGCGGTGTAGCTGCGCCGCTCGGCCGTTTCGTTGACGATCGCGCGGATCTCATCCTCGCGGAACTGGTTCATCCAGATCGGATCGGTGGGAGAGGCGACGCCACCGGAGCCCATGATCTTGATGCAGTGCGCGCCCCGGCGCAGCTGCTCGCGCGCCGCCTGGATGCAGGTATCGACGCCATCGGCGATGACGCACAGCGAGTTGCTCCTCCGTCCGCACTGGCAGTACTCGTGCTCAGCCTCGCCCATCGGCCGCATGTCGCCGTGCCCGCCGGTCATCGAGAGCATCTTGCCGGCATAATAAAAGCGCGGCGCGCGGATGAGCCCCTCCCCGATGGCGCGAGCGAGGCTGTGATCCCCGCCGCCGATGTCGCGCACGGTGGTGAAGCCGCAATCGAGCGCATGGCCGAGCATGCGGGCGGCATGCGCCGTGCGATAGGCATCGCCCGCCAGCTCGATCTTCTGCACGTTGACGTCGCAGCCGTAGGCATGGATGTGAGCATCGATGAGGCCGGGCATCACGGTGCGTCCGCCGACATCGATGGTGGTGGCGTTGCCCACCTTGATCGGGGCTGAGGAGATCTCGCGGATCTGCCCTTGCTCAATGAGCAGATGCATGCCCTCGGCGCACTCGGCGCTCTCACCGTCGAAAATGCGGGCGTTCGCGAGCAGGATGGCGGTCATGTTCTTCTCTCAGCCAGGCGCGTGGCGCACACGGGATGGCGAAGCGCGCACAGCATGGCTCAGGCGTGCGCCCAAATCCAGCCGGGCTCGCGTGTGCATGGACCGGCGCGTCCGAGCGGCCCCCGTCTCGGTCACGGCGCGGGCCTTGCCTTGCGATAGTAGTCGGGATAATCCGCGCCCAGGCCCTTGAAGCGGCGATGAATCCACAGGTACTGGTCGGGCACGGCGCGCACCTGCGCCTCGATCAACCGATGGAACCGCTCGGCGTCCGCGCTCGGGGAGTCGCTCGGGAAGTTCTCGAGCGGCGGCAGGATGCGCAGCCGGTAGCCGCGCGCGCCGGGCAGCCGTTCGACGAAGTAGGGCAGCACGGCCGCGCCGGTCATGCGCGCGATGCGGGACGTGGCGGTGTTGGTCGCGGCGGGGATACCGAACAGCGGCACCATCTCGGCGCCTTTTTTGCGGTAGCTCTGATCGGGTGCGAACCATACGCACTCGTTGTTCTTCAGCGCCGCGACCATGGAGCGGATGTCATCGCGCCGTATGGCCCGTCCGCCGTTGCGGCAGCGGCACTGACTCTGCATGTACGCCAGCGCCTCGTTCTTGGTCGGGCGGTATAGAATGTTGATCGGGAACAGCCCGGAGAGAATCCGCCCGCCGATCTCGAGCGGCGTGAAGTGCGCGGTCAGCAATATGACCCCGCGGCCGCGGCTGAGCGCAGTGCGCACGTGCTCGCAGCCCTCGACCTGCGCGAGCTTCGCGAGCCGTTCCGGCGGACTCCACCAGGCCTGGGCGATCTCGAGCAGCGCGATGCCGAGGCTCTCGAAATGCCGCCCGAGCAGCTGTTCGCGCTCCTCGCCGCGCAGTTCCGGCAGGCACAGCAGGATGTTGCGACGGGCGATGTCCACGAAACGCACCGGCAGGTGCCGCAGCAGCGCCCCGAGCGCCCGTCCGAGCGCAAGCTGCACACGGAAGGGCAGCAGGGCGAGCAGCCGCAGCGCCCCGAGTGCGATCCACGTCGGCCAGTAGCGCGGCGCGAGCAATCGCAGCCAGCGCGGGCTCATTGCGGCGGCGAAGCGGTGGGCGGTGTCACTCATAGTGGACTAATCCGGCGGGCGCATGGGGTGCGGCCGCGCTCTGCTCTCAATCGCGGGCTCCGCGCTCGCCGGAGTCCGTGCCCATCATCGAAGGTTGCGGCCGACGCGTCGTGCATGGACCGTGCGGGCTGCGTGCAGCAAGAGCGGTCGACCCACGGCACGAGCGGCACCTTCGCCGATGCCGCCGCCGACCCTCGTGCTTACCGGCATGTCCTCAGGCCCCCCGGCCGCTCAGGCACGCCCAACCCGTCTGTGGTTGAAGGGGCAACTGTAGCAGAGATCCTCGGGCACCAGCGCATGCAGATGCGCTGGTACCGGACGGAAGGCGCCGGGGTCTGCCAGCAGCGGTGCAGCAGCGCCGCAGCGCGCACCGCTGCGCGCCTCGGGCCGACCCGGCCGGGCGGCGAGCCGGCGCAAGCGCTCGGTGCGTATGATGCGTGCACGCCATGAGGGGCGTATACAGAGCGGCACTTCGTTCGCCTCGGCGGCAGCTAGGATCATGAAAGACACCGAACATCCCATCGGCATCGGCACTCGGCTCGCTCAGCTCGGCAGGACCTGCGATGCGCATTATGGTTTCGTCAACACGCCCGTCTACCGCGGCTCGACGGTGCTGTTCAAGACTCTCGATGATCTGGAGAACCAGCGCGCGCGCTATACCTACGGCACCGCCGGCACGCCGACCATCGAGAGCCTGGAG
>JAKAYU010000157.1 GCA_021809525.1 Pseudomonadota bacterium | reverse complement strand
ATCTCCGGGCTGGGCGCAGGTGGCCGGCTACGCCCTCGGACAGGTCGATACCTTTCTCGGCAAGCTCGGCAGGCCGATCGGCATCGCGAGCTACAAGCCGTTCCAGTCGAGCGGCGAGGATTTCCTGCAGAACTACCTCGGCAACATCGGCATCCCGATCAACCTGGTGCCGCACTTCCCCGCCGATGCGCCGGTGGTGCTGCTCACCGAGGAGGCGGCCGCCGATCCGCAGCTGGTGCAGAAGATCGAGGCCCGGCTCAAGGCGGGCGGCGATGTGATCATCACCTCGGGACTGCTGCACGCACTCGAGCGCGCACACCGCGGGATCCGCAACGTGGCCGCGATCACCTACACCGGGCTGCCGATCGCGGTGCGCCACTACCTCGGCAGCATCTCCGGGGGAGCCACTGCGGGCCTGAACGTCCCCGCGGAGCGCGCCAAGCGGGTCATCTTCCCGCAGATCCGCTTCTACACCAACGACAGCTGGCCGGTCATCCAGGGTGAGGCGGCGGCCCACGGCGTGCCGATCCTGCTCATGAGCGGATACTCCCGCGGGCAGCTCTACGTGCTCAACGTGCCGAGCAACATGGGCGATTTGTACCGCCTGCCCGAGCCGGTGCTGAACACGCTGCGCGGCTATCTGCTCGCACGCTTCCCGGTGCGCATCAACGCCCCGGCGCACGTGGCGCTGTTCGCGTACAACAACAATACCTTCATCGTCGAGTCGTATCTGCCGCGGCCGGTCACGGTTCGGGTCTTCGTGCACCACGGCGCGCGCGAACTGCTCGATCTGCGCTCGCTCGAGCAGGTGCTGCCCGCTCCGATCGTCACGCCGAGCCCGCTGCCGAGCGAGCAGGGCCAGACGAGCTTCGTCGTGCGGCTCGCGCCGCATTCGTACCGGGCGTTCGCCATCCGCTGAGGGGCGCAACGGCGCAGTTCACGCCGCGCGCACCCGGGGCCGCCGCCGCGGTACCGGGTGCGCCTTGCGGCAGCGGGCCTGCTAGAGCCGGTAGGCCCGCTTCGCCAGCCGGTAGGCCAGCTCGCGCGCCACCTCGAGCGCCTCGTCCTCGGGCAGGCGATGCTCGGCCACGAGCCGGGCGAGGAACGCGCAATCGATGCGCCGGGCGACATCGTGGCGGGCGGGAATGGACAGGAATGCGCGCGTGTCGTCGTTGAAGCCCACCGTGTTGTAGAAGCCGGCGGTCTCGGTCGTCTGTTCGCGAAAGCGCATCAGTCCCTCCGGGCTGTCGTGGAACCACCAGGCCGGTCCGAGTTTCAGCGCCGGGTAGTGTCCGGCGAGCGGCGCGAGCTCGCGGCTGTAGCTCGATTCATCGAGCGTGAAGACGATGATCGTGAGAGCGCGCTCGTTGCCGAAGCGATTCAGCAGCGGGCCCAGCGCCTCGACATACTCGGTGCGCACGGGGATGTCCGCGCCGATGTTCGGCCCGAAACGGCGGTACAGCGGCGTGTTGTGATTGCGCCAGGCACCCGGGTGGATCTGCATGACCAGCCCGTCATCGAGGCTCATGCGGGCCATCTCCGTGAGCATCTGGGCGCGGAAGGCTTCCGCCTCGGCCCTGGCGAGCGAGCCGGAGCGCGCACCGCGCAGCACCCGCTCGAACAGTGCCTCGGCGGCGCGAGGCTCGAGATCCTCTGTGCGCGCCGTGGGGTGGCCGTGATCGGTGGCAGTCGCCCCGAAGGAGGCGAAGAATGCGCGCCGCACGCGGTGCGCCTCGAGATAGCCGCGCCAGCCGAACGGGTCGCAGCCTGCGAGCGCCCCGAAGCGCTCCAGGTTAAGGAGGAAGCCCGGGCTCTCGGGGTCGATCACCGGGTCCGGGCGGTAGGCGGTGATGACCCGCCCGGGCCAGCCGCTTGCGCGGATCGCGGCGTGATGCTCCAGCGTGTCGAGCGGGGACTCGGTGGTGGCCAGCACCTCGATGCCGAAGCGCTCGAACAGCGCGCGCGGACGGAAAGCCGGCTCCGCCAAGCGTCCGCAAATGCGCTCGTAGGCCGCATCGGCGTTCGCGGCGGTGAGCGGTGTGTCGGTGCCGAACACCTCGGCGAGCACCCAGTCGAGCCACAGGCGGGTCGGGGTGCCGCGGAAGAGCCAGTAATGCGCGGCAAAGGTGCGCCAGATCGAGCGCGGATCGGGCGGCGCCTGGCGCGATCCGTCGGCCTGCAGCCCGAGCGCCTCGAGCGCCACGCCCTGACTGTAGAGCATGCGGGTGATGTAGTGATCGGGCGTCAGCAGCAGCGAAGCGGGGTCGCGGAAGGGCTCATTGGTGGCGAACCAGCGCGGATCGGTGTGCCCGTGCGGACTGATGATCGGCAGTGCGTGTACCTGCGCATAGAGCCGGCGCGCGATGGCGCGCGTGGCCGGATCGGCGGGAAATAGCCGCTCTGGATGCGGCATCCCGATGCGCGCTCGATTGGAATCTATGTTCATGCTTGCTGCTCACTCGGCGCGGCGCGCCTTACGGGGTGATCGTCGAGTTCTGCGCGCATGCCGCAGCGCTCAGCGCGGGACCGGCGCATCGTCCGGCGGGCACGCCGGGCCGGCGCCCGGGGTGCCTTCCACGTAGGGAATGCAGAACGCCTCGTAGGCCTTGAGCGAGTCCGGCGGCGGCGCGACGCCCGCCGGCAGCGGCAGGTGCGAGATCGACTGGAAGTAAGCGATGCTCGCATCGCGCCACCACTCGGCATTGTGCACCTGCAGGGTGAGAAAGTCGGCCGTCATGCCGAAGCGGTACGGATCGACATAGCGGGCGAGCTTCAGCCACGTGCGGCGCATCCACTTGACCGTTTCGACGCCGCGCGCGTAGTGGCGCACGAGCGAGTCCCATAGCGTGCGCCCGGAGCGCATCCGGTACGTCCACGGCAGGTGATGAAACCACAGCAGCAGGTCTTGCGGGCAGTGCCTCAGGCTCGCGAACTGCGCCGCCACGTGCGGGGCGTACTGGGCGATCGCGTCGCTGCCGCTTGCCGTGCGGTTGAAGCCGATGCCGGTGCGGTTCGCGCGGCTGTAGTACGTGCTCGACCAGTCCGGCGGCATGTGCGGGCCCGGATGGACCCAGGGGCCCGGACCGAAGTGCGTGCCGGCGGCCATCTGGCTGGCGAGACCGAGCGGGTCCATGTAATTGACCACCGCTTCGCGCGAGGCCATCATCATGCGCACCACCGGGCGGACGAACGCCGCATCGTTGGTGAAAGTCATGCGCACCCATTGGCCCGCGATGGTGCGCGCGGAGGCATCGGGGTTCCAGGCGAGCCGCCCGAACACGTACCAGTTGGACTGATTGAAGATCGATCCGCACCAGTTGCGGTCCGAGCCGATGTTGGCGACGCCGGCGATGCCGGTCTGCCGCTCGCCGTAGAGCGAGCCGTCGACCACCCGCGCGACGGTCGAGCCGGGTCCGTGCGCCCAGGTGTCGGCACGCAGCGCCTCCTGAAAGAGCGTGCCGAGATACACCAGACTGGTCTGTTGACCCAGGTATTCCTTGGTGATCTCGAGCTCGAGCATCAGGTTCGTGTGCGGCATCGCGCCGAACAGCGGATGGAACGGCTCGCGGGGCTGGAAGTCGAGCGGGCCGTTCTTGACTTGCAGGATCACGTTGCGGTCGAATTTGCCGTCGAGCGGCTTGAAGATGTCGTATGACTGCTTGACCCGGTCTTCCGAGCGAGGGTTGGTCGAGTAGACGAACGCTCGCCACATGACGATGCCGTGGTGGGGCGCGAGCGCCCGGGCGAGCAGGTTCGCCCCCTGCGCCTGCGTGCGGCCGTAGTTCTGCGGGCCGGGCTCGCCTTCGGAGTCGGCTTTCATGAGGAAGCCGCCGAAATCCGGCACATCGCGGTAGATCTCGGCGACCTTGCGGCGCCACCAGGCCTGCACCGCCGGGTCGAGCGGGTCGGCGCTCTTCAGCCGACCCACTGTGATGGGCGCGCTGAACGGCACAGAGAGGTACACGTGAATGCCATAGGGACGCAGCACGCCGGCGAGCGCGGCGATCTTGGCGAGATACAGCGGCGTCAGGACGTACGGGCTGGCGTTGACGTTGTTCAGCACCACGCCGTTGATGCCGATCGACGCGCACGCCCGGGCGAAATCGGTGTAGCGCGGCGAGAGATACTGCGGCAGCTCGTCCCACTTCCAGATCGAGTCCCCCGCATAGCCGCGCTCCACGCTGCCGTCGAGGTTGTCCCAGAAATCGAGCACGCGGTGGCGGATCTTCGGGCGCGAGGCGAGGGCAAGCTTGCCGATCGGCCGGCGCGTCTGAATCCGCCGCAGGAAACGGAAGGCGCCATAGAGCACGCCGATGTCGGAGTTGCCGGCTATGACGGTCGCGCGGCGGCCGTGCACGCGGAGCGTGCGGATCACGTAGCCCTCCGGGCCGACCCGGCGCAGGCCGAGCGCCAGAGCGCGGATCAGCGCCGAGCTGCGCGGCGTGCCGATCACGATGGCCCCGGCCGTCGTGACCGAGTGTGTCACCGGCAGAGGCTGGCCGAGCATGCCCGTCAGTCCGCGCTCGAGCTCCGCCTGCGCCGCCCGCAGCGTCGGGGAGCGCCTCTTGGGCGGCACCAGTTCGGTGGCGGCGCGCCGGTAGCGGTTGAGCCATGCGCCGTGCACCGGCACGTAGCGCAGCCAGAGCCGGTAGCCGTGCGCGGCGTGCGCCGGGGCGGGGAGGGCGAACAGCGTGATGAGCCCTGCGGCCGCGCGCAGCAGTGTCGATCCACGGCGCCTTCTCGAATCGGTCAACTGCAGCATCGTTCTCCCCGGCGAGCGGAGTGCATTGCAAAATGATAACGCTACCATTAGGCTGGCATCAATGACTCAGCGACGGCTCAGCGAGGCGACCGTGGCACAGACGCGCCCCGGCACGGCCCGTCCGGTTTATGACCGCGGTGCCTGCCGGATCGGCTGGGTTCACTTCGGTCCGGGCGCGTTCCATCGGGCGCATCAAGCTTACTACGCCGATCGGCTGCTCGGCCGCGATCCGCGCTGGGCGATCAGCGCCGTCTCGCTGCACAGCGCGGCCGCGCGCGATGCGCTCGCGCCGCAGGATTACCTCTATTGCCTTGCCGAACTCGCCGCGCAGCCGCAGCTGCGGGTCATCGGCGCGCTGCGCGAGATTCTGGTTGCGCCCGCCGACTGCGGCGCGGTGTTCGCCCGCCTGGTGGCCCCCGATACCCGCTGGGTGACCCTGACGGTCACCGAGAAGGGCTACTGCCTTGGCCGGGACGGACAGCTCGACCTCGCGCACCCGGACATCGTGCACGACCTGCGCTCAGGCGCCCGGCCGCGCACGGTGCTCGGCTTCCTCGCCGAGGGGCTGCGGCGGCGCCGCGCGGGCGGACACAAGCCCTTCGTCGTGGCGAGCTGCGACAATCTGCCGGACAACGGACCGACGCTGCGCGCGGCGCTCGCTGCGTTTGCGGCCTGCACCGACCCGGGGCTTGCCGGTTGGATCGAGCGCGAGGTCGCCTTTCCGCGCACCATGGTCGACAGCATCACGCCGGCCACCGATGCGGCGCTCATCGAGCGAGTCGCCCGCTCGAGCGGGCTGCAAGATCAATGGCCGGTGCAGCGCGAGCCCTTTATCCAATGGGTCATCGAGGACCTGCCGCAGGTGCGGCTGGCCGATTGGGCATCGGTCGGCGTTACGCTGGCGGCGGATGTCTCGCTGTATGACCGCGCGAAGCTGCGAGTCGTCAACGGCGCGCACTCGACGCTTGCGTATCTCGGCCTGCTGCGCGGCCGAGCGACGGTAGCGCAGGCCATGGCCGATGCGCCGCTCGAGCGGTTCCTCGAGCGGCTGTTGCGGGAGGACATCGCGCCGAGTCTGCAGGGGGGCGGGGCGCTGGAGGTGACCGGCTACATCGACGCGACGCTCGAGCGCTTGCGCAATCCGAGCGTACGGCATCAGCTGGCGCAGATCGCGTGGGACGGCTCGCAGAAGCTGCCGGTACGGCTGCTGGCGAGCGCGGCCGAAGCGCTTGCGGCCGGCCGCCCGCTCGAGCGCCTGGCGGTGCCGATCGCGGCCTGGATGCGCTTCGTCGTCGCGCGTGCGCGCACCGCAGAGCCGTTGATCGACCCACAGGCCGAGCGGCTGCTCGCAATCGGACGCTCCTGCACTGGCGAGGCGGAACAAGATGTCGCGCGATTTGTTGCGCACGGTGAACTGTTCGGGACGCCGGTGGCCGCGGCGCCGGCATTCGTGCGTGCGCTGGAGAATGCCTACCGCCGGCTCGGCGCGCGCGGTTCGCTGACGGAGTTTGAGCGCGCGTAGCGTGTCGCGGCGGCGGTGCTGCTATGTCGCTGACACCCCGGGGGCGGCGCAATTCGGACAAAAAAACTTTCGAGGTGTCAGGTGAGTGAGTCTTCGGCTGCACAGATCCTCTCCATCGCGCAGGGCGAGTACGTGCTCGATGTCCTGCCGGGGCTCGGCGGCGCGCTCGCTGGTCTGCGTTTTCGCGGCAGGGACGTGCTGCGGCGTACGCCGCCGGGGGCCACCGAGCCGCTGTGCAGCGCGGCCTTCCCGCTCGTGCCGTTCGCAAACCGCATCGCACGCGGCCGCCTGCGCTTTGGCACGCGTCAGGTGCACCTGGCGCGCAACGCGCCGGGACAGGCTCACCCGCTGCATGGCCAGAGCTGGCGCGCACCCTGGAGGGTCGAGTCCCTCGATGCGCGGCAGGTGATCCTGACGTTCGAGTACACCTCGGGCGATTGGCCGTGGCCGTACCGGACGCAGCAGGTGTTTACGCTGCAGGAGCATGGCCTTGAGGTGCGCCTGACGCTCGAGAATCGTGCGCACGAGCCGATGCCGGCCGGCATCGGCTGGCATCCCTACGTGCGCCGTACGCCGATGACCCGGCTGCGTGCCGAGGCGGCGGGCGTATGGCTCACCGATGAACAGTCTCTGCCCACCACGCTCGCCCCTGCGCGCCGGATCCTCGACTGCAGCGGCGGGGAGCGGCTGCCCGAGACACTCATCGATCACTGTTATACCGGCTGGGGCGGCCAGGCCGAAATCGTGCTGCCGGAGGAGCAGCTGTGCGTGCGGATCGAGGCCGGGGAGCCGCTTCGCTGGCTGCACGTCTACGCTCCGCCCGGGGAGTCCTTCCTGTGCGTCGAGCCCGTGAGCCACATGCCCAATGCGCTCAACCGGGCCGAGCCGTCGGCGGTGAGCGGCCTGCGTGTGCTGCCGCCCGGTGGAACGCTCACCGGCGCGATCACGCTTGCGGTGAGTTGCGAGCCGAGCGATCTCTGCGGAGCCTGAAGCGGCGCGCGCGGCTGTTCCTTCTTGCTTGAGCGCATGGCGCGCAGCGCGGATCCCACCGGGGAGCATGTCGCACTGTCGTGTCAGTTGGTCTTGAGAGCATCGGCGCCGATCCGCGCAACTTCGGCCGCATGCGTGTCGGCACCGGCGGCCGGGCAGCATGTGGGGTGATCCGCGCGGGCCGTGGGCGCGGCGGGATGTTCAGTTGAGCGGCTCTATATCGTGAAATCGCCGGTAATCGATGCGCTCGATGCCGTCTTCGCCGCGGCTGAGGATGTCGGCGAACGTGTGCTGCCAGCGCAGATCCTCCGGCAGGTATTCCCGGCGTGCCATCAGCGTCTGGCCAGTCGTCTCATCGACGCCGCTGATCGTCAGGATCAGGAACGCGTTGTCGGCGCGCAGCGTCTCGCTCGTCGCCCCGGCGAGCGGGCTGTCCGGGGTCAGCGTATGCATCAGTGTCCAGCCGTAGAGGAACGCAGGCTGCTCGCTGCGGCGCAACGGCAGGTCGTGAATGCGGCGGATGCGATAGCCCTCGATGGTGCGCTCATCGCGCACTAGGCGCAGATGCGCCTGTGCCTCCATGATCACGTTGTGCCGCTCGTTCGCCGCGCGCAGCATCAGGGTCGGCCGCCCATCGAGCGGCCGGATGACGGCATGGCGGGCGAAGAGGATCCGGGCGGTCGGGCGCGAGAAGCGCGCGAACATCATTCCGGCGATCAACGCCAGGCTCATCATGCCGGTGAAGATCTCGAACGAGGCGACGATGTGCGCGAAGAGCGTCTGCGGGTGCATGTCGCCGTAGCCGACCGTGGCGAGCGTCTCGACGCTGAAGAAGAAGCGGCCCCAGAAGCCCGGCGGGTTCAGCTGCGCGATGCCGTTCGCCTGCAGGGAGTACAGCGCCGCGAACAGCAGATTGAATGCGAAGAAAAAGCCGCCGAAGCTCACGAACAGCCGCGGCCAGCTGACCGTCATGTACACGTGGTACAGATCCTGCCAGCGGCGACGGGGCAGGCCGTGGCGCTGGATCTGCCGGCCCGAGGGTTGGGTGTGAGTCTTGGAAGTGGTGCTGGGCACAGGTTCGCTCGATGGCGGGCTGGGGGCGGCATCCGGCGCCCTGCGAGAGTAGAGAATGCACCGTTGCGCAGCAAGACGCCCGTCAGGTGGCGCCTGCCCCGCTTCGCACAGAG
>JAKAYU010000156.1 GCA_021809525.1 Pseudomonadota bacterium | reverse complement strand
TGTTGCGAAACCGCAACGACTGGTCTGCTGCCGGCGGAGGCTCAGTATTATCAGAGGCTTACGGGCCCGTGAGCGGCCTGCGCGGCGCCGCGGCATCGCAAGATCGGTCCGCGGCGGGCCCGACCCTTGTGGGCTGGCAATGTGCCGCAGCGGCGGTATGCCCCAGGGCGGGCGAGAATCTGCGCACGGGTAGGGCGGTTCAGGGTCGGAAGCGCTCCGCAGCCCGTCTGAGGGCTATATCCCGTGGACCAAATCCCACAGCGAGCCGCATCTTCGCGCCGCCCGAAGGGCCAAGCGCAAGGTCGGCATGAAGGCGCCGCGTCACACGAGTGTCAATCCGATTCCCGCCGTTTTCGGCCGGGTACTGCGTGAGGAGCGCAAGCGCCAGAACGTCTCGCAGGAGCAGCTGGCGCTGTACGCGGACGTCGACCGTACCTTCGTCAGTCAGATCGAGCGCGGCATCCGTCAGCCGACGCTGACCACCCTGTTCAAACTGTCGCGCGTGCTGGAGCTCTCGCCCTCGGCGCTGGTGGTGCGCATGGAGCGCCTGCTCAAGCGCTGAGCGCCTGCGCGTCGGCGTTCGGGTCGCGCTGCGCCCGCCGCCGGTCCTGCTCCTTCAGGTGCCGCTTGCGGATGCGTATGGAGTTCGGGGTGACCTCGACGAGTTCGTCCTCGGCGATGAATTCCACGGCGTACTCGAGCGTCAGTTCGATCGGCGGGGTGAGCAGAATCGCATCATCCTTGCCGGCCGCGCGGATGTTGGTCAGCTTCTTCGTCTTGATGGGATTGACCACGAGGTCGTTGTCGCGGCTATGGATGCCGATGATCATGCCCTCGTAGAGCTTCTCGCCCGGGGAGACGAACAGCCGGCCGCGCTCCTGCAGATTGAACAGCGCATAGGCGACCGCTTCGCCCTGCTCGTTGCTCACCAGCACGCCGTTACGGCGGTCGGGGATCTCGCCCTTGACCGGCGCGAAGCCGTCGAAGATGTGGCTCATCAGGCCCGTGCCGCGGGTCAGCGTCAGGAACTCCCCCTGAAAGCCGATCAGGCCGCGGGCCGGCACGCGGTACTCGAGCCGGGCGCGGCCGTTGCCGTCGACCGCCATGTCGGCGAGCTCGGCGCGCCGGCGGCCGAGGGCTTCCATGACCGCCCCCTGGTGCGTGTCCTCGACATCCACGGTGAGCGCCTCGAACGGCTCGTGCACTTCCCCGTCGACCACGTGGGTCAGTACCTGCGGGCGCGATACGGCCAGCTCGTAGCCTTCGCGGCGCATGTTCTCGATGAGGATGGTCAGGTGCAGCTCGCCGCGACCGCAGACCCGGAACACGTCCGGGGACTCGGTGTCCTCGACCCGCAGCGCGACGTTGCTTTGCAGCTCGCGTTGCAGCCGCTCGCGCAGCTGCCGGCTGGTGACGAACTTGCCTTCGCGGCCGGCGAACGGCGAGGTGTTCACCTGGAAGTTCATGGCGAGCGTCGGCTCATCCACGCGGATCGGCGGCAGCCCTTCGGCGGACTCGCTGTCACACACCGTCAGACCGATGTTGACCTCCTCGATGCCGGTGACCGCGACGATGTCGCCGGCAAACGCCTCCTCGACCGCTTGGCGCTCGAGGCCGGTGAAGGTGAGCACCTGGCCGATGCGGGCAACGCCGCGCTCCTGCGCGCCGTAGCGCAGCGCGACGCTCTGGCCGGGGCGGATCACGCCGCGGCGGATACGGCCGATGCCGATGCGCCCGACGTAGCTGTTGTAATCGAGTGTGGAGATCTGCAGCTGCAGTGGCAGTGCCTCGTCCGCGGCAGGCTGCGGCACGTGCGCGAGGATCGCCTCGAACAGCGCGCTCATGTCCTCGCCCGGGGCGGCATGGTCGGTGCCGGCGCGCCCCTGCAGGGCGGAGGCGTAGATCACCGGGAAGTCGAGCTGCTCGTCGCTCGCGCCGAGCTTGTCGAACAGCTCGAACGTCTGATCGACGACCCAGTCGGGACGTGCGCCCGGGCGGTCGATCTTGTTCACCACGACGATGGCCTTCAGCCCGAGCGAGAGCGCCTTGCGCGTGACGAAGCGGGTCTGGGGCATCGGTCCGTCGACCGCATCGACCACCAGCAGTACCCCGTCGACCATCGAGAGCACACGCTCGACCTCGCCGCCGAAGTCTGCGTGTCCCGGGGTATCGACGATATTGATGCGTGTGCCGCGGTATTCGATGGCGCAGTTCTTGGCGAGGATGGTGATGCCGCGCTCGCGCTCCAAGTCGTTCGAATCCATGATGCGCTCGGCGAGCTTCTCGTGAGCGGCGAACGTGCCGGACTGCTTCAGCAGGCAGTCGACCAGGGTGGTCTTGCCGTGATCGACGTGCGCGATAATGGCGATGTTGCGGATGGGCTGGCTCATGGGGGACCGCGGGGCCGCGTCGCGGCCGGGTGACAAAGACTTCGAATCTTAGCACGTCCTGGCAATGCAGGCGGATTTGCGTATCGTCCGGGCCAGTGGCGCACTATGATGCCGCCCAGTTCAAGCTCTGAGCGTCTTCAGGGGATCTCATGCGCGCTGCGTCTTGCGCTACGCCCGACTGCGACGCGCTGATCATCGGCGCCGGCCACAATGGGCTCGTCTGTGCGGCCTATCTGGCCGCGGCGGGTCTGCGCGTCACTGTGCTCGAGCGGCGCGCGGTGCCCGGCGGGGCGGCGGTGACCGAGGAGTTCCATCCGGGCTTTCGCAACTCGGTGGCCTCCTACACCGTCTCACTGCTCAATCCCAAGGTGATCGCCGACCTCGAGCTGTCCCGGCACGGCCTGCGCGTCCTCGAGCGGCGCATGGGCAATTTTCTGCCCACCGAGGATGGACGCTATCTCGCCGTCGCCGCGGGGCGCACGGCCGCCGAGGTCGCGCGCTTCTCGGCGCGCGATGCCGCGCGGCTCGGGGATTATTCGGCGCGGCTCGAGGCGATCGCCGACGTGCTGCGCGAGCTGGTGCTGCTCACGCCGCCGAATGTGGTCGAGGGCGGCTGGCGCGAGGCGCTGCCGGAGCTGCTGCGCACCGCCCGTCTCGGCGGGCGCCTGAGCCGTCTGGACTTGTCCCTGCGGCGCGAGCTGCTGACGCTCTTTGCCAGTTCCGCGGGCGATTACCTCGACGGCTGGTTCGAGAGCGATCCGATCAAGGCCGTCTACGGCTTCGATGGTGTCGTGGGCAACTACGCCAGTCCCTACGCTGCCGGCAGCGCCTACGTACTGCTGCATCACGCCTTCGGCGAGGTAAACGGCAAGAAGGGCATGTGGGGCCACGCCATCGGCGGCATGGGCGCGATCACGCAGGCGATGGCCCGCTGCTGCGCGGCGCGGGGGGTGCAGATCCGGCTCGAGAGTCCCGTGCGCGAGCTGCTCGTCGAGCGGGGCAGGGTGCTCGGCGCGCGCACCGAGGCAGGCGAGGCGGTGCGTGCCCGCGTGGTCGTCGCGAACGTCAATCCGAAGCTGCTGTATCTGAAGCTGCTCGATCCGGGCGCGCTGCCGGAGGATTTCCGCGCGCGCATCGGCCGCTGGCGCTGCGGTTCGGGCACCTTCCGCATGAACGTCGCGCTCGCCGAGCTGCCCCAGTTCAGCTGCCTGCCCGCGCGGGACATCGCCGATCATCACACCGCCGGGATCATTCTCGCCCCGACGCTGCGGTACATGGAGCAGGCGTACTTCGATGCGCGCATGCACGGCTGGTCGCGCCGCCCGATCGTTGAGCTCGTGATCCCATCCACGCTCGATGACACGCTCGCACCCCGGGGGGCGCACGTGGCGAGCCTGTTCTGCCAGCACGTGGCGCCCGAGCTGCCGGACGGGCAGTCCTGGGATGCGCACCGCGAGACGGTCGCCGATCTGATGATCGACACCGTCGATGCGTACGCGCCGAATTTCAAGCGCGCGGTGCTCGGGCGGCAGATCATGAGTCCGCTCGATCTGGAGCGCACCTTCGGGCTCCTCGGCGGGGATATCTTCCACGGCGCGCTCAGCCTCGATCAGCTGTTCTCGGCCCGCCCGATGCTCGGGCACGCGCACTACCGCGGGCCGCTCGCCGGACTCTACATGTGCGGCTCGGGAACCCATCCGGGCGGGGGCGTCACCGGCGCGCCGGGCCACAACGCCGCGCGCGAGATCCTCGCGGACTGGCGGGGCGCGCGGCCGCGCCGCTGAGCCGAGCTTGCAATCGGCCGGGCGCGCCTCCAGGTCCGACAGACGATGCCCATCGCCGCCAGCGCCCGCCGTCCCTCCGCTCCGCCGCCGCCCGAGGGGCTCACGCTGCGCGCCTTTCTCGGCGTGTTCCGCTACAGCCGCCACGCGGTCGAGCTGGTCTGGTCGACCAACTGGAAGCTCACCAGCGCGTTCGCCGCCCTGACGCTGCTTGCTGGGGTATTGCCGGTCTCGGTGACCTACGCGGCCGGGCGGGTCGTCGATGCGGTCGTGGCGGCGATCCGCGCCCGCGGGTCAGGGGTGCACGCGGTGCTCGAGTGGGTGATCCTCGAGGGCGTGCTGGTCGCGGCGCTGGCGGCCACCCAGCGGGGCCTGTCGCTCGCGCGCTCGCTGCTGCGCGTGCAGCTGGGACAGCGCGTCAACGAGATGATTCTGCGCAAAGCCGTGACGCTGGAGCTGCGCCACTTCGAGGACTCCGAGTTCTACGACAAGCTCACGCGGGCGCGCCGCGAGGCCTCGACCCGGCCCGTCAGCCTGGTCACGCGCACCTTCGGCCTGGCGCAGAACGGCATCTCCCTCATCAGCTTCGCCGTCATGCTGGCCGCGTTCTCCCCCTGGGCGGTGCTCGCATTGCTGCTCGCCGGTCTGCCGGCGTTCATCGCCGAGGCGAAGTTCTCCGGGGACGCGTTCCGGCTGTTCCGCTGGCGCTCGCCCGAGACGCGCATGCAGACCTATCTCGAGACCGTGCTGGCGCGCGAGGATTATGCCAAGGAGGTCAAGCTCTACGGTCTCGGACCCCGTCTGCTCGCGCGCTACCACGACATCTATCGCCGGCTCTATCGGGCCGACCGCGCGCTCACGCTGCGGCGCGGCGTATGGGGCTTCCTCCTCGGGCTGGTGGCGACCGTCACGCTGTACGCCGCCTATGCGTGGATCGCGTTGAGCGCGGTGCGGCGGGTCATCACGCTCGGGCACATGACCATGTACGTCTCGGCGTTCCGGCAGGGGCAGACGGACGTCTCGGCGATGCTCTCGGCGATCGGCGGGATGTACGAGGACAACCTCTACCTCTCGACGCTCTACGAGTATCTGGACACCTACGTGCCGCCGCCGCCCGGCACGGTGCGCGCCGGTCCGCGGCCGAACGACGGGGTCCGCTTCGAGGACGTGAGCTTCGTCTATCCGGGCACGGACACCCCGGCGCTCGAGCACATCACGCTGCACCTGCGCCCGGGCAGCACGCTGGCTCTGGTCGGGGAGAACGGCTCGGGCAAGACGACCCTGATCAAACTCCTGACGCGCCTGTACGCCCCGAGCTCCGGTCGCATCCTGCTCGACGGGGCGGATCTGGCCGACTGGGACGAGCAGCGGCTGCGCGAGCGCATCGGGGTCATCTTCCAGGACTTCGCCCGTTATCAGCTGCCCGTCGGCCACAACATCGGCGCAGGTGACGAGCGCGCCTTCGATGACGAGGCGCGCTGGCGCGAGGCGGCCGTCAAGGGTCGCGCGAGCGAGTTCATCGAGACCCTGCCCGCCGGCTATCACACACAGCTCGGCAAGTGGTTTCAGGACGGACGGGAGCTCTCCGGCGGCCAGTGGCAGAAGGTGGCGCTGTCGCGTGCGCTGATGCGCACCAGCGCGGACGTGCTGGTGCTCGATGAGCCGACTGCGGCGATGGACGCGCAGGCGGAGGCGGAGGTGTTCGAGCACGTCCGCCAACTCGGCCGCGAGCGCATGATCATTCTGATCTCACACCGCTTCTCGACGGTGCGCACGGCCGAGCGGATCGTGGTCCTCGAGCGCGGCCGCATTCTCGAGCAGGGCAGCCACGAGGAGCTGCTGCGCGCGGACGGCCTGTATGCGCGGCTGTTCGATTTGCAGGCCCGCGGCTACCGCTGAGGGCTGCCTGCTCGGGCCGCGTGCGCCTTGCGCTCGTCCTGCTGCATGCGCTGGTAATCGATGGGCTGGATGGTCGAGATCATGCACCGCCAGCCGTCCGCGGTGACGAAATCGAACCGCGCCTGCACGATGTCGACCGTCGAGGTGATGCCGATGCCGTGGGCGAACAGCAGATTGGTGCAGGGGTGATAGACGGTCACCAGGTAGGGGGTATTGAGGTTAGTCCACACCAGCAGCTTGTCCGCGGAGAGCGGCGACCAGCGCTTGTAGCCGGTGTACCACCGCAGCTCGCGCACCGGCTTGCCGGCATAGGCTTCGTAGCGCTGCAGCCGGGCGGCCTGCCGCTCGGCGAGCGGCAGGCCTGAGCAGGACGCGAGCACGAGCGCAGCGGCGGGCAGCGCCGCGGTGAGCAGTCGTCTGATCGAGTGTCGCATGGGCCACGCTCCTTCCGATTTGCCCCTGCCGATGAGCCTAACGCATCGGGTGTCTGTCGGTTGACCGCGACGCTCAGGTCTCACTCGGGCGTCAACACCACCACCGCGAGCGGCGGCAGGCGCAGCGTGAGCGAATACGGCCGGCCGTGCGAGGCGTGCTCGACCGCTTCGGTCATGCCCAGGTTGCCGATGCCGCTGCCGCCGTACCCGGGCGCATCGCTGTTCAGCCGCTCGAGCCACTTGCCGGTGAGCGGCACGCCGACCCGGTAGTGCTCGCGCGGCACGGGCGTGAAGTTGCATGCGACCAGCACGACATCGCGCGGACCCTGGCCGCGGCGCAGGTAGACGATCACGCTGTCGTCGGCGTTGTCGCAATCGATCCACTCGAACCCCTCGGCGCTGAAGTCGCGCTGGTGCAGCGCCGGGGTCGAGCGGTACAGGCGGTTCAGGTCCCGCACCCAGCGCTGCACGCCCTGGTGCGGCGCGAACTCGAGCAGGTGCCACTCGAGGCCGCCCTCGTGCTGCCATTCGCTTCGCTGCGCGAACTCCCCGCCCATGAACAGCAGCTTCTTGCCCGGGTGGGTCCAGAGGTAGCCGTAGAGCAGGCGCAGGTTGGCGAAGCGCTGCCAGTCATCGCCGGCCATCTTGCCGATCAGCGAGCCCTTGCCATGCACGACCTCATCGTGCGAGAGCGGCAGCACGAAATTCTCGCTGAAGGCGTACCAGAGGCTGAAGGTGATCTTGTTGTGCTGGTACTTGCGGTACACCGGATCGGCGGCGAAGTACTTGAGCGTGTCGTGCATCCAGCCCATGTTCCACTTCATGCCGAAGCCGAGCCCGCCGAGATGGGTCGGGCGGGAGACCATGGGCCAGGCGGTCGATTCCTCGGCGATGGTGTGGGTGTCGGGATGATCGCGGTACACCGCGAGGTTCATCTGCTTGAGGAATTCCACCGCCTCGAGATTCTCATTCCCGCCGTAGCGGTTGGGAATCCACTCGCCCGGGCGGCGCGCGTAATCCAGATACAGCATGGAGGCGACCGCATCGACGCGCAGCGCATCGATGTGATAGGTCTCGAGCCAGAACAGCGCGCTGCTCAGGAGGAAGTTGCGCACCTCGGCGCGGCCGTAGTTGAAGATCGAGCTCTTCCAGTCCGGATGGTGCCCCTGGCGCGGATCGGCGTGCTCGTACAGGTGGGTGCCGTCGAAGAAGGCGAGTCCGTGCTGGTCGGCCGGGAAGTGCGAGGGCACCCAGTCGAGGATGACCCCGATGCCTCGCTGGTGCAGGTGATCGACGAAGTACATGAAGTCCTGCGGCGTGCCGTAGCGCGAGGTCGGGGCGAAGTACCCCGTCACCTGGTAGCCCCACGAGCCGTAGAAGGGATGCTCCATCACCGGCAGCAGCTCGACGTGGGTGAAGCCCATGTCGGTGACGTACGCGGCGACCGCCTCGGCGAGCTCCCGGTAGTTGAGCGGCCGGTTGTTCTCTGCGGGCACGCGGCGGAACGAGCCCAGGTGCAGCTCGTAGATCGACCAGGGGGCGCTCAACGCGTTGCGCTCGGCGCGCCGCGCGCGCCAGTCGGCGTCGTCCCACGCGTAGCCGAGATCCCAGACCACCGAGGCGGTGCGCGGCGGGGTCTCGCAGTGAAAGGCGAACGGATCGCTCTTGTCCACCGTGTAGCCCTGCTGGTGCGAGATTATGTGATACTTGTAGAGCGCGCCGCGGCCGATGCCGGGCACGAACCCCTCCCAGATGCCGGAGGAGTCCGCGCGCGGGGTGAGCGGATGGGCGAGGTCATTCCAGCCGTTGAAATCGCCGACGACCGCCACCGAGGCGGCATTCGGCGCCCACACCGCGAAATGCGTGCCCGCCGGATGACCCTCGAGCGCCGGCAGCAGGTGCGCACCGAGCTTCTCGTAGGCCCGGCCATGGGTCCCTTCGCGAAACAGGTAAATGTCATGTTCGGTGAGCAGCACCCCCGGAGTGTAGCAA
>JAKAYU010000155.1 GCA_021809525.1 Pseudomonadota bacterium | reverse complement strand
TCGAATAAGCACTCCGGGTCATGGCAGAAATGGCTCCTCGTCGAAGGCGGGTCGCGGCATGCCGGCGGTCTCAACGCCCATGGCGTAGAGTCCCCCGCCAGGCCCGGTCGCGTCGCTGGCAGTGGTGACGTAGAGCGTTTTCAGGTCGGTCCCGCCGAATGCAGGCATCGTTGGGATACGTGCCGGCACGGGGTAAGCCTCAAGCAACCGTCCTGCCGGATCGTACTGGTGAACGCGTGACCCCTCGTACAGGGCGCACCAGTAATTTCCAGCACTGTCGACCGCGGCGCCGTCGGGGCGGGCACGATCGCGCGCATCGGGATCGAGCTGGACAAAAATGCTGGCCGCTCCTGCAGCACCTGATTCCGGCCAGTACTCGCGCCGATAGATGACGAATCGGGGCGTGTCAGAGTGATAGAGCGTTCGTCCGTCAGGTGCGAACGCCACGCCGTTCGAGGTCAAGAGCCCAGCGGCGTATTCGATCAACCCATCAACTCCGAGCAGGTACAGCCCGGCGCGGTCGGCATGCCGCGTCTGGTCGATAGTGCCGATGATCAACCGCCCGCATGGATCGACACCACCGTCATTGAAGCGCAGCGTGCGCTCATCGCCCGGGTTAAGCGCCAGGCATTTTATCTTGCGCGCATGTTCATCGAGCAGCCATATGCCTGAACGAAGACCGGCGACATATCGACCGGCGCGAGTGGGCGCGATGAATCCGATATCCTCATCTACGTGACAGCTCGTGAGCACGCCGGTTTCCGGCGAAAAGCGGTGCACAGCTCGTCCCGTGATGTCGACGAACAACAGTTCCTTGCGGTCCGGGCACCAGACTGGCGATTCGCCGAGACGGCATTCGGCCTGGCAAACCAGCTCAAATGACTTCATGCGCACCCTTCGAGTTCGATGCAAACTCGGCCGCAAAGCGACTCACCCGGAGCCAGCAGCCTGTAGCCTGAAGCGTCTTCGGCCGCACGGTTGACAGCGTCGGCAGCATGACTGACGGGCTCAACTGCAATGAAGCCGCGCCCCGGAGGCGTAAAAACACGCAACACCGGGAATACCTCGCTGGCAGCAATGCGAACCGTGCCGGCAGATCCGCCGGCGATGCGGACCAATCCGTTCCAGTGGTAAAAGTCATTATCAAGATCGAGATCTGCAATTCGACGCGGCTGGCGGAAATCCCATTCGGCGCCGGCGACCCTCCGCCGCGGTAACTGGTCGGGACCGTTCTGCCAGGCACCATCGGCCTCGAACTGCAGGGTCTGGCCGGACCCGACCGGGAAAAAGGGATGCAAGCCAATCCCGCCGGGCCAGGCCGAACGATCCCGGTTAACCAATGAGAGCGTGATTCGCAGGCCGGACGGTCTGAGCTCGAAGCGCTGATGCGCATCGAATGCGAATGGCCACTCGCCGGGCGAATCGCCCGCGTAGCGCAGCAGTAGTTCCGCAGCCGTGCGATCCTGCTCGACGACCGTCCAGGGCAGCTGCCAGCCGATGCCGTGCACTGCATGCGGCTCCGGTGGAAAATTCGCACGCAGCACGTACTCGCGCCCTGCGACGGCCATGCGCCCGTACCCGATGCGGTTTGCAAATGGAACCAGCGGATAGCAGGCGCTCGCCCGCACCCCAGCACGGCGGATCCCATCCTGCGTGGCGGGCCGCAGCACAGGTTCGCTGCCATGGCTTAACTCCAGCAACGCACCGCCCAGCTGCGCATCGACGACCGCATGCCACCGCGCCGTCCGCAAGGCGATTGTCTCCATGTCACGCGGTCAGTAGGCCGGCGCGGCGGCAGTGTTCGGGGAACCGTGCCCAAGGCTCTCCAGCCACTCGGCGGCGCGCCCGGTCAGCAGCGCCAGATCGGACGCGACCGCGCTCCAGGTATATCCGTACTCAAAGAACCGCCGCACCATTTGCGGCGTGCCACCGACGATACCGATAGGCTTGCCCACCGCGCGCGCCGCGCGGGCCGCATGCTCGATCATCGCCTGCACCTGCGCATGGCTGATCTCGCCGATGTGACCCATCGCGGCGGCGAGGTCGCCCGGACCGACGAACAGCGAGTCCACCCCCGGTACTGCGGCGATGTCGGCAAGGCGCTCGATCGCCTCCGGCGTCTCGAGTTGGATGACGACCGCCAGGTGGTCATTGGCGGATTGCAGATAGGCCTTCGCGGACCCGTACTGGGAACCACGATGCATTGCTGCGACACCGCGCACACCCTGCGGCGGGTAGCGTGTGTAAGCCACCGCAGCGCGAGCCTGCTCGACCGTCTGTACAAACGGGAACATGACGCTGGTGGCGCCCGCATCCAGCACCTGCTTGACGAGCACCTGATCGGTGTTCGCAATCCGCACCAGCGGCACGGCCGGCGTTGCGGCGAGAGCGCGCAACAATTCGGTGGTATTGGCGATGTGCAGTGGGCTGTGCTCCATGTCCACGACCAGGAAATCGAAGCCGCAATGCCCCATGGCCTCCGCAACAGTTGCGGAAGCCGACATCAGCCAGGACCCCACCGCCGGCCGGGCCGATGGAGTCAATACGACAGTCTTGAACGCGTTGGCACTCATCTGGGTGATCCCGTGTCAGTAGATTTCCGGCTCCGGCGTCGGTGCCCGACCCGCCAGGAAGTCAAAGTCGCACCCCTGCGGCGCCTGGGTGACGTGCTTCTGGTATAGCGCCGCATAGGAGCGCTGGTAGGCTGACACCGGCGGCTGCCATGCACGGCGCCGGACAGCGATCTCATCCTCCGGGACCAGCATGTCCAGGCGACCGGCCGGCACATCGAGGCGGACGCGGTCACCGCTGCGCAACAGCGCAAGCGGCCCGCCCACTGCCGACTCGGGCGCAGCGTGCACTATGCAGCAGCCGTAATGCGTGCCGCTCATCCGCCCGTCGGAGATTCGAACCATGTCGCGCACACCCCGTGCCAGCAATTTACGCGGAATGGGCAGGTTGCCCCACTCCGGCATGCCAGGCGCACCGACGGGGCCGGCGTTGCGCAGCACCAGCACCGTGTTTTCGTCCACCGCGAGCTCTGGGTCATCGATACGCGCAGCCATGTCTGCCGGAGAATCGAATACCAGTGCAGTGCCCTCGTGGCGCATCAGATGCGGCTCGGCTGCGCTTGACTTGAGGACCGCGCCATCCGGACACAGGTTGCCACGCAGCACATCGAGCGTGCGTCCCCGAGTGAGCGGCACTACAGGATCATCCATACCGCGGATCACGGCATCCTCGTAGCAGGTTGCCCCGGCGATGGCTTCTCCGAGGGTTCGCCCTTCGACTGTTGTGCACGTCAGGTCCAGCCGCGAGGCGATCTTAAGCAGCAGCGCCGGCAGTCCACCCGCAAAATAAAAATCCTCCATGAGCCGGTCTCCCGAGGGAAACAGATTGGCGCACACGGGGATCTCACGCGCGATCGCGGCGAGATCATCCAGCGTCATGGCGACGCCCGCCCGCCCGGCCATCGCCAGCAGATGGATCGCAGCGTTGGTCGAGCCCCCGAGGGCCATGTAGACGGTGGCTGCATTCTTGAAGGCAGCCGGAGACACAATTCGCGACGGACGCAAGTCTGCCTGCACCATGGCGACGATACGGGACCCGCACGCCGAGGCCATCCGAACATGCCCGGAATCTGCGGCCGGAATCGATGAAGCACCGCACAACGTCATGCCGAGAGCCTCGGCAATCGCGCTCATCGTCGAAGCGGTACCCATCGTATTGCAGGTGCCTATTGAACGGGTCATGCGCGACTCGAGGTCGACCCAGTCATCCGCAGTGATGTTGCCTGCGCGCAGCTCATCCCAGTATTTCTTGGTATGAGTCCCTGCGCCGGTGCGCACGCCCCGCCACTGACCGGTCGACATCGGTCCTGCGGGACAGACGATGGCCGGCAGATCCATGCTAAAGGCGCCCATCAGCATGCCGGGGATCGACTTGTCGCACCCCCCGAGCAGCACTGCCCCGTCAATCGGATGGGAGCGCAGCAATTCCTCGGTCTCCATCGCGAGAAAGTTGCGGTACAGCATGGTCGTCGGCTTGACCATCACCTCCCCGACGGACAAGGCCGGCAGTTCCACCGGGTATCCGCCTGCCAGCAGAACTCCTCGCTTGACGGCCTGGGCCCGCTCGCGCAGATGAGCGTGGCACGGACTCATTTCACTCCAGGTATTGATGATGGCGATGACGGGGCGTCCCAGGAATTCCTCTCGCCGCAGGCCCATCTGCTGGGTTCGCTGGCGGTGTGCAAAGCCGCGCATGTCATCCCGCTCGTACCACCGGGCGCTGCGCAGGGGCTTCGACGGGCCAGCGGCTGTGCACGCGGTCGGATCCGCGAGGGGACTTGTCTTGGTCTTCATAATCTGTAATCTTATATCTTATATAAGAGCTGCGCCACTGAGGAACCTTCACCATGCCGAGACAGCCGCAATTGCTCGTCCACGATCACCGCGACAACGTCGGGGTCGTCGTGGTCGAGAATCTTTCCGCGGGAAGCGACATCCTGGGTGTCGTTACCGAGGATAACAGTGAAATTCACGCCGTGTGCAACCAGGACATTCCCATCGGCCACAAGGTTGCGTTATGCGACCTCGCGATCGGCGATTCGGTGATCAAGTACGGCCAGGACATCGGCCGAGTCGTGGCACCGATCCGGCGTGGCGACCACGTGCACACCCACAACCTCAAGACCAAGCGCTGGTGAGATCATGGCAACTGTAAAACGCACCATATGGGGCTATCGTCGCGAAAACGGCCGAGTCGGTGTGCGCAACTACGTCGCAATACTGCCTCTCGATGACATCTCCAACGCCGCGAGCGAAGCCGTCGCCGCGCACATCAAGGGCACCATTGCTCTACCCCATGCGTATGGGCGGCTACAATTCGGCGAAGACCTGGAATTGCACTTCCGCACCATGATCGGCACCGGCGCGAACCCGAATGTCGCCGCGTGCATCGTCATCGGCATTGAGCCACAGTGGACGCAGCAGGTAGTCGACGGAATCGCCAAGACTGGCAAGCCGGTAGCCGGCTTCTCGATCGAAGGCAACGGTGACATTGCAACCGTTGCCGCGGCATCACGCAAGGCCAAGGAATTCGTGCATTTTGCCTCCGCCAAGGTGCGCGAGGAATGCCCGCTGACCGATCTGTGGGTCGCGGCGAAATGCGGTGAGAGTGACACGACAACGGGTCTTGCCTCGTGCCCGACGGTCGGCAACATGTATGACAAGCTTGTCCCGGCGGGGCTGTACGGCTGTTTTGGTGAGACCTCGGAACTCACGGGAGCGGAACACCTCGCGGCGGCGCGCGCCGCCACTCCCGAGATCGCCGAAAAGTTCATGCGCACCTGGACCGCCTATCAGAGGGAGGTCATCGAAGCTCACAAGACGTCCGACCTATCCGACAGCCAGCCGACCAAGGGCAATATCGCCGGCGGCCTGACCACGATCGAAGAAAAGGCGCTCGGCAACCTGGAGAAGATCGGCAAGAAGGTCCGATACATCGACGTCCTCGAGCCTGCCGAGGCGCCGGCGCGCGGTCCGGGTCTTTATTTCATGGACACTTCCTCGGCCGCGGCCGAATGCTGCACTTTACAGGCGGCGGCCGGATACGTAGTGCACTGTTTCCCAACCGGACAAGGCAATGTCATCGGCAATCCCATCATGCCGGTGATCAAAATTAGCGGCAATCCGCGCACCGTGCGGACCATGAGCGAACACATCGATCTCGACGTCTCGGGGATCGTGCGGCGGGAGATGACCATCGCGCAAGCCGGCGATGCGTTGATCGATGCGATCGTGCAGACGGCCAATGGCCGATACACTTGTGCTGAAGCACTGGGCCATCGTGAATTCGTGATGACCAAGCTCTACCGCAGCGCGTAATCTCCCGGCATGCCCAGGTTAAGCATTGCCGAGTGCGAGCAGCTCGCCCAACGGGCACTCGAGGCAAGTGGCGCCGCGAGTGGCCCGAGCAGTTCGACAGCGAAGGCCCTCGTTGCCGCTGAGGCGGATGGTCAGACCGGCCACGGGCTCGGGCGGGTAGCGAGTTACGCCGCCCAGGTGAGCGCGGGCAAGGTGGACGGACACGCGCAGCCGAGCCTCAGGCGGCTGCGCGCCGGCGCATTGCGTATCGATGCGGCCGGCGGGTTCGCCTATCCCGCGCTCGACTTGGCGGTCAATGCGCTACCCGCGATGAGCCGGGAATGCGGGGTCGCCGTCGCTGCAATCTTCCGCTCTCATCACATCGGCGCAGCCGGTTACACCGCGGAGCGGCTGGCCCAGCAAGGCTGCGTGGCCTTCGTGTGCTCGAACACTCCTCGCGCGATGGCTTTTGCAGGCGGCGTGCAGCCGATGATGGGCACCAACCCCATCGCCTTTGCGGTACCGCTGTCGGATCGAGCGCCGCTGGTGATCGATATGGCGCTCTCCCAGGTCGCCCGCAGCAGGATTGTGGCTGCCCAGAGAGCCGGAGAAGCGCTTCCGATCGGTTGGGCGCTCGATAGCGCCGGAAACCCCACCACGGATGCGGCCGCGGCGTTGGCAGGCTCACTGGCCCCGGCCGGGGGCGTCAAAGGCGCCGCCCTGGCTCTGATCGTTGAAATTCTCTGCGGCGCGGTCGCAAACGGTCATTTCGGCTGGGAAGCCAGCTCGTTCCTCGATGACAAGGGCCCTCCGCCCGGTGTCGGACAATTGCTGCTCGTCATGGACGCCGAGCCCTTGTCGGCCGGAAGTTTCGCCGCTCGTATGGCCCAACTGATCGCCGCTCTAAACAGTCAAACCGGTGTGCGCATACCCGGCGACCGGCGCCTCACCAGCCGAACCCGTGCCGCATCTGCGGGGATCGAGATCAACGAGACACTTTACGCTACGCTCACCGAACTCGCCGAGCGTCCCGGAGCAAGCCAATGACGGATATTGTAATAGCCGAGTTCATGGACGAGAGCGCAATACGGGAACACCTCGGCGATTTCTCGGTGCAGTACGACCCAAAGCTGGTTGACGAACCGCAACGGCTGATCACTGCATTGAGCGATTGTCGCGCGCTCATCGTGCGCAACCGAACGCAGGTGCGCGGCGCGCTGCTCGAAGCGGCCCCTCGCCTGCAGGTGATCGGCCGCCTGGGGGTGGGACTCGACAACATCGATGTGCCTGCGTGCACTGCGCGCGGCATTCGAGTATTTCCGGCAACCGGCGCGAACGATCTGGCCGTGGCGGAATACGTTCTGAGCGCGGCGCTGATATTGCTGCGGCGCGCTTGGTTCTCCAGCGGCGAGGTTGCCGCGGGTGTCTGGCCGCGCATGAAGTTGATCGGACAGGAGCTTTCCGGCAAGCAGATGGGGCTGATCGGCTTCGGCGCCATTGCGCGCCTGACTGCGACCAAGGCGCTCGCACTGGGATTGCGTGTGTCCGCGTATGATCCATTCGTCCCATCCGCAGATGCAGCGTGGAGGGGCATCGAACGGGTTGAGTTGCCCACGCTGCTGGCTTCCAGTGACCTCATCAGCCTGCATATTCCGTTGACGCCCAAGACGCGTCACTTGATTGACTCCTCGGCCATCGCGCAGATGAAGGAAGGTGCGATCGTGGTGAACGCCGCCCGCGGTGGCGTGATCGACGAGGACGCCCTGGTCGCAGCGCTGCGCGCAAGACGGCTCGGCGGCGCAGCGATCGACGTATTCGAAAATGAACCGTTGAGCGCCTCCGCCGGCGCTGCTTGGAAGGATCTGCCGAACGTGATTCTGACGCCGCACATAGCCGGAGTCACCGTGGAGTCGAACATCCGTGTCAGTGACGTCATTGCGCGCACCGTGCGCGCTGCGTTGGCGGGCGAATGATCCCGCGCAACTGAGCGCCTGAGCGTCCATTGCGCTCAATCCACCGGAGCGTCTCGCATTTGGAGCACAGCATGAACCTTTCCGACCCGGCGCTGCTGCGCCAGCAATGCTTTATCGATGGTCAATGGCTCGATGCATCGAGCGGCGCAGTGACGGCGATCGTCAATCCCGCCACTGGAGAGAAGCTCGGTACCGTTCCGGACATGGCGGCCGAGGAGGCCCGCCGCGCCATCGACGCCGCTGCGCGCGCACAGCCGGCATGGGCCGCGCGTACGGCGAAGGAGCGCGCCGACCTGTTACGCCGTTGGTTCGAGCTGATGATGGCCCATCAGGCCGATCTAGCCACGCTCATGACAGCCGAACAGGGCAAGCCGCTGCCGGAATCCCGGGGAGAAATTGCCTTCGCGGCATCCTTCATCGAATGGTTCGCGGAGGAGGCGCGGCGCGTGTATGGCGAGATCATCCCGCCACATGCTGCGGACAAGCGCTTGCTCGTGCTGCGGCAGCCGATCGGCGTCGCTGCCGCCATTACGCCGTGGAATTTCCCTGCGGCGATGATCACCCGCAAGGCGGCCCCCGCGCTCGCCGCAGGCTGCACGTTCGTCTGCAAACCCGCCGCCCAGACCCCCTTTTCGGCGTTGGCATTGGCCGAACTCGCGCAACGGGCCGGCATCCCGCCGGGTGTCTTTAACATC
>JAKAYU010000154.1 GCA_021809525.1 Pseudomonadota bacterium | reverse complement strand
TCGTTCCAGAACCTCATGGTCGTGCTGCTCGCCGCCATCCTGCTCGTCTTCACGGTGCTGGTGATCGAATTCCGCTCCTTCCACGAGCCGATCGCGATCGTCTTCGGCGCGGTGCTCGCGCTCTTCGGAGCGATGGTGGGGCTCTGGGTGAGCGGCATTACGTTGAACATCGTGTCCTACCTCGGCGCGATCATCGGCGTAGGCATCGTCGCCAAGAACGGCATTCTGGTGCTCGACTATTGCCGGCAGCTGCGCTCCGAGGGCGTGGAACTCGTCGAGGCGCTGGTGCGTGCCGGTCATCGCAGGCTCCGCCCCGTGCTCATGACATCGCTCGCCGCAGCGCTCGGCATGGTGCCGCTCGCCTATGGTGCCGGCGCCGGCGCCCAGATGCTGCAGCCCCTCGGCATCACCGTCATCGGCGCGCTGTGCTTCTCCGTGCTCCTGTCGCTGATCGCCACGCCGGTGGTCTATTACCTGCTCATCAGGCTGCACGAGAGATACATCGCCAGGCACCCTGACTCCGGGCCGCCCCAGGAGGAAGCTCACGGCTGAAGGCGCGCCTCACAGGCTGAGTGGCACGCTCAATGGGGGATGCCTCAACGTTATCCCGGAGGTCAGTTGTGAAGAGGCCGGAATCCACAAACTCCTCGCGTCGCGAGGTTCTGCGCGGCATCACCCGGATGGCCGGCGGGCTTGGTTTGGCGCTGGCGGCACCGCCTCTGGTGCGAGCTGCCGCCGCTCAAGCCATGAACCCTATGCCGCGCATGGCGGGGATGGAGCGAGCGGGCGTTCGCCACGGGATGCCCTTCGTGCGCCCACTCCCCATTCCGCCGCAACTCAGCGGCGCGCGGCAGCCCGACGGATCTCGGCTCTACAACTTGCGGATGGCGCCAGGCCGCACGTCACTGATTGCGCAAAGGCGGACGCCGACTTGGGGATACAACGGCTCGTATCTCGGCCCCACGCTGCGCGTGCCGCGCGCCACGCAGGTGAGGATCAACATCCTCAATGACATCGATCAAAGCACCACTACCCACTGGCATGGGGCCCACGTGCGGGGCAGCATGGATGGCGGGCCGCACAGTCTCTTCCAGCCGGGCGCCAGATTTCCTTACGCTTTCCGTCTCGAGCAGCCGGCCGCAACTCTTTGGTACCACCCTCACCCGGAGACGCGCACTGGAGCCCACGTGTTCGCCGGGCTCGCCGGGCTGCTGCTGGTGGACGATGAGTCCAACGTTCCGCCCGATCTGCCGAGCGCCTACGGAGTCGACGATTTGCCGTTGATCGTGCAGGACCGGGCGCTCGCGCCCGACGGCACGCTCGCCTATATGACCCGCGCGATGGATCGCATGGGCATGAAGGGCGACCGCATCCTCGTCAATGGCCGCGAGCAGCCGTTCGTCGAGGTGCCGGCGCAATGGGTCCGGTTGCGACTGCTGGATGCTTCGAACGCCCGCATCTACTACTTCGGCTTCGATGATGGCCGTGAGTTTCACGTGATCGCCTCGGATGCCGGTCTGCTTCCTCGCGCGGTGCCGGTGCGCCGGTTACTGCTCGCACCGGGCGAGCGGGCCGAAGTCGTGGTGGATCTGTCGCGGGACCAGGGCCGAAGTCTCGCGCTGCGCAGCTACTCCGAGGAGATTGTTCCGTCGCTCAGCATGATGCCCATGGATTCCGACGCCCTCGATCGCAGCACCTTCGACGTGCTGCAATTGCGGGTGGCCGAGCCGTCAGGACGTCGCACGCGCCTGCCGCCACAGCTGGTGCCAATCGAGCCACTGCGGTCGGAGCTGCCAGTGCGGACCTTTACTCTGCAGGCGGCAGCTCAAGCGATCATGGCAGCGCCGGCGCGGGCCGCCGCGGGCCTGCACCGGCCGACGAGCCCGCCCGGCCCTGGAGGGATGAGCCTCGGCATCGGCGGGCAGAAGTGGTTCTCGATCGATCACGAGTACATGGACATGGGGCGCATCGACGCGGCGGTCAGGCTCGGCAGCACCGAGATCTGGCAGTTCGAGAATCGTTCGCACATGTCTCACCCGATGCACTACCACGGCGTATCGTTCCAGATCGTCAGCATCGATGGTAACCCGCCTGCACCGGAGTTCGGCGGGTGGAAGGATACGGTGCTCGTCAGGCGCGGCGCAACGGTGCGAACCATTGCGCGCTTCGAGCAGCCGGCCTCCCGGGAGCACCCGTTCATGCTGCACTGCCATATTCTCGAGCACGAGGACAACGGCATGATGCTGCAATTCACGGTGGCTTAGCCTAGTGGTGTCACAGGCGGGCAGCGACCCCGCTGCGACACGGAACGGGTGGGGTTGGGCAAGAGGACCGACGTCGGCTGCGCCATCAGGCGCCGATTCCGCGTGCGCCGTGGGTCGAGGCTCAGAATCCGACACCGGGAGCCAAGATGAGCACAGCAGTCAAGGGCGGCAGGCGGCCGTGAAACCCATCTATCGACTACACCGGCCACTCGCATGAGCGGGGCAATCGTTCCCAGTCAGATCGGTCCGAAAGCCTACGAGGCTTGGCGAGCGACTTTGTTCGGACTGATCACCGAGGCGATCGAGCCGCACCTCGTCTTCGAGCTGATGGGAGAGCTCCGCAATGCCCGTGTCCTCGATGTTGGCTGCCGCGATGGTGCGTTGGTTTGCACGGCGGCCTCGCGCGGCGTGGTAGCGACAGGTCTCGGTTCGGATCCAGCGATGCCGGCCGCAGCCCGAACGTGAACCGGGAGCGCGGGCGTCAAGCGCACGTTTGTGCAGGACAGCATCGAACACAATCCCTTTGCCGATGCCAGCTTCGATGTAGTGATCGCGGTCACCGTGCTCTGTTTCGCCGCCGATGCATCCGGGGCCGTGCACGAAATGGGGCGCGTGCCGAGGCCGGGCGGACGTCTCGTGCTCGGCGAACGCGGCATTCGGAGCCTCCGGGCGATGACTCTGCGCGAGTGCGGCTGGCTTGGTGCCGCGACCTGGAAGGCGACGCGCTTCCGTACGGCAGGTGAGTTGCGCACCATCGCCAAATCCGCCAGACTTTCCGTCACTGTGATTCGCGGCGCGGCCTTAGTGGCCCCGCAGGTCGTCGCGGCCGGCCATTCGCGCGTGAGGCAGTCATCGACAGCTGGTTCATAAGTGTGAATCGGTGCCGAAGGGTGATCGGGGACGCGCGTGCAAAATTGACCAGTTGTAACGTCGGACCGCCGCGAATTGTGCGCTTTTGAGCGTGCGAGACGCTCTGAGGCAGATGATCAGCCACGGACTCCCCCCCGGGACGCCCGCTGGATCAGCCGACCGGCGCGGGGGCCTGTTGCGTTGTGTCGAGATGAATCAAGCGTAGCCTTAGCGCATTGCCGATGACGGAAACCGAGCTCAGGCTCATGGCGGCCGCGGCGATCATGGGGCTCAAGAGCAGTCCGAAAACCGGATATAGTGCGCCAGCGGCGATCGGAATGCCGATCACGTTGTAGATGAAGGCGAGGAAGAGATTCTGGCGGATATTGCGCATGGTGGCGCGGCTGAGCACGCGGGCCCGCACGATGCCTGTAAGGTCGCCCCTGACGAGGGTTACACCGGCGCTCTGCATGGCCACATCGGTTCCCGTCCCCATCGCAATGCCGACCTCGGCTGCGGCGAGGGCCGGCGCGTCGTTCACGCCGTCGCCTGCCATGGCGACCGCTCGTCCTTCGCCGCGCAGGCGCTGCACGATGGCATTCTTGTGATCCGGCAGCACCTGCGCCTCGATTTCATTGATCCCGAGCCGGCGCGCGACGGCTTCAGCCGTGGCGCGATGATCACCCGTGACCATCACGATCCGGATGCCCTCGTGCCTGAGCGCCTCGAGAGCACCGGGCGTGCTCGGCTTCACCGGATCGGCGACGGCGACGACGCCTGCGGGTCGGCCATCGATCGCCACGAACATCACGGTCGCCCCGTCGCTTCGCAGGCGGTCCGCCGGCGCTGCGAGACTCGCGTGTGGAATTCCGAGAGAATCGAGGAGCACGGCGTTGCCCACGGCGACTGCGTGTCCGTTTACCGTCCCAATGACGCCCTTGCCTGTTTCCGAGCGAAAGTCGGTCACGCTCTGCAATGCAAGGCCGCTTTCGTTCGCCGATGCGGCAACGGCTGCGGCGAGGGGATGCTCGCTCGAGCGCTCGAGGCTCGCCGCGCAGGTGAGCACAGCGGCCTCATCGTACCCTTCCCCCGGCACGACGGCCACCACTCGCGGCTTGCCCTCGGTCAACGTCCCGGTCTTGTCCACGACGAGCGTGTCGATCTTCTCGAATCGCTCGAGAGCTTCGGCGTTTTTGATCAGCACGCCCGCCGTGGCGCCTTTGCCGATACCGACCATCACGGACATGGGAGTTGCGAGCCCGAGCGCGCAGGGGCATGCAATGATGAGCACGGACACCGCCGCAACCAGCGCGTAGGCGAGCTGAGGCGGCGGTCCCAGCAGCATCCACACGAGGAATGCGGCAAGGGCAATCACGATGACGGCCGGCACAAACCAGGAGGAGGCGAGGTCGGCGAGCCGCTGTATGGGGGCGCGGCTGCGCTGCGCTTCGGCTACCATCTGCACGATTCTAGCGAGCATCGTGTCTGAGCCCACGCGCTCGGCGCGCATGATCAGCGCGCCGGTAGCGTTGATCGTGCCGCCGATGACCTTGGCCCCCGCGACTTTGGCCACCGGAATGGACTCCCCGGTGACCATCGATTCATCAACGGCGCTTGAGCCCTCGAGCACCACTCCGTCCACCGGAACGGCGTCGCCGGGGCGTACCCGCAATCGGTCTCCGACGTGCACGGCGTCGAGCGGAATCTCCTCATCGGCGTCTCCGTCTTGGATGCGGCGGGCGAGTTTGGGCGCGAGATTTAGCAGGGCGCGAATGGCGCCGCCAGTAGCCTCGCGCGCGCGCAGCTCGAGCACCTGCCCCAAGAGCACGAGCACGGTGATGACCGCGGCGGCCTCAAAGTACACGGGAATGAGACCGTCCTCGCTGCGTAGTCCTCGCGGAAAGAGACCCGGTGCGAACAACGCCGCGAGGCTGTAGAGATAAGCGGCGCTGACGCCGAGAGCGATGAGGCTGAACATGTTGAGCGAGCGGCGGCGCACCGAGTCCCACCCGCGCTGAAGCAGCGGCCATCCACACCAGATCACGACGGGGGTGCCGAGCGCAAACTGAATCCACATCGACAGAAGGGGTGCGACGAACTCATGCACCGCGAGGGCGTGGATCTCTGTAGCCATGTCGAGGAGGACCACGGGAGTGGCGAGTGCCGCACCGATCCAGAACCGCCGCGTCATGTCCCGAAGCTCAGGGCTTTGACCCGTCTCACTTGCCGGCCGTAAGAGTTCGAGCGTCATCCCGCAGATTGGGCAGTTGCCGGGCTCCCTCAGACGAATCTGTGGATGCATCGGACAGGTGTAAATCGTTCCGAGCGGGGGTTCAGCGGCAGGGGCCCGCGAGCCCGCTGATGCATGGGCACCGTCCTCGCGCGTCGGTTCATGCACGGGCTCGGCTCCCATCTCGCGCCCAGTGGTGCTGCGAGTGCGGCGAGAGTCGCATCCCGGATTCCGACTCCGTCAGATCGTGCTCACGCGTCCCAGCGGCGGGTTTCCCGGAATTCGTGCCACGTGCCGTCGAAGTCGAATCTTCGACTCGCCCGCGTGTGTGATGCGAATTCATGACTTGTTCTGACCTCTCAAAGTCCACGAGACGGAAGGAATGATGGCGCGATCGTCATCAAAACGCGCCTCCTTCCTCGTCGTCGAACCTTCGCATATCCGCGTCAGCCCGGCGACGCTGACTCGTGACATTCGTAAGCTTGTGCTCGGCAGCGGGGAAGTGTGAAGCACTGTCGCCCATGCACGAAAAGAGAGGGGCTCGCAAGCGTCATTCCACGTCAACTCAAGCAGCTGCTTGCGCGGGAGGAAGGGGGGCTGCGCGCTCCGCAAGACGGCGGCGCGGCGTAGGCCAGAACCCAGCTGGCTCTTCGCAGCCCATAGCCCGCGGCCCTCGCAGTGCTCCGCGGAATCGGTCCGCACGCGGGGGCGTCTGCAGAACACACCGGCGCCGATAAAATCCATGATGCGACCTCAGCTGCGACATTCCCCATACAGCATCAATCATAGACCGCGGTCCAGAGTCAAGATTCGGCACACCTTCCAGCGTCGCAACATGGCCGTGAGCGTCCATCGTCGGAATTGTTCCGCCGAAGTCAGTGCCTCGTCGGGTCCCGGCCTTGTTCTTTACTCCTTCAAATACTCTTCGTGCCAAACCGGGTTGACAATAGCAAAACGGAGTCGATTGATCTGCCGCTGAATCGTATGACGTTAGGGGACTGAGGCCATGAGGATTTCTACGTAATGGATGCAAAGCGCTGCGGGAGCATACTTTGCAGCAATCGCGGTGCGGCCGGGTATTGCGCAATGAGTGGTCTTCTTTCGTTTTTGCTCTTTGGTGCACTGTTCTTTGTCATGATGCGCTTCGGCTGCGGAGCGCATGTCGGTCACGGCGGTCACTCTCCCCAACCAGAAAATGAAAGTGACCAGTCAGTCACCGCGTCCGCTCACCACGTTCTGGATGCAGGAGTCGATCCCGTGTGCGGCATGAAGGTCGAGCCGGGCACTGGCTACGCGAGCGTGTATCAGAATAGGGCAATGCGCTTCTGCTCGCGAGACTGTCTCGATAAATTCGAAGGGCAGCCGCAGCGGTATCTCGGCGCTGGAGCGATGAGCGAGGGAATGTCGGGGACGCCAGGCAAGAAGTGAGCATCATGAGGACGGGAATCTCTCTGAGAGCGGCGGGGATGGCAACTGGACTGTTTCTCGCCATCACCTTCTCGCTGTGCGTGGCATTTGACCTTCTCGTTCCGCGCTATGCGATGTATCACGCTTGGCTCGGGCTTGTGCCCGGATTCCATTGGTTGACTTGGGAGTCCTTCTTCCTGGGGCTGATCGAGAGCTACGCCTACGGCTGGTTCATTGCGCTCATCTGGGTGCCACTTTACAACGTCTTTCTTCTGGGCCGCCGCCAATCATGAGCGCGCACATCGCACACTCGGGCGCGTGGGGCCTGGCGATCGTGATCGCCTCCTGGGTCTTCTATCGATATTTCACTCCCCATGGGTGGCGCGAGTGAGCCGGCGCAGGCTTGGTCCGGGCGTTCATGATCGCCTTGCATGCGAAAATGTATGGCTTTCCGTTGACGATCTATCTGCTCGTGCGGTTCCTTCATCTCGACCGCCGCGGCTTGAACGCGAACCTGTGGTCGACGCTGCTCGGCATGGGCGATACCGGAATGATGATCTCAATGCTGATCGGGTATCTGCTGCTCTTTCTCGGTATCGAACTATTCATCGAGGGGTGGCGCGAGCGCTATCGCGCGCACCAGGCGGGCAGGCTCGCATCCGTCGGGCTCTACGGCCTCGTGCGGCATCCCCAATACATGGGCCCTTTCGTGGGGCTTTTCGGCGAGGGTGTCGTGCATTGGCCGACCGTCTTTTCCGTGACACTGTTTCCAATCATCGTGTTGACCTACACTCGGCTCGCATACCGGGAAGAGTGGGGCATGATCGCGAAATTCGGCAACCAATACGAGCAGTACCTACGGCGTGTGCCCATGCTCTTCCCGGGACGGGGCGGTTGGCGCCGGCTCATGGCGGAGGCCAAACCCTAGCCGGCGCGCCGCATCGAGCATCATTCAACCGAGGAGATTCACGTGAAATCGAGACTCTCAATTGCATTGCCGGGCGTTGCCCTGGCGTTGTTCGCGATCGCGGCCGCGCACGCCGCGCCCCCCTCACCCCGACCGTCGTCGGCTCAAACAAGCGAGTCGGCAGCGATGGCGGCAAAGCACCTCAGTGCGATGGAAGCTCGGATGAAGCTCATGCAGGAGCAGATGCGGCGTATCCGCGCGACGAAGAGTCCCGAGCTCAGAGCGACGCTGCTACGCGAGCACATGCGCACCATGATGGAGCAGATGCGGGCCATGCGCACCATGGGCGGGCGGATGATGTCTGGCATGATGCCTCGGGGGATGATGGGCAGTCCCTCGATGGGTCACGGCATGATGGGCGGCGGCAATCGGAATGCACCCGCCGCGGAGCAGTGCCAGCGGATGCACGACCGGATGCGGGACCAGATGCAGAACCGCCTCGACATGATGCAACTGATGATGGAGCAGATGATGGGCCAAATGCAGGCGATGCAGGGAATGCCTATGGCAGGGAAGGGCCCGCAGCGGTAGCCTGCCTCAGGAGATCGGCAATGCCCGGAATGCCGTTTCGCGTGTCAACGAATCTCGGCGGCGATACCAGTGAAACCCCACGGTAGCACCGCATCGTGAGCACCTCGATTCGGGGCACAAGTTGGATATACCCGCGGGGCGGCACGTCATTGCCGTCACACCTCGAGTCGCGGTACTCAACTGCCCGGAATGCCCAGGCTTCTCGGCGGTGGCGTTTCAGTCTCAAAAGCGTTAGCATGACAAGGTCATGATGGCTCGGCGATTTCATTCGCATTACCTCACGCTCCTGCTGCT
>JAKAYU010000153.1 GCA_021809525.1 Pseudomonadota bacterium | reverse complement strand
ACTTTCAAACAGGGCAATTCCGTGGCGGCATCCGCGACGGAGCTCGAGCCGATCATCGTCACCGGCATCCGCGGGTCTCTGCAGCGATCGCTGCAGATCAAGCGCGAGTCGATCGGCGTGGTCGATGCCATCTCCGCCGAGACGATCGGCCAGTTTCCCGACTCCTCGATCGGTGGCGCGCTTGCGCACCTGCCGGGCGTCACGATCAATCGCGGCTCACTCGTTTACAGCAGCTCCTTCGGCGCGCCGACTGCGACCGGGCTGCCGCAGGGCTTCAACGTCAACGGGTTCGGCGGATCGTTCAACACGGTACTCATGAACGGCCGGCAGGTCGCCTCCGGCAATGGGCAGACATTCAATGTCGCCACCATCGGCGCGATGTACGTCGGGGAAATCGACACTCTGAAGACCCCCGACATGGCCCTCTCCTCGGGCAACATCGGCTCGGTGGTCAACATCAAGATGCTCACGCCGTTCCAGAATCCCGGCATGCACGGCGGGGTGAACGTCGGCGGCACCGACTATCCGATGGACGGCGGCATCCGCCCGGCGGTCGGCGCGATGTTCAGCGATACCTTCGACCACAACAAGTTCGGCTTCCTGGTGGACGGCGACTACGAGGACTACCGGACCCTCACGCACCATCAGGACATCGTGGGCTGGAAGGGCGATGCCGCCGGGACATTCGCCTGCTCCGATCTCGCGGCCAACTACACCACTGCTTTCGGCAGCACCGGTTGCGCAAGCGTGGGGCCCGGCGCCACGGGCAATGCCCAGGTGCCGGTCTGGTATCCGCAGGATATGGCGATGTACCTCGAGCGCATCGACACGCGCACCAAGGACGGGCGGGTGGTGCTGCAATGGCACCCGACCAACGCCGTGATGGTGACGCTGGATGAGAACTACTCCTCGTGGGACCAGCACATCAACCGCTGGCAGCGCAGCACGTGGTTCGGGGCGTTCCCCGGCACGACACTGGACGGCAACGGGACGATCACCAATTTCAATTACACGGGGCCGACCGACTTCAATGCGTTCGTCGCCGATCAATACATCGTCACGAATACGTATGGTCTGAACGTCCTGTGGAATGTGAACGCGGACTGGACGCTCAATGTCGATGCCGACCAGTCGAAATCGCAGCTGAATCCGAACGGCACCTACAGCGACGTCGATTCCGACGTCGGGTTCGGGAACAACGCCAACAACTACACCGGCGGTCTCGTGCTGAATTCGAACAGCAACGTGCTGCCGTACTGGAGCGCTTACGGACCGAACGCGGTGGCGTCGGGTTCTGGGGCCGTCGCCTCGCCGAACTACAACGGACTGAATCCGTTCATCATCGGTTCGCATGTGTTCCCGCTGCAGACACAGGAGAACACCGACCAGATCAACGAGGCGAGGATCAGTGCCACGTGGAACCCGGGAAACACCACGAAGCTGCAGTTCGGCGCGCAGTTCCTCGACGATGACTGGAATACGAAGGAGATGGACACCTTCACCAACAACTACTGGGAGCTGTGGGGCGGCTACGGTCCGGCTTCGGGCAATACCGCGGGCGTGGCGCTGCCTTCGAACCTGTTCACGCAGACGAGTCTCGGCACCTGGATGCCGGGCTATAGCGGCGGCGGAAACCTGCCCTCGAGCCTGGTATTGTACAATCCGTATGCCGTGCTCAACTACCTGATCGGCCAGCCGATCGACCCGGGGTTCCAGCAGACCAAGGGTTATCCGCCGTACACCGGCGGCATTCCGGCGGAGGCGTTGAGCATCGGCTCGGTGCAGCATGTCTCGCGCATGAACTATGCGCCGTTCGTGCAGGTGAGCCACAAGTTCCAGGTCGACGGCATGCGCCTGTGGACCCGCTTCGGCCTGCGCTACCAGCGGACGGATGAAGTCATCGCGGGTCTGTCGGCTCCGCTCGCGGGTGTGACCTGGCAGAATTCGAGCGATCCCACGGCGTACGACTTCGTGCCCGGCCCGACGCAGTGGACGCAGGTGGACAAATCGTATGGCTACCTGCTGCCGGCGCTGGACCTTGCGCTGTGGCCCACGCAGGACTTCGAGACCGCCTTCGATTTCTCGCGGACGGAGTCGGCTCCTGGGAACTACCAGCTGATTCCGAACACGAGCTACGGCGGGCGTGTCAATGCGCTGACCGCGACCGGCAACAACCCAGGCCTGCTGCCGTATCTGTCCAACAATTATGATCTGCGCCTGACCTGGTACTATGCGCACGGTGATTACGCGGAGTTGCATCCGTTCTACAAACAGGTGTCCAACTTCCCGACCTCGAGCGTGACGGACGTCACGGTCCCGATCAACGACCCGGCGCCCTGCTCCTACAGCTCCGGCGGGCATCTGGTGTTCACCGATTCGGGCTGCGGCAAGCCGATGGTGTTCGCGGAGACCACCTACACCAACAAGCTGTCGGCGGATGTGACCGGCGTTTCGGGCACATGGCAGCAGATGCTGCCGTACGGCTTCGGCTTCATGCTGAACGGCACGTGGATGCACAGCAACGCGAACTTCAACGACTACAGCCTGGCATCGAACCAGTTCGCGCTGACGGGCGTCGGCAGCTCGGCGAACGCCACTGCGTTCTATCAGCAGGGCAAGTGGCAGGCGCGCTTCACGGTGAATTGGACGGGCAAGCTGCTGCTGCTGACCGGCCAGGAGCAGGGCGGTGGCGCCTTCGGCAATGAGCCGGTCTACCAGGCGCCGGCCACGCAGCTCGACTTCGCCACCAACTACCAGGTGGACAAGTACCTGAACGTCTACTTCAACTTGAACAACATGCTCAATACGATCTACCACACGTACGGACGATTCTCGAATCAGACATTGAACCTGGTCGAGTACGGTCGCTCGCTCTCGTTCGGAGTGCGGGCCCGGTTCTGATGTGGTGAGACGCCTCAAAGCGGTCGTCATCGTCGGCGGAGGAACCGCCGGGTGGCTCACCGCGGGCATCATTGCCGCCCGCCATCAATCACGGATGAAGGCGGGCGGCCTTTCCGTCACGCTGATCGAGTCTGCGGATATTCGGGCGATCGGCGTGGGGGAGGGCACGTGGCCGACGATGCGCGCGACGCTCGCGCGGATCGGCGTGTCGGAAACCGCGCTGTTCCGCGAGTGTGATGCCGCGTTCAAGCAGGGAGGGCAGTTCGTCGGCTGGACCACGGGAGAGGCGGGTGATTCGTACTATCACCCGCTCATGGTTCCGCAGGGCTTCACGCAGGTGAATCTCGTGCCGCACTGGTTGCGGGACGGCAGGACGATGAGCTTCTGCGATTTCGTGACTCCGCAGGGCCGGCTGTGCGATGCGGGTCTGGCGCCGAAGACCATTACGCATGGGGAATATCGGGCGGTTGCGAACTACGCGTATCACCTGGATGCGGGCAAGTTCGGGCCGTTCCTCGCCAAGCACTGCATCGAGAAACTCGGCGTGCGCCATGTCCTGGCGGACGTCGAAGGCGTCAATCAGCATGAGAATGGTGACATCGCGAGCGTCCGCACCGCGCAGGCCGGAGAGATTGCAGGCGACCTGTTCGTCGATTGCAGCGGCTTCTCGGCGCTGCTGATCGGCAAGACGCTCGGCGTACGGTTCAAGGAGTGCGGGGACGTTCTGCTGTGCGATACGGCGTTGGCCGTGCAGGTGCCGTTTGCAACCCCGGATGCGCCCCTGGCCTCGCACACCATCGCGACCGCTCATGAGGCAGGGTGGACGTGGGACATCTGTCTGCCGAGCCGGCGTGGGGTCGGCTATGTGTATTCAAGTCGCCATGCCAGCGAGGAGGCGGCGCGCGAGACGCTGCTGCGCTACATCGGTCCGCAGCACAGGAATCTACCTGTGCGCAAGATTCCGATCCGCGCCGGACACCGCGCGACCTTCTGGAAGAACAACTGTGTTGCGGTGGGTCTCGCGGGCGGCTTTCTCGAGCCGCTCGAGTCCTCCGCCATCGTCCTGGTCGAGCTCTCGGCGAAGCTCCTCGCGGAGCAGCTGCCCGCATGCCGGGAAGTGATGGACATCGTCGCACGGCGCTTCAACGACGTGACGATGTACCGCTGGGGCCGGATCGTCGATTTCCTCAAGCTGCACTATGTGCTGACGCGGCGCACCGACACCGCGTTCTGGCGGGACAACGTGGATCCTGCTACCGTCCCGGATCGGCTGAAGGACCTGCTGACGCTGTGGAAGTATCAGTCACCGTGGTTCTTCGACGAGCTCGATCGCCTCGAGGAGGTGTTCCCCGCGGCGAGTTACCAGTACGTGCTCTACGGGATGGGCTTCAACACCGAAGTGGTGGCGGAGGAGAGCGCGGATACGGCGGCGGCTGCCGCCCGCTTCGTGCGCGAGCGCGAGCAGATGACGAGCGAGATGAGTACGCGCTTGCCGAAGAACCGCGAGCTGCTGAATAAAATATATCAATTCGGGCTGCAGCCCGTCTGAGATGCGGCGCACCATGCCATGACCCAGATCGTACCGCTCAACAAACAGATCCATCGTCACCTCAGGGTGGACGGCCGTCCCTCGGCCGCCTACGGGGATAACCAGCACTTCGTGCAGGTGATCGTCAACGAGTTTCCGCACCTGGTGGTTCACTACCCCATCCTCTTCGGCAAGCAGCAGGACACGGGCGAGTTCTTCTGCGGGGTGATGCTGGGGTTCATCGAGGGGGAGAACCAGTTTCTCGATGACTGGCGGGGCGATCCGGAGTTCTACCGGCCGCTCAGTCTGCAGCGGGTGCCGTTCTATGCCCATGGGCCTGAGCTTGCGATCGATGTGGATCATCCGCGGGTCAATGCCGAGGGCGGCAAGGAGCTGTTCACCGAGCACGGCCAGCCGACCCGGTACCTGCAGAGCATCATCTGGGCATTCCAGGATCTGCAGCCCGGCATCGAGCGGACCCGGATTTTCATCGCCCGATTGCTCGAGTTGAATCTGATCGAGCCGGTGGACATCGAGGTCGAGTTCGAAGACGGCACGCTGCGTCGTTGCGAGGGCCTCTACACGGTCAACCAGGAAGTGCTCGCCCGCATTCCGGATGCGGTGGCGCTCGAGCTGTTCCGCCGAGGCTACCTCACGCTCATGCAGCTGATGATCGCCTCCCTGAAGCAGGTGCGGGTGATGGCGCGGACCAAGAATGCGCGGCTGCTGAAGCATACCGAGATGCTGGCCATCACGCCTGAGGCGAAGGCGAGCTGAGCGCTCGCCCCCTGGGAGGCTGCATGGCGCATTGCCCAGCCGAGCTCGCCGCAGGCGATCTGTCGGGACCGGAGCAATTCCGCAGGGAGGTTCTCGAGGCCTGCCGGCCGCTCGTGCTGCGCGGCCTGGTATCCGAGTGGCCTGCGGTGCAGGCCGCCCGCCGCTCGGCGCGGGAGTTGTGGCGGTATTTCGCGGCGTTCGACGCGGGGCTGGTGGTCGAGGCGTTCGTCGGCGATGCGGCCATTGCCGGCAAGTACTTCTACACGCCGGATCTGCAGGGGTTCAACTTCGAGCGGCGGCAGCTGAAGTTTCTCGAGGCGCTTGCGGCGATGCTCGAGACTCTGGAGCGGCCGCAGGCCGAGACGCTCTACGTCGGCTCGGTGCCGGTGGCGCAGTGCATGCCGGGGTTCAGTGGCGCCAATCCCATGCCGCTGCTGCCGCCCACGGCGGGCGCACGCATCTGGCTGGGGCATCCCTCCAACGTCTCGAGCCACTACGATACCTTCGACAATCTCGCCTGCGTGATCGCAGGCCGGCGGCGCTTCACGCTGTATGCACCGGAACTGATCGGCGAGCTGTACATGGGCCCGATCGACCATACGATGGCCGGTCCCCCGGTGAGCCTGGCAGCCTCGGCGGATCCGCCGAGCGCAGAGCGCTATCCGCTCTTCGAGCGCATCCGCGACCAGGCGCTCGTGGCGGAACTCGAGCCTGGCGATGCGCTGTATCTGCCGAAGCTCTGGTGGCATCAGGTCGAGGCGCTCGCGCCGTTCAACGCGATGATCAATTATTGGTGGGACGCGTTCAGTGCGGGCCCCGATGCCCCCTACACCAGCCTGTTGTTCGCCATGATCGCCATCGCCGAACGTCCGCCGGCTGAGCGACGCGCGTGGAAGGCTTTTTTCGATCACTTCGTCTTCCGCACCCGCGGCCACCCGCTGCGGCACTTGCCGAGCGAGCAGCACGGGTTGCTCGGGCCGCTGAAGCCGCACAATTACGGGCACATCCGCGCGCGCATCATGCGCCTGATGCGGGGTGGGTAGTACGCACCCGAGGAGGTCGGCGGACGCCAGCGCCGGCCGGCGCACTACGGAGGGTTTGGACATGTCCTCTGGGTATCCCCGGGAGGGCGTTCGCTGCCGAAGAGGTGTGCATGGCGCGACGTCGAGTCGCTCGAGCCGGTGAATCTGTCGGTGATTTTCGGGTGGTTCGGCGCCACTGGGCGGGCCGCGCAGCCTCTTGCGGCGTTGGCGCACGGGCCGTTCGCGATGCGCGGACTGCCGCGGAGCGGCCGGGAGATCCGGCGCATGATGTTCGATCATGATCCGTTCCGTACGGGCGGTGCGCCGGTGCCCTTAGCTGGCGCCCGCGCGGCGCGGCATCCTCGGTCCGCTCAGCCCGCAGCGGCGGGATGACGTGTGCATCGAGGTGATCTGCTCCCTGACCGGGCACCTGCCTCAGCCGCGCGGGGAGGCGATCGTCCGCCTGCTGTGGGAGGCGCGCGGCCTCAAGTCGCAGGAAAAGCTGCATCGCGCGGATGACCTGCAGGGCGGCTTATGCGTGTCGGGCGAGGACAGGTCAGAGCATCCCGGCGCTGGCGGTCACCGGGCTCAGCGTCATCTCGCCCGCCATGGGGCATTTCGCCGCCGTCTGGCAGCCGGTGCCGCAGGCCCTTGCAGGCCGGCTGATCCTCGCACACGCCAACGGCGTGCTGGTGGTGGGGAGGCTCGGCGCAGGACCGCTGGCGCGGCATACGCGCGGGCCGGCCGCCCTCGCGCTGAGCGCCTACTGCGCACTCTGGTTCGTGCTGCTGCACGTTCCTCCCGTGCTCGCCTCTGGGGCGGTGGCCGATCGCTGCTCGGGACTCGGTGAGAACGCTACGCTCATCGTCGGTGGCCTGCTCGTCTATGCGGACGTTACGGTGGCTTGCGTGCCCCGCTGGATACGCCCGCTGCCCGGGGCGCGCGCCGTGCGCCTCGGGCGGGTCCTGTTCGCCCCGGCCGCCTTTCGGATGAGCCGCGAGCATCTCGCTCACCCGTGCGGCAACGCGGATTTCCCGCCGCAGTGGCTTGCTCATCGGATGGGCTGGGGCTACCTGGTCGGCTTCGGCTACATCGCCACGGGTCTTGCGATCCTCTGGCGTACACTGCCGCGGCTCGCCTCGGTCGTGGCGGCATCGATGATGAGCGCATTGACGGCGCTCTGTTGGGTCAGCTTCGTGCTCGAGGCGCCCGGCAGCCGGCTCACCTGGATCGGACCGATGATCTTCTCGGCGCGCACGGGCGCCGGCTGGCTGGTTGTCGAATCGTACCGCGAGACGCCCTGGCGGACCCCGGCCTCGAGCCGCACCGGCTTTGACCGCCGGCAGCGCGCCCGGTAGGCTCCCGGCACAACACCCGCCGGGAGCCCTACAGGTCGAGATGACATTCGCTGCATCGCAAGAATCGGCCACGCCGCGCCGCATCGCCTGTTTCGGCGAGATGCTGCTCAGGCTCGCGGCGCCGCGCGGGGAAGTATTGCGCGCGGCGGGGGCGCTCGATGTGTTCGTGGGCGGCGCCGAGGCCAACGTCGCGGTCGCGCTCGCGCACCTCGGTCATGCGAGTGCCATGATCACCGTGCTCGCGGACAATCCGCTCGGCGCGCTCTGCGGGGCCGAACTGCGCCGCCATGGGGTCGACTGCGCCGCGGTGCGCACCGGGGCGGGCCGGATGGGCTTGTACTTCCTCGAGCGTGGCGCGGGGCAGCGCCCCGCGCGGGTGGTCTATGACCGGGAGCACTCGGCGTTCTGCCGCGCGATGGGCGCGCCGTTGCCGTGGGAGACGCTGCTTGCGGGCAGCTCCTGGCTGCACGTATCGGGGATCACCGCGGCGCTCGGCGATGCGGGCGCGCAGAGCCTGCTCGCCGCCGTGCGCGCGGCTCAGGCACGGCAGATGTCGATTTCCTTCGACTGCAACTATCGCCCCTCGCTGTGGCAGGAGCGCGCGATGCACGCCGGTGCGCTCCTGCGCGCAGTCGCGGCGCACGCCACGGTGCTGTTTGCCAGCGAGCACGATCTGGCGCTGATACTGCAGCGCGCCGCCCCTGAGGCGTCGGTTCCGGAGTCATTTGCGGCTGCCGGGCGCCAAGCGCTCGAGCGCTTCGGTACGCTGCGTCTGATCGCAACCACGTTTCGCCAGGAGAGCGGCGCGGACGAGCAGACATTCTCGGCGGCGTGTCTCACGCGGGACGGACTCTCGCGGTCGCGGACCTATGCGCTGCGCGGCATCGTCGAGCGCATCGGCAGCGGCGATGCCTTCGCCGCCGGTGTTCTGCACGGCCTGCTCGGCGGTGCGGACCCGGC
>JAKAYU010000152.1 GCA_021809525.1 Pseudomonadota bacterium | reverse complement strand
GGAATCTCATAATATGAAACGACGAATCATATTTTTGGACGCCGGACTTTGTGGGGCCGGCGCCACATGACCTCACGCCGAGCGGTATTGCGGCTGCTCGCGCTCGGCGCTCCGGTGAGCTTCGCGCGGGCGGAGGGTGCCGCGCAGAGCGTGCCTCCGCCAGGCCCCTGCGACGTCAGCCCGATGATGCTGCAGGTCGAGTGGCGCACCGCCGCACAAGGGATCGACCTGCGGCGGCCGCGTTTCGCATGGGCCCTGGCGCCGCGGGATCCGCAGCTGCGCGTCCTGGGCCAGAGCGCCTGGCAGGTCATCGTCGGCCGGTCCGCCCACGCGGTCCGCGCGGGACGCGGGGACATCTGGAACAGCGGTCGGCGCCCGGGGGGCGCGTTACGCGTCACTCCGGATGAGGTTCTGCCGCTCAGCTCGCAGAGCGATTACTGGTGGGCCGTGCGCGTGTGGGATCAGCGTGGCCGGCCCGGCGAGTTCAGCCCGCCGGCACCCTTCACCACCGGCATCCTGCGTGCGGCCGACTGGCGCGCGCAATGGATTTCGGATGGGCCGGACTGGCCGGCGAGCCCCCTGCCCCCGCCGGCCCTCAACCGCAACCCGCCGTCCGCGCCGCGCCCGATGCCGCTGTTCCGCCGTGAATTCCCCCTGCACAAGCCGCTGCGGCGCGCCCTGGTGTCGGTGTGCGGGCTCGGCCAGTACGCGCTGCACGTCAATGGCGAGCCGGTTACCGGCAGTGTGCTCAATCCCGGCTGGACCGATTACCGCAAAAGCATTCTCTATGACACGTTCGACGTGACCGCACTGCTGCGCCCCGGCGCGAACGTGCTGGGGGTCATGCTCGGCAACGGGTTCTTCAACGTCGAGAGGTATCCGGGTCGTTACACCAAATTCGTCGGTCGTTTCGGGCGACCCAAGCTCATCGTGCAGCTGCGGCTGCTGTTTGTCGACGGCAGCGAGCAGTGGGTGGTCAGCGACGAGTCGTGGCGCACTCATCCCGGTCCGATCGTGCTGTCCTCGGTGTACGGCGGGGAGGATTTCGACGCCCGGCGCACCCTGCCCGGCTGGGACCGGCCGGGGTTCGGTGCCCCGGAGGCGTGGAGGCCGGCGACCCGGGTCGCGAGTCCCGGCGGGCAGCTGCGTGCGCAGAACGTCCCACCGGTGAGCGCCGCGCGCACCCTCACGCCGGTGGCCGTCACGCAGCCCAGGCCCGGGGTGTTCGTCTATGACCTAGGTGAGAACTTCTCCGGCTGGCCTGTGATCGCGGTCCGCGGCGCGGCCGGCCGCACCGTGCGGTTGCTGCCGGGCGAGCTGCTCGACGCCGAGGGCTGTGTCACCCAGCGCAGCGCCGCCGCGACCCCCGGCGATGCGGTCTGGTTCACCTACACTCTGGCAGGCACGGGCCTGGAGCGCTGGCAGCCGCGATTCAGCTATTACGGCTTCCGCTACGTGCAGGTCGAAGGCGCCGCGCCAAGCGGCCGGGCATTGGCCGGGGAGCCGGAGCTGGTCGACTTGAGCGGGCAGTTCCTGCACGACGCGCTGGCGCGGATCGGCACGCTCGAGACCGGCCAGCCCATGCTGCAGCGCATCCACGGGCTGATCCTGCAGGCGCTGCTCAGCAACAGCTTCAGCGTGCTCACGGACTGCCCGCAGCGCGAGAAGCTCGGCTGGCTCGAGCAGACCTACCTCAACGCAGAGACCGTTTTCTACAACGAGCAGGCGGTAACGGTCTACGAGAAGATGCTGCGCGACATGATGGACAGCCAGCGGCCCTCGGGCATGGTGCCGAGCATCGCCCCGGAGTACGTGGCGTTCATCGATCCGGACGGCCGCAACTCGGCATTCCGGGACTCCCCGGAGTGGGGCTCGGCCATCGTCCTCTCGCCGTGGGCGGCGTATCGCTACACCGGCGATACGCGCATCCTCGAGACCGGCTATCCGGCGATGTGCCGCTACGCGGCGTATCTGGCCTCGCGCGCGCAGGGCGATCTGCTTGATTACGGCCTCGGCGACTGGTTCGACTGGGGCCCGAAGCCGCCGGGCGAGTCCCAGCTGACCAGCAAGCGGCTCACCGCCTCGGCCACCTACTGCCGGCTGCTCGCCACGCTGTCGGGCATCGCACGCGTCCTCGGGCATGGCGCCGACGCGCACCGGTTCGCGCGGCGCGCGGTCGCCGTGCGCCGCGCCCTGAACCGCGCCCTGTTCAATCCGGCCACCAATCAGTACGGAGGCGCCAGCCAGACGGCCAACGCCATGCCGCTTGCAATCGGGCTGGTGCCGGCGCGGCACCGCGCGGCGGTGCTGGCGAATCTCGTTGCCGACATCCGCGCGCACGGCAACCACGTCACCGCGGGCGATATCGGCTATCTGTACGTGATTCTCGCGCTGATGCACGGCGGCCGCGGCGACGTGCTGCTCGACATCCTCACGCAGACTACCGCGCCGAGCTACGGGTATCAGCTCGCGCGCGGCGCGACTGCCCTGACCGAAACCTGGAACGCCAACCCCGACAATTCGCAGAATCACTTCATGCTCGGCCAGGCGGAGGCCTGGTTGTACGGCGGGCTGGCCGGCCTGCGCATCGACATGCACCGGGCGGCGAGCGAACGCATCCGGATCGAGCCCCAGCCCGTACAGGGCGTCCGCAGCGCCTCGGTGCGCTATCAGACGGTGCTCGGCGAGGTGGTCGCGGCTTGGGACAAAAGCGTGGATGAGGCGCGGCTGCGGCTGCGCGTGGAGGTCCCCGCCGGAGCACTGGCCACAGTGGCCATCCCGTGCGCTCAGGCCGAGCTCGTGCGCGAGGGCGGCCGGCCGCTCCGCCAGCGCTACGGCGTGCTGCATGTGCGCGAGGCGGGCGGCCGCACGCGCGTCACGATTGGTTCGGGACAGTACGTGTTCGACGCGCCGCTCGTCTGAGTCCCCGCGGGCGCCGCGGCGTGCTTACTTGCCGATACAGAAGCTGCCGAAGATGCGCCCGAGGAGCTCATCGCTGGTGAACTCCCCGGTGATCTCGCTCAGGGCCTGTTGGGCGGCGCGCAAGTCCTCGGCTACGAGCTCCCCGGCGCGGCGCTCATGCAGGCACTGTTCGGCCGCGGTCACGTGGCAGTGCGCCCGCCGCAACGCCTCGAGATGACGGTGGCGCGCCGAGACGGTGCCGCCCTCGAGCGTCTTGAAGCCCATGCAGTCCTTCAGATGCTGCCGCAGCCGATCAAGGCCGCTGCCGGTGAGCGCGGACACCGCGATGCGCGGCGGCCCGGTGATCGTGTCGGCGAGCGGAATACCGGCGGCAAGATCGCTCTTGTTCAACACCAACGTGACCGGAACATCGCGTGGCAGGCGTTCCTTCTCCTGCGTGTAGGCCGCAGCGTCCGGATCGTCGACGAGATCGATCACGAACAGCACGCGGTCGGCGCGGCGCATCTGCTCGTGCGCCCGCCGGATGCCCTCCGCTTCCACCACATCGGCGCCATCACGCAGGCCCGCGGTATCGAGCACGTGCAGAGGCATGCCGTCGATGTCGATGCGTTCGCGCACGATGTCGCGCGTCGTGCCGGGAATCGGCGTTACGATCGCCGCATCGTAACCGGCCAGCCGATTGAGCAGGCTCGACTTGCCGGCATTCGGGCGGCCGGCGAGCACCACCGTCATGCCCTCGCGCAGCAGCGCACCCAGGCGCGCGCTGCGCTCGATGGCCTCGAAATGATCTGCCAGGGCATGGAAACGCTCCTGCAGCTGCCGGTCGGCCAGGAAATCGATTTCCTCCTCGGGAAAATCGATCGCCGCCTCGACGTGCGCGCGCACCTCGATGACCGCTTCGGTCAGTCCATGCACCATCGCGGAGAACTCGCCCTGCAGCGAGTGCATGGCGGCGCGCGCCGCCTCGCGCGAGCCGGCGTCGATCAGGTCGGCGATTGCCTCGGCCTGCGCGAGATCGACCTTGTCGTTGAGAAATGCGCGCAGCGTGAATTCCCCCGCCTGCGCGCGCCGCGCGCCGAGCTCCAGCACGCGCGCCACCAGCGCCTCGAGCACCGCCGGGCCGCCGTGGCCATGCAATTCGAGCACGTGCTCGCCCGTGTACGAATGCGGCCCAGGGAAAAACAGCGCCAGCCCCGCATCGATCGGCTCCCCGCCGGTATCGAGGAAGCGCGAAAAACGCGCCATGCGCGGGGGCGGCAGATCGCCGAGCAGCACCGCGGCGATTTCCGGCACCTTCGGTCCTGACACGCGCACGATGCCGATGCCGCCGCGTCCTGGCGGGGTTGCCGGCGCCACGATCGTATCCATACGCCTCATGCGTCCAAGGGTACCGCCGCGGCCCGGGCGATTGAAGAGGCCGGCGCTAGTTTCGGCGTGCGCTCGCCGCGGTGATGCGGCGGTTGATGTTCCACTGCTGCGCGATCGACAGCAGGCTGTTCACCACGTAGTACAGCACCAGGCCCGAGGGGAAGAACGCAAACATGCCGGCCATGACGAGCGGCATGAACATGAACATCTTGGCCTGAACCGGGTCGGGGGGCGCGGGATTGAGCTTGAACTGCAGGAAGCCGGTGAGCGCCATGATGCCCGGCAGGATGAAGTACGGATCGCGGGCCGAGAGGTCCTGGATCCAGAAGATGAACGGCGCCTGACGCAGCTCGACGCTGTAGAGCAGCACCCAGTAGAACGCGATGAACACCGGGAACTGCAGAATCATCGGCAGACACCCGGACACCGGGTTGACCTTCTCGCGCTTGTACAGCTCCATCATCGCGCGGCCGAGCTTCTCCTTGTCGTCCTTGTAGGTCTCCTGGATGTTCTTGATGCGCGGCCCGAGGGCCTTCATCTTGGCCATGGATCGGCCGCTCGTTTCCGAGAGCGGATAGAAGAGCAGCTTCAGCAGGACGGTCACGAGGATGATCGCCACGCCCCAGTTGCCGGTCACCCGGTGTGCCTGGCTGAGCAGCCAGAACAGCGGCCGGGCGAGGATGGTGAGCTTGCCGTAGTCATCGAGGTAGGTCAGCGTCGGGTCGGTCTTCTCCAGCTGCGAGTGCAGCGTCGGGCCGACGAACAGCGTCTGCCCGAGCGTGAGCGCGGCGCCGGGCGCCACCGTGTGCTGCGGTCCGGTGGCCGCCAGAAGGTAATAAGGACCGGAGGCCCGAGAGGTAAAGCGGTACGGGGCGCCTTTGGGGGGCACTACGGCGCTCACGAAGTCGTGTTGCGGCACGGCGATCCAGCCATTGGTGACATCGCGGGTGTAGTGCTGATAGTCGCTGCTGGCCGGATCGAGCTTCAGGTACTCATGGCCGTTCCAGATCGCCGGGCCGTGATAGGCCTTGCTGCCGGGGTCGAAGTAACTGCCGCTGGTGCGCGGATCGTTGCGGTACAGCTGTGCGTATTGCGAGAACGTCCACGGTGCGGTTGACCCGTTGTGGATGGCGTACTCGAGGCCGATGCGGTACGAGCCCTTGTGGAAGATGAACGTCTTGGTGACGGTGACCCCGCCGCTCGTCCAGGTCAGCGGCACGCGCAGCACGCCGTCCGCGCCCATCCGGTAGTCGAGACTCGCGGCGGTAAAGCGCGCCGTCTGCGTGGGATACGCCTGGCCGGTCGGTCCGGTGAGGCCCGTCTGCAGAAGATACTCGGACGCCGGCGCGGTGTTCTCCAGTTCGACGCGTGCGGGTTTTCCTTTCACCTTCGCGTACTTCAGCAGCTGCACCTTCTCGAGCGTGCCGCCCTCGGTGCTGATCTGCAGGTCATAAACGTCGGTCCGCACGTGAATGACCGGTGCAGTCGCGGCCGCGGGCGGCGGGGTCACGGTAGGCGCGGCTTGCACCGCAGCAGGGGTTGCCGTGGTCGGTTTGGCTGCAGCCGCCGACGGTGTCTGCGGCACGCTGTTCGAGAAGCTGGGCGCCACCGCCGGACTCGGGGCCTGCACCACGGTCTGCGGTGCGGTCGAGGTGAATTGCTCGGTCCAGGTGGTGTAGTTGAACCACAGCAGCAGCAGCAGTCCGAGCCAGAGGAAGTAGCGCAGTTGGTTAGTCATGTCGGTGAGCAATGCGGGTCGAGCCGTGAGCCGGCACGGGATCGTAGCCGCCGGGATGCCAGGGATGGCAGCGGCCGATGCGTTTGACGGCCAGCCAGCCGCCGCGCAGGACGCCGAAGCGTTCGATCGCCTCGAGCGCGTATTGGGAACAGGAGGGATGGAATCGGCAATTCGGGCCGAGCAGGGGACTGATCGTCCATTGATAAATGCGGATCAGGCTGATCGCGAGGGCGCGCATCGTTCACTCACCTCTCGCCAGAGGTCCGCAAGGCTCGCCTGCAGCTGCTCGCGGGGCGCGCCGTGGGCCTTGGGCCGGGCGCTGACGACGATGTCCACCGCGGGCAGGGCCCGCTGGTGCAGACGGAAGGACTCGCGGATCAGGCGGCGGATCCGGTTGCGCTCCACGGCGGTGCGGGCGATGCGCAGCGCGACCGCCAGGCCGAGGCGGGGACCGGTCTTGTCGTTGCTGATCACTGTCACCGCGAAAAATCCGTTGCCGAAGCGTCGACCGCGCGCATGCGCCGCGTCGAACTCCGATTTGTGCCGCAGGCGCCGGGGCGCCGGAAGGGTCAGCCGGTCTCGAGGCACAGGAGGCATTGTGAGCCACTCGTTCACCGCCGGCCGGGAGGCCGCTTCGGCTCGAGCCGGCTCCGGGACGCACCCGCAGGCGCTGCGCAGCGGACTCGGCGCCCTCCCGCTCTACGGGATCAGCTTCCTGCGTCCTTTAGCACGGCGCCGGGCCAGCACTTTGCGGCCGTTTTGGGTCGCCATGCGCGCCCGGAACCCGTGCGTGCGCTTGCGGCGCAGCTTGCTCGGTTGATAGGTACGCTTCATACCGGGGCTCCAAAGGTCCGTTGGGGTTCCAAAAAGGGGCGGCAAGGCTAAGCCGTTGACCGCCAAGGTGTCAATATTTTATCACGCGAAAATCTTCAGCACGGCGGCCGATCGGTATAGACTGCCGAGCCTTTTCCACGAAGCCGGACCCATCCATGATGCACTTTCTGCGGTCGCGCCGCAGCGGCATCTTTCCGCGATCGCTCCGGAGGCTCAGCCTGCCGACCCAGTCCGGAGCGATCGCGCAAAGCCCGCCGCATGGTGCGACGAAGCCGGCGCACATGGCCGGGGACGGCCCTTAGAACCAGGGGGAATGCGCGCGTGGAAGCGTCGCTTTGGGCTCGGTGTGTATGCGCCCTGGAAGCCGAGCTGCCGGAACAGCAGTTCAATACGTGGGTGCGGCCGCTGCAGGCGCTCGAGGGCGCCGGTGCGCTGAAGCTGCTCGCGCCCAATCGTTTCGTGGTCGAATGGATCAACGAGCGGCTGCTGCCGCGCATCGGCGAGCTGCTGCGCGACAAGAGCACCGGGGATGTGCCCATCGTGACCGTGGAGGTGGGCTCGCGCAGCGCGGCGCCGGAGCCGCCGCCCGCTGCCCCGGTGAGCGAGGCGCCGAAACGCCCGCGCCGCGGCGAGGGGCTGGTGATTGGCGCGCGGCTGAACGCGGATTTTTCGTTCGCGACCTTCGTCGAGGGCAAGAGCAACCAGATGGCCAAAGCCGCCTCGCTGCAGGTGGCTGAAAATCCGGGCAAGGCCTACAACCCGCTGTTCCTCTATGGCGGCGTGGGTCTCGGCAAGACGCACCTGATGCACGCCATCGCGCACCACATCCGCGAGCAGAACGAGGAAGCGCGCATTGCGTACGTGCACTCCGAGCGCTTCGTGAGCGACATGGTGCGGGCCCTGCAGCACAATTCGATGAACGAGTTCAAGACCGCGTACCGATCGCTTGATGCGCTGCTCATCGACGACATCCAGTTCTTCGCGGGCAAGGAGCGCTCCCAGGAGGAGTTCTTCCACACGTTCAATGCGCTGCTCGAGGGCCAGCATCAGGTGATCCTCAGCTGCGACCGCTACCCCAAGGAGGTCGACGGCCTCGAGGAGCGGCTGAAGTCGCGCTTCGGGTGGGGCCTGACGGTGGCGATCGAGCCGCCGGAGCTGGAGACCTGTGTCGCGATCCTGATCAGCAAGTCGCGGCAGTTCGGCATGCCGTTGCCCGAGGAGGTCGCGTTCTTCATCGCCAAGCGCATCCGCTCGAACGTACGCGAGCTCGAGGGGGCGCTGCGGCGGGTGATCGCCAATGCCCGCTTCACCGGGCGTGCCATTACGCTCGAGTTCACCAAGGAAGCGCTGAAGGACCTGTTGTCCCTGCAGGCAAAGCTCGTGACCATCGAGAACATTCAGAAGACGGTCGCCGATTACTACAAAGTTCGGGTGGCCGATCTGCTCTCGAAGCGGCGCAGCCGCTCGGTCGCCCGCCCGCGCCAGGTGGCGATGGCGCTCGCCAAGGAACTTACCAGCCAGAGCCTGCCGGAAATCGGCGATGCCTTCGGCGGACGCGATCACACCACGGTGCTGCATGCCTGCAAGCGGATCAAGGCGCTGCGGGATATCGACGTGCGCATGAGCGAGGATTACTCGAACCTGTTGAGAACCCTGACTGCCTGAGGGGAAAAGTCTGTGGATGGCAGGTGGACGAAACTGGGGATAAAG
>JAKAYU010000151.1 GCA_021809525.1 Pseudomonadota bacterium | reverse complement strand
GTAGCTCACCTGGAGATTGAGGAATCCCGCATTGGCCACGTTTTGCGGGGAACCCTCCGCCACCGCCGCGTAATAGTGCGAGCGATAGTTGTAGTCGATGTTCGCGTTCACCGGCCCGTGCTGGTAGTAGCCCATGATGTTGTACGTGTACTTGGAGTTGTCGAGCACCGGATTGCCGTCCGAAGCCGTACCGTCCGCGTACGTCAAGTTGGTGTTCAGGCCGAAACCGTACGGCAGGGCCTGATCCCACGCGAGCACACCGCCTTTGATCTGTGCCGGGGTATTGAACGGCGAGGTGATGCTGAAAGTCGCGAACTGCTTGGTCGTAGCGTCGTAATAGGTCCCCTGCGAGGTGCCAAAATCGACGTAGGAGGACATCTCCATGTCGAACAGCTTCGCCTCCAGCATCGACTCCGGACCGTAGTAGTACTCGAGGTCTGTGCTGTAGACGGCACCCTTGATCGGCCGCAGATTCGGATTGCCGCCGCTGCCGGTAAGATTGGTGTCCGTCAGGGTGATGCCGCCGCCGAGGGTGCTGTAGTCGGGCATGGCGATCGTCTCGGCCGCATCGAAGCGAGCGATCAGGCGGCTCGTCAGGTCAAATTTCAGGTTCACGCTCGGCAGCGCGTTGAAGTAGCGATTATCCACTTCCGTCGGCGTGAACGGCCCGAACGCCGAGGTCGTGATCGGATTTGCGCCGCCCGCGACGTTCGTCAGCACCTCCTCCAGCGTGTTGACGAAGTGCACGCCAAAGTTGCCGCTCCAGTGATTCCCGCCCACATCGGCCATGAGATAGGCCGAGAAGTCGTTCTCCGCGACGTTGAAGGTGTCAAGCCAGTAGTAGCGGCTCGGCCCGGTGCTTAAATTCGTCGAGTCGAACGCCTCGATGGCGCTCTCGGAGTTCGTGAAGATGTTGTTGGCCCAGGCGCCACCGCCCGGCAGGGAACTCTGATAATTGCTCGGATACTCCCCGCCGCTGTAGGCCGGAACGCAGGTCGGAGGGCCGGCAAAGCAGGCAAGTCCCTGATCCTGCGGCCACATGGTGTTGTGCTGATGATGCGCGAAGCGCACGCCCATCTTCACGGCCTGGAACGCCCCGGCGTCGACCTTCAGCGTGGCATCGAGCTTGCCGTAGGTCTCCTTGTCGATGGACTGCAGGATGTCGTTCCAGGCCCAGCTCACCCCGTAGCCAGCCGGGTTGTTGGTCGTGGTGCCCGGGAACTGCACCGTCGCAAGGCTGTTCAGCCCGTTCAGCTGGTAGCTGACCCCGTTGCCACCCATGTACTCGAATGCCGGCTGCCGCGGCGTCTTGCCCTCGCCGTAAGTGTAGCCGACCTGCCCGCGGATGGTCAGATTGCTGGTGGCATCCCACGTGCCGTCGAGGTTCACGAACCCGGTCTGCGCGGATGCATCGGGACGCATGATCTGGTCGTACACTATCGATGGCGGCGCGCCCGCCTCGGTCGGCCAGCTGCCGGCAACCAGGGTGCCGTTCTGGACGGTGAGGGAGGTCGGCACGTAGCTCGGAGAGATGAACTTGCTCCCCCACATGAGGAAATTGTCGTTGTAATTCGACGCGAGCAGGCGGGAGTAGAAGGCCGTCAGGTTGAACGACAGTCTGTGGTTCGGCTTGATCTGGAAGTCGAGCAGGCCACCGCTGTTCTCCTGCGTCTGCTCGAACAGCGCTTGGCCGAGCAGCGTCGGGTACATCGCCCCGGCCGCGTTGGGCAGGGACGGATTGGCCGCCTGCCAAGCCGCCGCGGTCGCCGCCGGAACTGGGGCGTAGCCGAGTTCCTCCTCGCCGTCGCGCCGGATCGATTGCTTCTGATAAAAGATCTGCCCGAGGACGCCGAACGTGCTGTTGTGCCAGCTCACCTGCAGGCTGCCCTGCGGGTTGGTCTTGTTCGGCATGTCCCAGTAGTTCACGCCCGCATTGACGAATCCCGACAGTCCCGGCTTGTAGTCAAACGGCGCGGGGGTCTGGATGTCGACCGAGCCGGCCACTCCGCCCGCCAGCAGACTGGCATCCTGGCTCTGATAGGCGGTCAGCCGTGAGATCATCGTGGCCGGGAACAGATCGAAGCTTACGCTGCGACCGACGGTCTGGTACTGATCCTCGATGAACCAGTCGCCGGAGGAGACGTAGTGCCCGTCAACCGTGACCTGAGTGAGGATCGGCGGCGCACCGAGCATGCTGACACGGTCGTTGATCGCGAAGCCGCCCTCGCCGGCCACGGACGACTGCGTGTCGACGCCGGGCATGGTCTGCAGCACGTCGGCGACGTTTTGTGCGGGCAGTTTGCCGACGTCCTCGGCGGTCATCACCTCCACGTTGTCCGTCGCTGCGCGCTTCAAGGCGAGCGACTGTCTGACCGAGTAGCGGATGCCCGTGACCACGACCTCCTGCAGCGATGTGCTCGGGGACGGCGCCTTGGCGGAGTCTTTGGACGATGTGCCCGCCTGTTGTGCGAACCCCGTGCCGCCCCACAGCGCGACCGCGACGGCAGTGCCGATCAACGTAGATTTCGCGATTCTCATAAATTCACTCACCCCGATGATGTTGTCGTTTGTAGAGACCGCCCATGTCGTGAGCCTCATCGGCGCCACACGCTCCGGCGACCGTACCGCCCGATTCCAGTGCAGCCCTCCGGCTGCATTCGTGGTATTTGCTCGCCCGTGTTCGCTTGTTGACCCGAAGGCGTTGCGTAAACACCACGCTGGTACCTTTTAAATGCCAGTGTAATACCAGTAGTTCGGAAAATCTATACCACCCCGGCATCTACGGTTTGCTGAGCCTCTTAGCGCATCGTCTTCAATGACTTAGAAGTGCAAGTCGATACGGCGATTGCGTACTGGTACTGTACTGGTATTATGATACCGATGCGAAACTGCTTGGGGAGGTCATGCCTTTGATGCTGTCGCAAATGCTGGGCAAGCTCGATGCAGACAGCACTCTGCCGCTGTATCAGCAGCTGCAGCGCGCGCTGCGCCAGGCGATCGAGACGCGCCTGATCGGCCCGGACGATGCTCTGCCGCCGGAACGGGATATCGCCGAGGACTTTCACATCTCGCGCATCACCGTGCGCAAGGCGATCGACGGGCTGGTCAGCGAGGGACTGCTGATGCGCCGCCAGGGCGCCGGCACCTTCGTGTGCGCGCGTGTGGAGAAGAACTTCTCCAAGCTCACCTCCTTCTCCGAAGACATGCGCGCCCGCGGGCGCACCCCGCGCAGCGTGTGGCTGCGCAAGTCCGAGGGCAGCGTCACGCCCGAGGAAGCCCTCACCCTGCGCTCCAGTCCCGGCACGCCGGTCTACCGCTTCCATCGCATCCGCTACGCCGACGATGCACCGATGTCGATCGAATACGCGACGGTGCTCGCCTCGTGCCTGCCCTCCCTCGATGCCGTGGAGTCCTCGTTGTACGAGGCGCTCGAGCGGGCCGGCAACCGTCCGGTGCGTGCGCTGCAGCGCCTGCGCGCGGTGCTGTTTACCGCCGAGCAGGCCAAGCTGCTGCAGATCCGCGAGCGCGATGCGGGATTGCTGGTCGAGCGCGTTGGCTTTATGAAGGACGGGCGCGCGATGGAGTTCACCCAGTCGTATTTCCGCGGCGACATCTACGACTTCGTGGCGGAGCTGAGCGACGTATGAGCGCGCGCCTGCCCGAATCGGCCACCCGCATGCACAGCGAGGCGGCCCAGGCCGCCCAGGCGGTGCGCGATCAGCTATTCGCCAACGCCGAGCGCATGGAGAGCCTCGCCGAGCGGCTGCGCGCGCTCGCCCCGCGGGTCGTGGTGACCTGCGCCCGCGGCAGCTCCGATCACGCCGCAACCTTCGCCAAGTACCTGATCGAGACGCGCCTCGCGCTGCCGACGAGCTCGGCGGCCCCCTCGGTGAGCTCCCTGTACGACGCACGACCGAAACTCGCCGGCGCGCTGTGTCTGGCGATTTCCCAATCCGGCGCCAGCCCGGATCTGCTCGCCTCGGTGCGCAAGGCGCGCGAGGCCGGTGCGCAGGTCGTGGCGCTCGTCAACGCCGAGCACTCCCCGCTCGAGGCGCTCGCCGATGAGCTCGTGCCGCTCACCGCCGGGCCCGAGACCAGCGTCGCGGCCACCAAATCGTTCATCGCCTCGCTCGCGGCCATCACGCATCTGGTGGCCAGCTGGAGCGGGGATCGGACGCTCTCCGAAGCGCTGCGCAAGGCGCCGAAGCACCTCGAGCGCGCCTGGAGCCTCGATTGGGGCGCAGCACTCGAGCCGCTCGCAGCGGCGAGCGACCTGTACGTGGTCGGCCGCGGCATCGGCCTTGGCATCGCGCAGGAGGCGGCGCTGAAGCTGAAGGAAACCTGCGGCCTGCACGCCGAGGCGGTGAGCGCCGCGGAGCTGCGCCACGGGCCTATGGCCCTCGTCAAGCCCGGCTTTCCGGTACTCATCTTCTCGCAGAATGACGAGGCGCGCGCCAGCATCGAGATGCTGGCGCAGGAGCTCACCGCGCGCGGCGCGAACGTGATGATTGCCGGCTCGCGCTGCCCGCAAGCGCTGCAGCTGCCGGCCGAACCGGCGCATCCGGTGATCGAGCCGATGCTGCTGATTCAGACGTTCTATCGCCTGGCGAACGCCCTGTCGCTCGCCCGCGGACTCGACCCGGACCACCCCCCTCACTTGCGCAAGGTCACCGAGACGATCTGATGGCCATAGCACTGACCAACGCGCGGGTGCTGCGCGGTACGAGCCTTCTCGAGGGCCAGAGCGTGCTGATCCGCCACGGGCGCATCGAGGCGATCGTGCCGGCGCCCGGCGTGCGCGGCATACAGAAGATCGATCTCGGCGGAGGGCTGCTGCTGCCGGGCTTCATCGACACGCAGGTCAACGGCGGCGGGGGCGTGCTGTTCAATGACGCCCCGACGGTCGAGTCGATCCGCCGCATCGGCCGAGCGCACCGGCGCTTCGGCACGACAGGCTTTCTGCCGACGCTGATCAGCACCGACCTCGAGGTCGTCGCTCAGGCCATTGCCGCCACACGCGCCGCGCTCGCCGCGGGCGTACCAGGGGTGCTCGGCATACACATCGAGGGGCCGTTCCTGAGCGTGGAGCGAAAAGGCGTACACGATCAGGCAAAGCTGCGCGAGCTCGACGACAGCGCCGTCGGATTGCTCACCTCGCTGGGCTCGGGGCGCACGATCGTGACCCTGGCCCCGGAGGTCACCACTCCCCACATCATCCAGCGGCTCTCCGACGCCGGGGTGATTGTCTCTGCCGGGCATACCAACGCCACTTACGCGGAAGCCACCGAGGCGCTGCGGCACGGGCTGCGCGGCTTCACGCACCTGTTCAACGCCATGTCGCAGCTCACCAGCCGTGAGCCCGGCGTGGTGGGCGCGGCGCTCGAGGACCCCGCCAGCTGGTGCGGGATCATCGTCGACGGCGAGCACATCGCCCCGCCGGTGCTGCGCCTGGCGCTGCGCTGCAAGCCGCACGAGCGCTTTATGCTGGTCACCGACGCGATGCCCGCTCTCGGCACGGACCTGCGCGCGTTCGAGCTGCAAGGCCGGCCCATCACGGTCGCGGGCTCGGTCTGCTACGACGAGGAGGGGCGGCTCGCCGGCTCGAATATCGACCTCGCCAGCTGCGTGCGCAATGCGATCGAGCTGCTCGGCCTGCCGCTGCACGAGGCCGTGCACATGGCCAGCCTGTATCCGGCCGAGTTCCTCGGCCTCGCCGGCGAGCTCGGCCGCATCGAGCCCGGCTACCGCGCCAATCTCGTGCTGACCGACGAGAACCTGAACGTGCGCTCGACCTGGATCGACGGACAGCGCGAGGACGAGGGGCCTATTAGCCCTCCGCCGGGGTAATCGGGCGGCAAAGCCGCGGGCCGCACACCGCTGCGGCAGAGCGATGCAGTGCGGACGAGGGCCCGGCGGGCAAAACCACTGGCCTGCGCGTCGATGGCCGGGGCGCTCGCTCGCCGCAGCATAGAGTCGCTCTCGCTGATTATCGCCGAGCCCCCCCCCCGGGGAGTCTGCACGCTCGACGTGCTGGCGCCGCCGCGCGAGGGGCCATCGCATTGCGCAGCGCGGGCAGCGTCACGACCGTAGTCGGCCGGGGGACCCTGGTGAGCGGCCTATCCGGCACCGCCGTCCAACGTGCCGGTCGGCAACGATTTGCCGAAAGGCACAGCGAGCCGCAGCTCCCGTCAGGATACCCGGATGAAGGCGACCCAAACGGGACCGTGACCGTCACGGATCATGGCGCCTCGCAGACGAGCGCGACGCTGGGTACGGGCAATGTGTACGGCCTGCTCATGCTCGCCGCCACGAGCAGCCCGCCCGGGGGTGCTCCGGCAAGAGCGCGTGGCCCGGGGCGGAGAAAGGCCCCGATGCACTGCGCGCTGGAACCCCAGCGACGCAGCCGGCTCAAAGACGATACACTAGGGGTTTTACAGCCGTTCAGCCTGAACGGACCTGCGATACCCATCCCGAGCGAAGGGGGAGATTGATGAGATTCGATTGCGCTCGCGCAACACGGGGCGCCTCAGGCACCCTGCGCACCTCGATCTGCGCCGTGGGAGCAGCGCTGGCAATTGCGCTCGGAGGCTGCAGTGCTACCACGTACGTGAGCAACGGCACCCCGGTTCTGATGCTCACCGGCGAAGCGGCGGGCGATTTCAGCGCTTACTCGGTCGGACTGTATACGATCACCCTGACCCGCACGGACGGATACGTCGCTTATGCCCAGTCCACCGATGAGCTGGTCGACCTCACCCGCAGGACAAACATCACCGAACTGTTCGGGGCAACCGGCATCCCGACCGGGACTTACAAGAGCCTGTCGATCAGTCTCGATTACTCCTCGCCGATGATTTACCTGAAGGGACAAACTACCGCCGCGAAGGTAGTCAGCACCTCCGGGAGCGCCAATCCGGGCGTGATCACCGAGACAGTGAAGTTCGCGCCCAACCACCCGCTCGTGGTGGGCCTGAACAAGTCGACCCCGCTCGCGATCGACATCGACCTGGCCGCATCGAACTCGATCGACGTCGGCACCAACACGGTGACGGTCAAGCCGTTCGTCGTGGCGACGGTCGAGCCTTACGACACCGCGCCGCTGCGCGCCAGGGGCCAGATCGTCCTCGCCAACGCCAGCGGAGGAAATTTCACTGAAAACATCCGCCCGTTCGACGACACCTACTACGGCGACGGCGATGTGGGCGCGCTGACGGTCAACACCTCGTCGAGCACGTACTTCAACATCAACGGCACGACCTACACCGGCTCTGCGGGTCTTAATGCACTCGCCAGTCTCAACCCGGGCCTCACCGTCACGGCCTACGGCACGCTCGGGGATCTGTCGACCATCACGCCAGCGCTGAACGCGACCGCGGTCTACGCCGGCACCACAGTCATCAGCCAGGGCAACGAGGCGCTGCGCGGCACCGTCGTGGCGCGCAGCGGCAATACCCTGACGCTCAGGGACGCCGAGTACGTTTGCGCGGAAGGATTCTGCTACAGCAATCAGTCCTTCAGGTACTACCCCGCAGCGACCGTCACCATGGGCACAGGCACAGTGGTAAGCGAGGACGGGGCGGCCGCGAGCGGGCTGGGCACGCAGTCGGTCTCGATTGGCCAACGGGTCACTGCGCTCGGTATCGGACCGGCCCCCTTCCCGAGCACCTCGACGACGCTCGCGCTCAATGCCAACCCCGGTCAGATCCGCCTGCAGCCGACGGATGTGTGGGGGACGCTCAGCAGCGGAGCGATGGGCAGCGCGACCGTGAATGCACTCGAGATCGACAATCACGCACCGGGCGTCTTTAACTTCGCCGGCACCGGCATCACGAGCACCGAGGACGCCAATCCGGCCAGCTACACGCTGAACACCGGCTCATTCGATGCGAGCACCCTCAGTGCCGGCACCCTGCTCGAGGCCAGCGGAATCGTGGCGCCGTTCGGCTCGGCTCCGCCGGACTTCAATGCCTCGACGGTCACGAACATGACCAACGGAACCTCCACCCTGATCGTGGAGTGGACCTCCGGCACCACCGCACCGTTCAGCAGCGCCGGCAGCTCGGGCATTGTCGTGAATCTGGGCAATTCCAGCATCACTTCGGCCATCATGCGCACCGGTCCGCAGACCGTGCAGCTCTCGAGCCTTTCGAGCAGCCCGACGATCATCCCCGGCTGCGCGAGCGGCACCTGCAGCGGCAACTCCGAGTACGCGATCGGCAACGCCACCAGCGGCATAGATGTGTACGACAGTTCCTCGAGTTTCCTCAGCGGGCTGTCGAGCACGGTGAACGGCTCGAACAAGATCTTCAAGCTGGTTGCGATCGGCACCTACGATGCCAGCAGCAACACCTTCTATACCCAGCGTATGGACGTGGCGCTGGAGTAAGCGCTCGCCCTCGAGTCCGCGGGCACACCGGGCTGCGCCAGGCCGTCCGGTGTGCCCGTTCTATTGGGCCATCCGGCCGCTCAGAAGGTCACGACCGTGCGGATGGACTCGCCGCGGTGCATCAGGTCGAACGCCTCGTTGATGCGCTCGATGGGCATCACGTGCGTGATCAGCTCGTCGATGTGGATCT
>JAKAYU010000150.1 GCA_021809525.1 Pseudomonadota bacterium | reverse complement strand
GATCTGGGGTCTGACCCCTGTATTACATCCCGCCATCGACCGCTCCACTATAGGTCAGCTCGCACGCGCCTACGAGAAATTCCTGAGTTGCGAGCGAGGCTTGGCACGCGCGACTGTGGATGGTTATCTCCCCATCGTGCAGCGATTTCTGAACGAGCATTTTCAGAACATGATCGTGCGTCTTCGCGACCTCACCCCGAGGGACCTGCATCGCTTCATTGTTCGTGAAGACCAGCGTGTCGGTCGCAGGCATACCCAGCTGACCGTCACGGCACTACGCTCGTTTCTGCGCTTTCTGCACCAGCGTGGCAAGACAAAGACAGACCTGGCCGGGGCACTGTTGGGGGCCGCTGATTGGCGACTGTCCGACATTCCAAAGTTTCTTCCGCCAGAGGAGGTCGAGCGAGTGCTCAAGAGCTGCGATCGCAGCACGCCCTCCGGCCAGCGCGACTACGCGATCTTGCTGCTTCTGGCTCGACTGGGTTTGCGCGGTGGCGAAGTGCTCGCCATGACCGTGGACGATTTGGACTGGGAAAGCGGCGAGGTGCTCGTGCGCGGCAAAGGTCAGAGGTTCGAACGATTGCCGCTACCTCAGGAGGTGGGCAAGGCGCTCGTTCATTATCTGCGTCATGTGCGTCCGACCTGTTCGACCCGCAAGGTTTTTATCCGGCTGAAAGCGCCGTGGCATGCCCTTCGGCTGAGCGCCATTTGCTGTGTGGTGCGTCGTGCCCTCAAGCGTGCCGGATTGAGTCCAGCCTTCAAAGGGGCGCACCTATTTCGACATTCCCTGGCAACGCAGATGCTGCGCCGAGGCGCATCGCTCGGGGAAATCGGCCAACTCCTTCGCCATCGCCAGCCAACGACGACGCAGATCTACGCCAAGGTCGATATCGAAGCCCTGCGCGGCATTGCCCTTCCGTGGATGGGGGGTGGGGCATGAGTTCGTTGCACACCGCGCTTGAGGAGTACCTCGCAGTACGTCGCGCCTTGGGATACAAGCTGAGCCTGCCTGGGCGCCTGTTGCAACGGTTCGTCGAGTTCGCCAACCGCGAGCGTGCGGACTACATTACCACGGAACTCGCCTTGAAGTGGGCGACGCAGCCCGCTCATGCGACGCCGGTCCAGTGGGCCAACCGCTTGGGGATGGTACGGCGCTTCGCAAGATACTGTCATGGCAACGATCCGCGCAACGTAGTGCCGCCACCCGATCTGTTGCCCTATCAGTATCGGCGAGTCTCACCGCATCTCTACAGCGACGAGCAAATCCTCGATCTGATCAAGGCGGCCCGGCAGTTGCCCTCCACGATCGGATTGCGACCGCACACCTTCGCCACGCTCTTTGGGTTGTACGTCGCTACCGGTCTGCGCGCGAAGGAGGCATTGCAGCTTCATCGTGACGATGTGGATCTGGAACGTGGCGTGCTCACCGTTCGCCAGAGCAAATTCGGCAAAAGCCGATACGTTCCGGTTCACGCTTCCACGCAACACGCCTTGAAGCGTTATGCGAGGCGTCGGAATCGCCTGGTTTACAGCCCCAGTAGTCCTTGTTTCTTTCTCTCCGACCGGGGCACTCGAGTGACCTATGACGTGCTCCGCTGGACCTTCGTCAAACTCTCGCACCAGATCGGCCTTCGCGCTCCCGGCGACTCCCATGGACCGCGTCTGCATGGACTGCGCCATCGACTGGCCATTCAGACACTGTTGAAGTGGTATCGCCGTGGCGTCGACGTCGAGCGCCACTTGCCGCAGCTTTCCACGTATTTGGGGCACGCCCACATCACGGATACGCAGTGGTATCTGACGGCGACTCCGCAGTTACTGCGCTACGCACTGAAGCGGGTGGAGCGATCGGAGCGGAGGACTCGGTCATGAATGCCGCGAAATCCTTCCCCGTTCTGCTGGAGTCATTCTTCATGGATCGGCTGATGCAACAGCGACAGGTCAGCCCTCACACCATTGCCAGTTATCGCGATACTTTTCGCCTTCTGCTGCAGTACGTACAGCAACGTCTCGGTACAGCGCCTTCGCAAGTAACCGTGCCGGACCTGGATACACCCTTCCTCGGTACATTCCTCGATCATCTGGAGAAGACACGCGGTAACAGCGCCCGCAGCCGCAACGTGCGCCTCGCCGCTATTCATTCCTTTTTTCGCTACGTTGCCTTGCATGCACCAGAGTACAGTGCCCTTGCGCAGCGCGTGCTGGCCATACCCAGTAAACGCTATGTCCGTCGAGCCATCTGCTTTCTCACACCGGCGGAAACGGCCGCTCTGCTTGCAGCTCCAGACCTCAAAACCTGGAGCGGGCGGCGCGATCGAGCGATATTGCTCCTCGCCGTGCAGACTGGATTGCGGGCGGCAGAAGTCATCGGACTTCGCTGCGAGCACATCATCCTGGGCACTGGCGCACACGTACAATGCTTGGGCAAAGGCAGGAAGACCCGATGCACACCGCTTCGTAGGGAAGCGGTGTCGGTGCTGCGTGCTTGGTTGCGGGAACGCGAGGGGCAACCGTCCGATCCGCTTTTCCCGACTACGCGCGGCAACGCCTTGGGACATGACGGCTTGGAATACCTGCTCGAAAAGCATCTGCTTGTCGCTCGCCGTCACTGCCCCTCATTGATCAAGAAACGGGTGACGTTTCATTCCCTGAGGCACTCACTGGCAATGACCTTACTTCGCCATGGCGTCGATCGTTCCGTGATCGCGCTCTGGTTGGGTCACGAGAACGTTGAAACCACATCGATGTACCTGCAGGCTGACATGCAGCTCAAGGAAGTGGCCTTGGCAAAAACGGCCGCGACAAAGGCGCGTACCACTCGGTACCGGCCCAGCGATCGCATCTTAGCCTTCCTCAATACCCTGTGATTATTCCGCCACCGATGCGTACCCGCTCGCGCGATCCTCCGGAGAACAGAGCCCCCGAGCGACCGTTGCCGGAATAATCCGGCTGCCGGAACAATGTCTCTAATTCCGCTGGCGGAATTAGCGGCATCATTTTGCGAGTCGTTTGGTCCAGTCGGGCATCGACCTCAACACGGTGCGCGAGCTCCTCGGCCACGCCGATATCACGATGGTGCTTCGCTATGCGCATCTTTCGCCGGACCGATTGGCCACGGCGGTGGAGAAGGTTGCCCGATAGCGCGCGCCGACGTCTCTACATCGAGTCCAACGTAGCCGGAATCGAGTGGGTGTCCCACGGGTGTCGTTCCGCGGGAGACGGTCTGCGACGTACTCATTTTATGTCGGGGTCGAGGCGGACGAGAAGGCGTCAGGTCAAGCGTACCCCAGCGTTGACCGCGGCCGATATTCAGAGGGCATTCCGCTATGGCGGACTCACTCAACCACGAAGAAGTCCTTTTGAGCGCGGCGGGCTGAGACAACTCAGCCGCAGGCCTTGCGATTGCTCGCCGACGAGAGCTGTGATTTCACCGTCGGCGGACGGGGTGTCGGGCGTGATGGCGTCTCGATCGCGGGGCGGATGCCAGGGGTTGACGGCGAAGAAAGCGCTCGAGCTCGCAGCATCCGAGCGCCGGTTGCTGCTCTACGGAAGACTCGGGTTCTGCCCAGCGAAGGACAACTCGGGAGTCAATCCTATCCGCTATCGCGCGTCCGCTTGTCTGAGGATAGCGCCGTAGTGGTAGGGCGGGAGGTCGACGACGTGCTCGAGTCGCAGCGCGCAGGGCTCGAGCGCCGCGGCGACGTCCGTCGGCTCCATGCGCATCTCGGTCATCGGGCCGCGTGGCTTGCCGAGGACTTGCGTCTCCTCGCGCGGGCGGCGATGCCAGTTGATGACGACGAAGCGGCCGCTCGGCTTCAAGATCGCCGCGACGGCGCGCGCGAGGCGCTCCTTAACAGGCACTCCATGAAAGGTATTTGCCATGAAAACGAGATCCGCCGGCCACGGTACAAGGGCGGCGAGGTCGTAAGCATCGCCCTCGATGAACGTGCAGTGGCCTGCGGCTGCCGCTGCGACTTTCGTCCGCGCCAGCTCCAACATCCGCGGATCGATATCGATGGCCGCGACTCGGGAGGCTTCCTGCGCGATCGCTGCCGTGAAATGACCATCCCCGCAGCACAGATCGACGACATCCAGGTCCGGCTCAATCCCGAGATCGGCGAGCACCCGCCCCGGAGCGGGCCACAGGGCGCTCCACCAGTCGCTATCCGGCATCGCCGTCGCCGGGAAGGAGCCCTCAGCGATCACGGTGCCTCCGCGGGCGCTCGGTGGTCTGATCGGTTTGCAGCGCCGCGATCAGCGGGCAGCTCACCGTGCCCGTATTGCAGTGGCACTGCTCGACGAGGCTCGCGAGCGCTCGCTCCACTTGGCGCAGCTGAGCCAGCCGCTCCCGCACCGCGGCCAATTTGAGCGATCCCAGCCGTTCGGCTTCGCGGCAGTGTCGGCCGTCCTCCAGAGCGAGGAGCTCATTAACCTCCTCCAGGCCGAAGCCGATTCCCTGACCTTGGCGAATGAACCGCAGCCTGCGGGCGTGCGCCTCGCTGTAGCGGCGGATGCCGCCCGGTGGGCGGCGCGGTTCCTCGAGCAAGCCGCGGCGCTGGTAGTAGCGGACGGTTTCCACGTTGACTCCAGCTGGCATCGCCAGCCTGCCGATCGTGCGGAACTCGAACAAAATACCCGCGGATGCCGCCTGGACAATCATAGTCCGTGTGCCCATGGGGGATCTCTGCCGCCTGCGGCGGCAGACTGACCTTCCGCTCTGTGGTTTACGACGGGGTCAAAAGACGGCCAAAACCCAAACTCCGATTATGTCCTTGATGAATCAGTCGGCAACAAAATTGCGTGAGGCAATACGAGGCGCAGTCAACACGGCATCGGGCTCTTCAACTACTCGCGTCTCGACCCAGATGTATTTCGAGATTTTGTCTTGCGACAACCGCTTGGCTTTCGGCCCGGGCTACTCAGGCGGACTCGCTTTGAGCGTCGCGGGATCGCCGATCGCGGGGGATCGTGACGAGCATCGTGGTTCCGGCAAGCGTGGCGGCGCACCTGCTGCGCTGAGCCAGGCTGCTATGCGACATCGGCCGCGCTGCCCAACGATTCACGCAGTCTCTCTCTAGCCCGGCGCATCCGCATCTCCACAGCCTTGATGCTGATCCCGAGCTCGCGAGCCGCCTGTTGCTGAGTCAGGCCGCTGACGAGGGTCAGCAGCAGTGGTTCCTTGTATTGCCTGGGCAGAGCAGCGATGGCCTGATCGAGGCGCCGTAACCGCCGCTCATCGTCGACGCGCGACTGCTCTGGCTCACTCAGCAGCGCCTCGTCCAGGGCCTCTGGGGCTAAGGAGAACAACGTCAGGAAGCGGCGGCGCACGGCCTGTCGCCTGCCGTGATCGCGGCACTTGTTGAGCGCGATCGCGCGCAACCAGAACGCGAACGGCTGCCGGCTGTCGTAGCGCTCGAGCGCCAGCCACGCGGACACGAATGTGTCCTGAACGATGTCGTAGGCATCTTCCGCGTTGCCTACGTATCGGCGCACGAATCGGTACAGCGGTCTCTTTTCCCGCCGAACCAGCTGATCGAAGGCTGCGCGCCCACCGGCCCGGGCGGCCGCTGCGAGTTGCCGCTCGTCCTCATCGGGACCGTCGGTCACCGGCGGCCCGAATCGAGCGCCGCGGCGACCGTCTTGTCGAACTTCGCTGCCTGGGTCGGGGTCAGCACCGCGCGCATGGCGAGCAGATGCTTGACCGTGGCAATCTGCAGCGCCTTCATGGCTACGTGAAGATGCTCGATCGCCTGCTCGTCCTGGGGCGTGTACTCGTGACTGGCGAGAAGGGCGGCGGCGAGCTCGCGGTTGGCCTGGCGCGCCTGGGCCTCCAGCGTCTTGCGGCGCGCGTCATAGCGGGCTTCGAGCGCGGCGAGCTGCCGCTTCTGATCCGCGGTCAGATGAAGCTCATGGTGCAGGAGGCGATTGAGGCTCGTCGGCGAGCGACTGGCCGCCAATCCGTAATGTACCCCAAGCCAGCCGCCCGCTCCCGCAGCGAGGATTGTGAGCGCCAGCACCGCCAGCGCCGTGCGTGTGATACCGGTCAAGGGTGATCATCCGCCAGCAGCGTCGAGGGGTTCATGGGAGTTTGCATGGAAAAGGCGCTCAGCTCCGAGCTCTTCGCCGGCCGTGCCTGATAGCCGGCAAGCGCGCTCACGCTGAAGGCGATGCCAAGCAGCGTCACCTGAAGCACGAGAAGGCGAGCCGACCGTCGCCCGACCTCCTCGCGTGTGGCCACGCGTGCCCAGATGTCGGCCTCGAGCCGGTCCAGCGGGTGGTCGGGCTCGCGGGCATCGAGAGCTCGGATGTCTTGCTCGATCATGCTGAAGTCTCCTCTATGGCGCGCAAAGGATAATACGCACGCGGCCCGCCCGACCCTCGCGGCGGATCGAATTATCGGGTTCTCGAGAGGGGTGGCGGGCTCTCGTGCGTATTACTACTCATGATCCCGATAAATGCCAAATCCATGCCGACTGCCTTCAGAATGCGGCGCCTGTGGCTGCTCGCCGTGGGGCTGATCTCGGGCTGCGCCACTTTCCAGCCGCGGCCGATCTCTCCTGCCGGATCGCTCGCCGCTTACGAGAGCCGCTCGCTCGCCAATCCGGGCCTCGGGAAGTTCCTGGCGGCCAACCATGTCCCCTTGCCCGGCCCCGGCCGGCCCTGGGACCTCAAGGCGTTGACCCTGGCCACCTTCTACTACCAGCCCTCGCTCGCCTATGCGCGCGCACAATTGCTTGCGGCTCAGGCGGCACGGATCACGGCCCGCGAGCGTCCGAATCCGTCTCTTTCGCTGACCCCGGGATACGATTCCGGGGTTCCGGCCGTGCCGAGCCCCTGGATCGTGCCGATCGCCATCGACTGGCCGATCCAGACCGCCGGCCGGCGCGGCGATCGCATGGCGCAGGCACGCCACCTCGCAGCTGCCGCACGGTGGGACCTCGTTGGAACGGTCTGGGGCGTACGCAGCCGCCTGCGCAGCGCATTGCTCGAGCTTTATACGGCGCGTCAGACCGAATCGCTCCTGGCCCAGCAGGTGTCTGCGCTGCGGAGCGTCTTCAACCTGCTCGAAGGGCAATTCAGAGCCGGCGTGGTGTCGAGCTACGATGTCACCCGCGCGCGGATCGCACTCGATAATGCGACCCTCGCCCGGCAGAGGCAGCAGGGCCGGATTCGCGAGGCGCGCATCGCGCTCGCCACCGCGATCGGCGTACCGGTAAGCGCATTGCGGGGCGTGCCTCTCTCGTTCTCCGGCTTCAAGCAGTTCCCGCGCGATCTCACCCGGCCCGCGGTGCGGCAGCGGGCTTTACTCGGACGCTCGGACGTGAGGGCCGCGCTCGCGCAGTATGCGGCCAGCCAATCGGCGCTGAAGCTCGAGATCGCGCGCCAGTGGCCCAACATCGCGCTCGGCCCGGGCTATGCCTGGAACTCGCAGCTCGCCGGCGATCGCGAGTGGCAGCTCGGCCTCTCGCTGACGTTGCCCGTCCTCAATCAGAACCAGGGTCCAATCGCCGAGGCGCGTGCCCGGCGCCGCGTGGCCGCCGTGCAGTTCCTCGGCGTGCAGGCGGCTGCCGTGGCACAGATCGATGGCGCGCTCGCCGCGTACCGCTCGACGCTCGCGCAGGTCAGGACGGCCGACTCGTTACTCGGGAACCTGACGCACCAGCTTAAGTCCATCCGCGCGCAGGTCAGCGCCGGCGAGCTGCAGCCGCTCGATCTCGCCAACGCCGAGGTTGCCTTCTATGCCGGGGCGCGCAATCAACTCGCTACGCGGCTGGCCGCGCAGCAGGCGCTCGGCGCGTTGCAGGACGCGGTGCAAAGCCCGCTCACCCTGCGCCCCGCCCTCTTGCAATCCGCACAAAACATCCCTCACCCGACACACCCATGAAATCCCGCACATTGATCACCGGCGGCATCGCCGCCTTGGGGGTCGCGCTCGGCGCGTACGCGCTCTTCAGATCGCACGGCGCGAGCTCCGCGGCCGCTGAGCAATCCGATGCGCTCCAGGGCCCCAGAATCACCGTTCAAGTCGGTGAATTGAGGCGCATGACCCTGCACCGTTACGTGAATGGCTACGGCGTGGTGGAGCCGGCACCGGCGACGCCGCAGCGCCCCGCAGCCGCTGCCTCCGTTGCCGCCCCCGTCAGCGGCGTCGTGACACAAGTGGCGGTCGCCGCCGGGGAGCGCGTCAAGCGAGGCCAGCTGCTCGTCGAGCTCAATTCCAGCACGATGACGGAGCGCTATGCGGCACAGGAGGTCGCACGGCTCAAGCGGCTGTACGCCGAGCACAACGCTTCGCTGAAAGCCTTGCAGAGCGCGGAGGCGCAACGTGCGCTGCTGCGCGTCACTGCCCCCCTCAGCGGGACCGTTGTCAGCGTCAACGTGAAGCCCGGCACCGCGGTAGACGCGAGCACCGTACTCACCGAGGTGATCGACGTCGACCGCCTCGTCGTACGGACGGACATTCCCGAAGCTGCCGCTTCGCAGCTCGCACCCGGAGAGCCCTTGCAGGTGCTGGGAGCGAGGCCAATCTCAACGACGCTCGCCTATGTCAGCCCGACCGTCAGCGCGAACGATGGAACCGTAATGGCTTGGGGGAGCCTGCCGCGGAACAGCGGTCTTCGGCCGGGCCAGTACGTTCACCTG
>JAKAYU010000149.1 GCA_021809525.1 Pseudomonadota bacterium | reverse complement strand
GCGCTGCGCACATGAAAACAGACTGAGATGCCGCGATTCCGTCGATTCCGTCCATGAAATTGAACATGTTGAGGAACCACACGATGGCAAGTATCGACATTGGATAAGCGAAAACGCCCAAATCGAGACTCCCGCTGCCTAGCTCGATGTGAGTTACTGGCCCTAGCCACCCAACTGCCCAAACTGCTGCGACGAAATGCACGACCAGTCGGATTGCTGCGGAGAGCGAGCGGCAGTCATCGATAAAACCGACGGTAGCCACCATGGCGCCGCCGCCGGACACGGCGATGAACAGGCGCAGCGGTATGAGGCCGGTGGCGGTGAGAATCGCCATGGCTCCGATCGATGCGAGCACGATTGCAATACCGCCCCCGCGCGGTGTCGGAACGTCATGCGAACTGCGTTCGTTCGGGACATCGATCAGCCCGATGTGCTTCGCGGTCCTTATCAGGAGATAGGTGAGAGCGAATGAAACAACCAACGCAAGTGCGCTGATGAAGATGATTTCCCAACTCACGCCTGGCTCCCTTACTGGTGTGTTTCTGAAGTGACCCGTACCTGTGTCACGTTTTCGAAATTGCGCGTTGTAGCATGCGAGCGAACATTGTCCGCAGGCAGAAGCCAGAGTTCTGCGAATGGGCACGCACGCACTCTGGAGGGTAGATTCGAAGGCCCGTCTCCGTTCGTCTGGATCACTAGGATCTTCTCCTTAACCAATTTCACTTCTATTTTCACGGAGGTGTCGCAAATACGCGACAATAGGCCGGGTCAGTTTGAACTCGCCATGGCATCCGTGTCCGGGACCTACTCCTCATTTTTTTTGCAACGCTTCGCGGTGCAAGGCGTTGACCCCGAGGGAGTCTCGTTTTGCGGACCGGAAGGCCCATCGAGATGCCCCCCAGGGCACTCAGGAGTCGAGAGCTCGTGGGTGAAAAGTCGACGGTTACCCTATCCCCCAAGGAATGCCTCGGGAGGAGACCGGAAATACTGGCAATAGCGAGACTTTGCTTCAATTCGTCCTCATCCTGGCATCGGATCGCATCCGCGAAACCGGGGGAGCCTCCCCTTCTGCTCGCGCCTTTTCTCGGTACAGATATAAGTATAACGAGGCCTATCAGTTTTTGAAAACCGCAATGTCGCGTATCTTGCGCCTCCACTTGCCTGCTTCGCCGGCCTCGCCAGGTGCTGGAAAGGCCAGTCACATGCTCAGGGCCGGCTGGGCAAAGCAGGATGTGTGCGCTTGTGAGACCTTCCCCCTTCCTTTACCCTCTCGCGCGCCATGAAAGTCACTATCTTCGGTTCTGGATATGTCGGTCTCGTGACCGGCGCGTGCCTGGCGGAGGCCGGCAATCACGTGGTCTGCGTGGACGTCGACGTGGGTAAGATCGAGCGTCTCAAACGCGGCGAGGTGCCCATCCACGAGCCGGGACTCGACGCGCTGTTGCGTCGCAACAGTGAGGCGGGCCGCATCGAGTTCACGACGGACGCAAAGCGTGGGGTCGAACACGGCTTGTTCCAGTTCATCGCCGTGGGCACCCCCCCGGACGAGGACGGTTCGGCGGACCTGCGCCACGTGCTCTCCGCGGCCCGGACCATTGCCACGCACATGAGGCGCTACACGGTTGTCGTGACCAAGTCCACGGTGCCGGTGGGCACCGCCGACAAGGTGCGTCGCCAGATAGAGACGACGCTCGCCGAGCGGGGCGAGACAGTCGAGTTCGACGTCGTCTCCAACCCCGAATTCCTCAAAGAGGGCGCGGCGATCGCCGACTTCATGAAGCCCGACCGCGTCGTCGTCGGCACCGACAATCCCCGCACCGCCGAGCTCATGCGCGAGTTGTACGAGCCCTTCACGCGCAACCACGACCGGCTCATCGTCATGGACATCCGCTCCTCGGAGCTGACCAAGTACGCCGCAAACTCCATGCTCGCGACCAAGATCAGCTTCATGAACGAGCTGGCGAACATTGCCGAGCGCCTGGGCGCGGACATCGAGAAGGTGCGCCTCGGCATCGGCTCGGACCCGCGCATCGGCTACGGGTTCATCTATCCGGGCGCCGGCTACGGCGGCTCGTGCTTCCCCAAGGACGTCAAGGCGCTGATCCACTCGAGCTTCGATGCCGGCCATGAGCCGCTGCTGCTCAATGCCGTCGAGGCGGTGAACGCCCGGCAGAAGGAAGTGCTCCTCGGCAAGATCGAGCGGCACTTCGAGGGCACACTCGCCGGGCGGACCATCGCGCTCTGGGGGCTCGCGTTCAAGCCCGACACCGACGATATGCGCGAGGCCTCCTCCCGCACGCTGATGGAGGGGCTCTGGCGCGCCGGAGCGCGGGTGCGCGCCTACGACCCGGTGGCCACGGTCGAGGCCGAGCGCATCTACGGCGAGCGGCCCGACCTTGCGCTCGCGAGCAATGCGTACGAGGCGGTCGAAGGCGCCGATGCGCTCGCCATCATCACCGAGTGGAAGGAGTTCCGCAGCCCGGACTTTGAGCGGCTGCGCGCGCTGCTGGCGAGTCCGGTCATCTTCGACGGCCGCAATCTCTATGACCCGCACGTGGTCGAGCGCTTCGGGCTGGCCTACTACGCCATCGGCCGCGGCCGCTCGATCCGCAAACTCGAGTCCTGACCCCCCGGTTCGCCACGAGGCTCACCTCATGCTCACGCCCGTCATCCTCTCCGGCGGCGCCGGCACGCGGCTCTGGCCGCTCTCGCGCGAGCTCTACCCGAAGCAGCTGCTCGCGCTCACCGGCGAGCGGACCCTGATCCAGCAGACCGCGCTCAGGCTCGAGGGCCTCTCGGCCGCAGCGCCGGTGATCGTGTGCAACGAGGCGCACCGCTTCCTCGTCGCCGAACAGCTGCGCGAGATCGGCATCAAACCCGCGGCCCTGGTCCTCGAGCCGCTCGGACGCAACACCGCGCCTGCGATCGCGCTGGCCGCCCACGCCGCGCTCAAGAGCGCCCAGGGCGTCGATCCGTTCCTGCTCGTGCTGCCGGCCGATCACGTGATCCGGGACGTACCGGCCTTTCAGAAGGCCGTGCACGCGGCGCTCGCGGCCGCAGGGGAGGGCAAGCTCGTCACCTTCGGGATCGTCCCGGTGAGCCCCGAGACCGGCTACGGATACATCCAGCGCGGGGCCGACCAGGGGGCGGCCTTTGCCATCCGCCGCTTCGTCGAGAAGCCCGATGTCGAGCGGGCCCGGCAGTTCCTCGCCGCAGGCGAGTACTACTGGAACAGCGGCATGTTCCTTTTCTCCGCCCGGCGCTATCTCGAGGAGCTCGGCCGCTTCGCGCCCGAGATGGCGCGGGTGTGCGCCGAGGCCTTCGCCGCGGCGCGCTCGGATCTTGATTTCACCCGCATCGAGCGGCAGCGCTTCGAGGCGTGTCCCGCCGACTCGATCGACTACGCAGTCATGGAGAAGACCCGCGATGCGGTGGTCGTGCCGCTGGCGGCCGGCTGGAGCGACGTGGGCTCCTGGGCGGCGCTGCACGAGGCCTGCGAGGCTGACGCGCACGGCAATGTGGCGCGCGGGGATGTGATCTGCGAGGACTCCGAGGGCTGCTACCTGTATGCCGAGAGCCGGCTTGTCTCGGCCGTCGGCCTGAAGGACCACGTCGTGGTCGAGACCAAGGACGCGGTGCTGGTGGCCCCGAAGGACCGGGTGCAGGACGTGAAGAAGCTGGTGCACCGACTCAAGGAGGCCGGTCGCTACGAGCACAGCCTGCACCGGGAAGTCTTCCGCCCCTGGGGCAGCTACGACAGCATCGAGGCGGGGCCGCGCTTTCAGGTCAAGCGGCTGAAGGTCAAGCCGGGCGCGGTGCTCTCGCTCCAGCTGCACCACCACCGCGCCGAGCACTGGGTGGTGGTCTCGGGCACCGCGCGCATCACCCGCGGGGAGGAGGTGTTCCTCCTCGAGGAAAACCAGTCGACCTACATTCCGATCGGCGTGCGCCACCGCATCGAGAACCCGGGCAAGATCCCGCTGCACATCATCGAAATCCAGTCGGGCTCCTACCTCGGCGAGGACGACATCGTGCGCCTCGAGGACCAGTATGGGCGCGAGGGCACGACGAGCTGAGCAGGACTCGATCCGTTCGCGGCTGCACGCTGAACCCGGTCTGCAGCCGCATTCCGTCACGCGCTTCGTGACCGCAGAGGATCCTTCGGCGGTGGCGGGCACGTTACCTGCACCCACTGTTTGCGCTACGGGCTGTGCGCCCACGGCTGTCACCCGGGGTTGTGCACGACTCGCCGATTGATGCCGAGTGTCTGATGTGTCCCGAGCCGGCGCGCCGCTCGGCATCTGGAAACGAGTAGCCGCCGACTGTCCCGGACGGCAACGCAGGGCGCTGGATTGATACACACTCTCGGTGGAGGTGGGAACCGCGGCTCCTCTGGCGGCGCTCGCGCTCACGGGAAATTGCGCTTCCCGCGGTCCGATGATTCCGGCGAGCGCCGCGAGGCGCGGCAGCGAGGCCGGCAACTCGGGAGTCATGATGCTCCAGAGTGCATTTTTTTATCCGGCACTCAAGATCGCGTGCGCGAAACGCCATCGGGCGGGTACCGGAAACTTCACGCGATGCTCACGAGCGGGACGGCCGGCCGGGCAGCGATACGTCGACCCCGCTGCCGTGCGGAACTCGCCGCAGGTATTGCCCGCTCGGCTGCGAGCGGCTCTGTGCGCCTCGGCGCGGTTGCCCTGAGGTGTGGCTGCGCATGCAGGCCGCCTACGACGCCTGGCACGTCTCGCGCAAGGTCGACGCCAGCAAAGTTCCTCGCCTCGCAGCGTAGCCACATCGACTCGGGGCCGAGCCGCTCGCGCGAAGATCGGCGTGCTGCCCGAGCTCGCCGCTTTGCGGTGATGTTCCACGTTGCTCATCCCACGCGCCGCGAATCGGCGCTCTGCTTCATGCACCGCCCGTCCGGGCAGCGCATCTTGCCGAGCGGCTCAGGTTCCCACGGGGCGATGCCTTGTGCCATGACGGAGAGCTGCGATCGTGACTTGATCCAATGCGCGGCCTGAAATCGGGCCGCAGCACGTTGACTCCCCCGGGGATGCGCGCAGCGTTGCCGGCCACGGTGGCCGCAGGTTTTCGCCGGTCCCATTCGAACTCCATCGGACCCGGGCGGCCGGTGTGGGAAAATCATGATTTTCGCGTGCCCCTTGCGTGACGGGTACAATGCCCATCCTTTGGGCGCCCCCGGGCCATGGCCGAGTCTCTCGATCTGTACATCAATGCCCGGCGTCACTTCGCGGTGCAGCGCATCGACTCGCCCGATGCGCAGGCCGTGCCCGCCGCGGTGGCCGCGCGCATCGAGCGCTCGTTCGCGCAGGGTCAGGGCGCAGGCTTGGTGCATCTTGCGAGCAGCGAAGTCACGAGCGCTCTGCCGCCGGGCCTGACCTTCGCCCGCGAGTTCGCGCAGCGCTATCTGACCCGGCTGTGCCATCTCGGCGATGCGCTGCCCAATGCGCCCGGAGTCCTGGTGGAGCTGCCGCCTGAGGAGGAGCTCGAGGCCCTGCGGCTTGCCGCTCCGCCGATCCGCGGCCTGGAATACCTCGATGCGGCGCTCCTCAGCATGGCCTGGCGCGACATCGAGAACTGGCTGCGCGGGGAGGCGCTCGCGGGCGAGGAGAGCCTGCGCACCTATCTGCACCGGCGCAATCCGCTGTGGCGGCTCGTCGGCCGGGTCACCTTTCATCTGGCCGAGAACCCGCGTGACGAGGCGTTTCCGTTTGCGTTCCTGGTCACCTACGCGGGCGGCGTCTCGGAGCAGGGCGCGGCCCGGCATCTGCCACTCGCTCGCGCCCTGCAGGAGTACAGCGGCACGGCCAACCGCAAACGCCTCTTGAGCCTGCTCAAGCCCGTTCAGGAAGCCTCCGAGCGGCTCGCCTGGGTGCGCGAGCTCATCGACAGCGGCGATATCTACCAACCGCTCGCCTGGCATCCCGCGGAGGCCTTGAGACTGCTCCGGGATGTTCCGGTCCTCGAGGCCTGCGGGCTCGTGGTGCGGATCCCGGACTGGTGGAAAGCCGGTCGCGCGCCGCGGCCTCAGGTCAGCGTGCGGGTGGGCGGGGCGCCCGCCGCGCGCCTCGGCGCCGGAGCCGTGCTCGATTTCTCGGTGCGCATGACGCTCGAGGGCGAAGAGCTGACGGACGCGGAGAGCGAGCAGCTGCTCTCCTCGGCGGGCGGCCTCATTCGCCTGCGCGGCCGGTGGGTCGAGGCCGATGGCGAGAAGCTCGCCGCGGCGCTCGAGCACTGGAAGCGGGTCGAGCGGGAGGTCCGCAGCGGAGGGCTCTCGTTCCACGAGGGCATGCGCCTGCTGGCCGGAGCGCCCACCGGCCGTGACATCACCGAGTTGCCCGAGCCGCTTGCGGTCTGGTCCGGCGTCGAGGCGGGCGAGTGGCTGCGTGAGCTCCTCAAGAGGCTGCGCAACCCGCAAGCCGAGCAGGCGCTTGCCGGAACAGGCTTGAAAGCGACTCTGAGGCCCTACCAGGTTGCAGGCGCCAAGTGGCTCGCGCTGCTCGCCGGGCTCGGTCTCGGCGCCTGTCTCGCCGATGACATGGGCCTCGGCAAGACGGTGCAGGTGATTGCGCTGCTGGTGCATGTTCACGGCGGCTCGGGCCGTGGCGCTCGCGCCGCGCCGCGCCGTGCACGCGCCGAGGGCGCAGTGAGCGCCCCCAGCCTCATCGTGGCGCCCGCCTCGCTCATCGCCAACTGGAAAAGCGAGCTCGAGCGGTTCGCCCCGGGCCTGAGGGTTTTCGTGGCGCATCCGTCCGAGACTGATATCGATCTGAACGACGCCGCCGCGCTGGATGCGGCCCTCGGCGGGATCGATGTGGTGCTGAGCACCTACGGGGTCGTCACACGCTGCGCGGCGCTGCGCTCGAGGGCGTGGCGGCTCGCGGTGCTCGATGAGGCGCAGGCCATCAAGAACCCCGGCGCCCAGCAGACCCGCGCGGTCAAGCAGCTCACCGCCTCGGCCCGCATCGCCCTCACCGGCACGCCCATCGAAAACCGGCTCTCGGACCTGTGGTCGCTGTTCGATTTTCTGAACCCGGGGCTGCTCGGGGGCGCGCGCGCCTTCGCCGAGGCAGCCAAACGCATGAGCAAAGGGGGCGATGCGTCCTACGCGCCGCTGCGCCGCCTGGTGCAGCCGTACCTCCTCAGGCGCCTGAAGAGCGACCAGCGCATCATCGCGGACCTGCCGGAGAAGACCGAAGTGCGCGCCTTCTGCGGCCTGACCCGCGAGCAGGCGACGCTCTACGAGCGCTGCGTGCAGGAGCTTGCGCGCGTGCTCAAGCGCACCGAGGGCATCCAGCGCCGCGGCGCGGTGCTCTCCTGCCTGATGCAGCTGAAGCAGATCTGCAACCACCCGGCCCAGTGGGCCGGCCAGGGGCCGTACACCGCTGCGCGCAGCGGCAAGTTCGAGCGTCTCGGGGAGATCTGCGCGGAGCTTGCCGAGCGCCAGGAGCGGGTGCTCGTGTTCACGCAGTTCCGCGAGCTCACCGGGCCGCTCGCCGAGTACCTGCAACAGGTCTTCGGCCGTGCGGGCCTGACTCTGCACGGGGCCACGGCGGTCGCCAAGCGCCGGGGACTCATCGAGCAGTTCCAGCGCGAGGACGGCCCGCCGTTTTTCGTGCTCTCGCTGAAAGCCGGCGGCACGGGCCTGAACCTCACGGCCGCCTCGCAGGTGATTCATTTCGACCGCTGGTGGAACCCGGCGGTCGAGAACCAGGCCACCGACCGGGCGTTTCGCATCGGCCAGCAACACAACGTTCTGGTGCACAAGTTCGTCTGCCGCGGCACGGTGGAGGAGAAGATCGATGCGCTCATCGAGGCCAAGCGCGGACTGGCCCGCGAGCTGCTCGATGAGGGCGGCGAGCGGCTGCTGACGGAAATGAGCGATGAGGAACTGCTCGCGACCGTCGCGCTCGACATCCACAAGGCGTGCGCTGCATGATCAGCGCGAATTCCAAGCGAGGCCGGAGTCGATGAGCTGGTGGGCTTACACGCGCAAGCCGAGCATACGGGAGCAGCGTGAGCGGGCGCTGCGCGCCGCTGAGCGCCTGGCGAAGGCGGGCGGCGAGAAGGGCCGCGCCCCCGCCCCGGTGAGGATCGAGGGACGCGCCATCGCGCGTACCTTCTGGGGCAAGGCCTGGTGCGAGAACCTCGAATCCTACCGGGACTACGAATACCGCCTGCCCCGCGGCCGCAGCTACGTGCGCAGCGGCGCGGTGCTCAATCTCGACATCGGCCCCGGGCGGATTGCCGCGGTGGTGGCCGGTTCGCGAGCGCAACCCTACGAGGTCGCGGTCACGATCAAACCGCTGGCGAAGGCGCGCTGGTCGCGCCTGAAGAGTCAGTGCGCCGGGCAGATCGGCTCGCTGATCGAGCTGCTCGAAGGGCGGCTTTCCGATCGGGTGATGGGCCTCGTCACCGATCGGCAGGAGGGGCTGTTTCCCGAGCCCCGGGAGATCCAGATGAGCTGCTCCTGCCCGGACTGGGCAAGGATGTGCAAGCACGTGGCGGCGGTGCTCTACGGGGTCGGCGCCCGGCTCGATGCTGAACCGGAGCTGCTCTTCAGGCTGCGCGCCTGCGAGCACGGCGAGCTGGTGGCCGCCGCGGTCGATCTCGAGGCGGCCCGGGGCGGCACGGAACGTAA
>JAKAYU010000148.1 GCA_021809525.1 Pseudomonadota bacterium | reverse complement strand
AGCCAACTGTGCCAGGACTGTGCCGTGTCCAATTGGAACGTCCCTGTGAGACTTCTATTTTGTTGATATCATTAGCTTTAGTTGGTGCCGGCTGAGGGACTTGAACCCCCGACCAACGGTTTACAAAGCGGGTCGGGACACCTCACCACTCCAATACACCCCAAAAGACTCAATCACTTAGTGGTGTGAAGCGGAGGCCACTGGTGCCGATTTGAGGCACCAAGTGTGGCAATAGTGTGGCAGAAGTCGGCCCCCGTCGGTGTTGGTTGCACCGGCGAGGGCCTGGCAAGCAACACCACAAAGGGGTGCCACATGCCTACCGCCGATCCTACCGCCCTACGGCCGCCGGCCGCAAAGCCGCCTGCCGCCGTCCCCCTCGCCACCATCCGGGGTTCCCGTCGCACGGGACACGCTGTCGTGGTCGTCGAGCGTCCCGGTCGCGCTCCCCACCGCCACCAGATCTCGCTGCGCCGTTATGCCCGGCTGCGGGAATGGACCATCACCCGAGCTGCCCGCCACTGGCGCACGTCTGGTGCCTGGCTGCGCTCGAGCATCGCCGTATCGCTGTGGGAGGCCCGCACGTGAGCCTCGCCACTGTGCTGTCCGCGACAGCCCTGCAGGGCCTCACGCACACCAAGATCGAGCTCGTCATCGATGGGGACGTGTCGTTCCCGAGGCTGTACGCCGCGCTCGCGGCCGGCGGATTCGCCGTTGAGGCGATTGATGAGTCCCGCGTCCTAGTTTCCCTCTCTGACTCGACCAGCGTCGAGGAGTAACGACCATGCGTACTCCCACTTCTCGAATTCTCAGTATCCTCCTCGCCGCCCTGGCGGCCGTCTCCTTGGCCGCCTGCGGCGGCGGAGGCGGTGGAGCATCGACCACCGTGAACACGCAGGGCGGAGGGTCCACGCCGCCCAATGCGCAGCTCGCGAGCTGCACCGAGACGCAGCAAAATGCCATCACGTCGGACGCGGGCGTCGCACCCTGCCTCACCGTGATGGAGCTCGACAGCGGGCAGTCCGTCTCCGTGTCCGACGGCCACGCCACGCTCACCGAGACGACCGATGGAACCTACACGTTCCCGGGCGTCGCCGACCAAGCGAGCGCCGGGGTGAACGAGCTGCCCACGATCACATTCTCCATCACCTCGCAGACCGGTACCTGCTCGCTGGTGGGCGGCACGGCTACGACCACACCGTACTCGGTGACGGCACTCTGCGCGAAGTATCCCGCAGTGAGTCCGGACTTGCCGAAGGTCACGACGATGCCCGGGGTCAGCGGGACGGCGCAGGTGATCGCCTCGCCTACGATCGTGCCGGTGTATATCTCGACTGGATCGCTGGCGACTGGCAACGAGGCGAACGACGCGACGTTCCTCAGCCAACTGGTGAACTCGCAGGAATGGGGACTGCTCTCGCAGTACGGCGTCGGCGCTGCCACGGTCGATGCGGCCGTGACGGTCAATCCCGGCTCCTGGTCGCAGTACCACGGCGTTACGCCGTCGGACCTCTCGACCATCGCCCAGGATGTCGAGGCACAGGGCGTAACCCCGACGGCCAGCACCGTGCTCGTCATCTACCTGCCACCCACAGTCGCGGTCGACCCCGCCGGCGCCTACGGGACCGGCTACACCGGGACGGTGGCAGTCGGCGGCACGAACGTTCCGTTCGCGCTGGTCACGGATGACTCGACCAATGGACAGTACAGCGCAGACGGCAGTGTGTACTGGATGGCGGAGGCCGAGCTCGTCAACGACGTGACCGGCGCCACGGGCCAGGGATATGCCTGGATGAGCGCGAACCCGGACCTCTGGCTCGGGGCCAGCGCCTACGGCACGACCGGCACGGAGACGATCGGCGTCGGCACGCTGTGCATGACGGCCGGACCGGTACTGAACGGCGGGACCGTCACTGCCCCAGATATCTCCACCGGAGACATCATCCCAATCTGGTCGCAGTCGGACGCTGCTGCCGGCCGTGATCCCTGCCAGCCGCAGGATGTGGTGTCCTACAACTCAGATGGCTCGCAGTCCGGCACCCAGGTGGAGCTCTCGGACCCGTCCGCGCCGTTCATGGGCGCGGTCGTGACCCAGGGACTGACCACCGTCACCGGCACGCTCGGCGGGGTCTCGCGGACCGATCAGGCGATCGTGGTCGCTCCCGGGCAGTCTGTCACCGTGCAGGCCGAGGTATTTTCCACCCAACCGATCCCCGATCAGCAGGCATCCGTCGACGTCGTCTCTTACGTCGGACAGTCCGACGGCGGCGCGCTCAGCAGCAATGCGCCGTCCTTCCCGGCACCGTTGGTCTCGGTCTCGGCGGTGAAAAACCTCACGCGGCCGAGCGCGACAGGTGTCAATAACGGCGACACCATCGAGTTCACCGTGACGGCATCCAGTACGGCATTCAAGGGGATGTACGTCCTCGAGGTAGCGACGAACAGCGGTCCGATCCCCATGCCGATCGGCGTGACCGAAGGCACGACCTGGCAATAAACACCACAATGCCGGGGGGGGGGCAGCTTCGGCCGCCCCCCCCGGCAAGGAGCCTCCCATGAAACGCATCGCAACAATCATCCTCGCCGGCCTTGCTATCGCAGCCCTCGCGGGCTGCAGCTCGCCGACCTCGGCGAACAAGGCCAACTTCGAGCGCGCCATCAACGGATCTCTGGCACGCTCGTGCTTCGCGATCGAGCCCAGTACCGGTCTCTCTTACGGCGAATCCTATCCGCTGGCCGTCCCGTACGCGCCCAATTGGGCAACTGCCGCCCAGCAGTCCGCCGCGAAGGCGGCTGCTCAGGCGGGCAAGACCACGGAGTTTGTGCAGCTCGACGCGCTGGTCAAAGCGGGGCTTCTGACGGAGCGGGAAACGACACTGAAGGGTTACTTTGAAGGCGAGCGCATTCTCCCGGGCCGGGAGCCGGCCAGAATCTATTCCCTGACTGCTCTCGGGAAGCATTACCTCGAGCCTGAAACCGGAGGGTCCCTCGCGTTTTGCGCCGGTCGCGAGACCGTCGATCACGTGATCCGATATACCACGCCGACCGCCGAGGAGGGGATGACAGTCTCGTCGGCCTTGTACACCTATCGGATTACCGACGTGGCGGCGTGGGCGCGCAGTCCCGCGATGCGGGCCGCGTTTCCGGCCCTGGCGCACGCCCTCACCGAGTCGCACGAAAACAGTGCGATGTTGGTGTCGCAGAACAATGGGTGGCGCGTGATCCAGTGAGTCCCGGCGGTGTATCCCGCTACGCGGGAATTGGAGCAGGCGCGGGAGTTGGATAGCCGGGGCGGCGATGCCGCCCCGGCGAGGAGGTGCAAGAGTGAGCGCGAGTCCATACCAGATACTGCGCAGAGGGTGTACGTTGCGCGACCAGCGCGAGGCCCGCGCGCTGGCCGATCCCATGGATCGGCTGAGTCTGCAACATGACGACCTGCTGATCGATCCCGAGCGCGCACAGGCTCGCAAGAGAGCGTGGCAGATCGACGAGGAAGAATACGAGCAGGCGGCCACGGAGACGGTCGCACGGGAAGTACAGGCCGGGGCACTCGAGGAGGAAACCCCGCCCGTGCCCACGGTGGCCGCGCCGGTCGCGGACGTCTCCGACGACGGCGACGATCAGGTGCGGGTATTTGATACCCTCGAACTTCGCGACGTGGAAAAAGCACTCAAGGGACACAAGGATCACGAGCAGGAACGGGTCAAACTCGCACTCGAGCGCGCCCGTCGAAATGGTGGGCAACGATGGGTGCGCTGGTCGATAACCGAGCACGAGCCGTTCGCGGGATTGGGTGGCGAGCTCGAAAACTTCCGCGAAGTGATTGAGCACCTCTCCGTGCAGTGGGCCTGCGCCTCGCGCGCCCTGCGGCCGGCTGCCGCGCGCGTCGATCCGATTCTGCTGTTGGGTCCGCCTGGGGTTGGAAAAACCTATTTCGCTCAAGCGCTCGCGCATGCCATCGGCACGCGCATGGAAGTGTACAGTGCGGGCACCGCGCAGGATGCGTTTCAGTTATCCGGCACGGATGCGGGATGGAGCAATGCCAGGACGGGGCTGGTCTTCGACTTGCTCGCCAAGGGCGATTCCGCCTCTCCGGTGCTCGTCGTCGATGAACTCGATAAGATTCCGGCGTACTCCGCAGGCACCCGAGACACGCCCGTCAACACGCTGCTCGATCTGCTCGAGCCGCTGACGGCGCGGCGGTACCGGGAGCTCTCCCTGCCGTGTCACGTGGATGCGAGTCGCGTGATCGTCATCGCGACGGCCAACGAGCGCGATGCGATCCCCGCGCCGCTGCGCGCACGGCTGACGGAATTTTCCATCGCGCCGCCGAGCGCGGCTCAGCGGCAACTCATCCTCGAGCAGGAGTGGCGGCGGCTGTTTGAGACCCACCGCTGCGCTGCGGGATTGGCGCTCGACCGCGCCACCGCCGAAAGGGCGGTGACGACCGAGGACCTTGACGTGCGTACCCTGCTGCGCATGCTTAGGGTCGCTTTCGCGAAGGCCCTCGCCGCCGAGGCCGACCGCGTGGTGCTGCCCGAGCCGCCGGCCACGGCCGGTCGGCGTAGAATCGGGTTCATATGACTCCGGACCTCACAAGGCTACTGATCGCCCGCCATCCGCTGATCTTCCCGCGTGGCTGGCCGCCGCGCAGCGACATCGGGAACGGCTGGTTCGGGCTGCTCGATGCGCTCTGCGGCGAACTTCAGGCCGAGACGGAACGTGGCGGACCACAGGTCAGCGCCGATCAAATCAGTCACTCCTTCGGGCGGCTCGAGTTCGACACGCGACGCCATCGCACGGACCTCGATGACGAACAGCGCGGCATGATCGCCCATGCATGCGCGACGTCCACGCGGACCTGCGAGGTCTGCGGTGCCGCGGGCGCGCTCGTGGCCATCCGCCGTGGCGGTGCGCGCACACGCTGCATCGCACACGCGGACAGGGGAGTCGATGAGCCAGTGCCGGTCCTGTATGTGCACGTGGATAGTGATACTGGTCATGTGATCGGTCAGATCGTGACCGGTGGCCAGCCGGGAACGATCATCACGGCGACCCATTTCCCTAAGCTGATGGCTGCTGCGCGCGGGGATGAATGCGAGGAGTTTCAGACCATACAGCTCTTGAACCGCGACGAACTGAGCATGGTAAGGTCGTCCGACTAAGAAAATGCGGAGGGGTGGCAGAGTGGTCTGTTAGTTGTCGCCCGAGCGAAGGGCATCGAGAACAAGACGATTGCCTAGCTTTGCCCAGGCCCGCCAAGATATACGCCAGCGTATCCTGTGCCACTCCATACGGCGCGCGGGATATCTTTGGGTTCTCTACGGCACGCCGCTAAATTGGACAATCCGACAAATCACGCGCCAAGAAGTACCGCCGACTTGCGGCGACGATGAGTCGATTTACTTGTGCCAGATTGTCGGCGAGGATCATCCCATCCTGCGATTCACCGACCAGCGCGAGCTTGGGCGTGAGTGGAATTATCATATGCATCGGCGTGTCCGTGATGATGAACTCACCGGATTGAGCTTGTATGACTCCCCATCGATTCACTCTGGACAGGTCCCTGGCGTAGCCGTCGATTTGGCTCTGCAGCCAAAGACCGTTCAGTTGCCGGGCAGGCACGATGCCTCCTGTCCTGGCGAACAGGTATCCGTTCGCCTCCAGGTTCTCTTCCTGCTCCTTGGTGAGGTTGTCGCCTTCGATCCCGTTAAGTTTGATCTCCTGGTCTTCCAAATCTTGGTGCCGAGATCGCATGTACCAGAGCGCGAAGAAGCGCTCGACTGCTTGCTTATCCTCGGCTGACGAGATCGTGCTCTGGCCACCGCTAAGCGCCTCGGCGAGAACCTGGAACCGATCTTCAATGCCTTTCATGTAGCCCGCTTCCGTTCGCTGGTCCCATGCGCGGCGAGCACAGAAAATGGAGTCGCAGGGCCTCGCCCGGCGAACTTGACGCCGCGCTATGTCATGCACCGCAACCCGCCCGTCGTTTCCCGTGAACCGCGCGATGCTCCGCTGTGGATAGACATGCTGACGGACAGTTAGCCGGTTGGGATTCTTCTTCCGCGTTTTTTCGGGCTTGGTTTGCGACCGCTTGGGCAATGTTTCGGGCCGTCCGGCGGCCATCGCGCCCATCAGGGCGGCGGCGATCTGGCTTCCGTTTCGGCTGAAGACTTTGATTACACCCATTGGTTTCGCCAACGCCCAAGCCTCGGTCGCTTCACATACATCATTTATACCACATCGTCATCCGATGCCGCGAAGTTGCAGCAGTTCAAGGGCCGAATATGTGTATACCAATAACCTCAGAGGACCGTAGCGTAGATGCTCATCCTCGTCGGTCGTGGCCCGCCAATCTCGCTGCGGTCGATAACTATCGTCTCGGGTACCACAACTCGACATGGCCGGGAACTCTTGGTCCCCCGTTCGGATCCTGCGCCGGTGGCCGATAAACTTTGCCGATGTATGGCGCTTGATGCTTTTGGATGAAGGACTCGATACGCGGATAGGTGTTGACGAATGCCAGCGCCAGCTCCGGATAGGGGGCCTGCCCGATCACGACCAGCAACGCCACCCGGTTTTCGATGACCGCAGCCAATTCATTTGGCTTGTAGCGGATGCGCCGGTCGTGGGTGACGGCGATCCAGCCCTTCTTGCCAATGTCCCTCAGCCATTCCTCGTCTGGGCAGTTCGCTGCGAAATGATCCGCGTGCCGCTCCACGGTCAGGCCGGACTCCTGCAGGATGGCCGGAAATTTCTTACCGAGGTCCCGGTCGGTGAAGAAAACCGGGCCGTGGGTCATGCGGCGCGCTCGTAGAGCACCGCCTCCTCGATCTGCTCGGGGGTCAGATCGTAATCTTCGGCCAGATCCTCGGCCAACTCCCCGGCATCGATCCGCTCGACGATGGTACTGGTCTTGATACCCTTTGCGGCCAGTATCGGCCGTCCGAAGGCGATCTGTGGATCGATCGCGATGGGCTTGGCGGCGATGAGTACCTCGGTGGCCGTGGCCGGATACAGCCGGACAGGGAATTTCCACTCGTCCCACTCAACCCGGGCCAGATGCGCCGCGAACATGTGCCTCATGGCAACTTGGCCGGACGCCGACAGGTCGATCAGCCGACCGTATTGCTCGAGCAGTAGCGCACCGGCATGGGCGCGCAGTTCCGAACTCAGCAGCAACCGGTCGATCCCCAGATGCCGCTCGGCGTAGTGGATCGCGCGGCGCAAAGCATCCATTTTCACACCATGATCTGTGCGCAGCGAGCGCAGCACGTGAGCCTCTATCAGGTTCCAGAAGGACAGCGTCGGCGGGGGATTCTTCGCCGGTCTGATCAACGGCTTGGAATGAACCGTGCTGCTGCCCTTGGGATAATCCCGTCCGACAAACCACGCGCGCAACGTCGCCGGGGCCACCTTCAGGTAGCGCGCAGCCTCGGCGAGCGTGTACGCCGGCTGAGCGCGGATATCGGAAGGCTTAGACTGGGCCATCGGGGCAGGCGGCTCCTGTGGCGAGGATGGGCGGTAAGCCTTTTACCCTCTCGTTGTGCCCGGTGCAACGATAACCCATGTGCGCGCCTGCTGCTCACCGCCCTTCATCGCGCCAGCGGCGCGCAGCGGGTCGATGTCCGCGCTCCCGCGCGGCTCGGACCGCCGCCGGTGGCTCATGGCCTGCATCCTGGTAGTCCCGCCAGCGATGCCACGCGCCGAGTATGGTCCGCTCTCGGCTAGCCGCGGCGGCCTCGGTCATCCAGGCCGCTCGGACAGCCGGCGATTGCCGATTCCACCACCCGATCATCTGATGATGGGGCGGATCTGGCCGCTCGATGACTGGCGGGTCCGGCTGCTGCGGAGTCGTTGACCCATCCTCGCGCGGGGATTGCTCGGGGGCCCGGCTCTCCGGGGCGACCTCTTCCCGCCGCGCGCTTGCAGCGCGCTCCCGGCCCTCGCGCTCCTCTCGCACCCGCTGGCTGGCCGTCGCCCAGGCGCGGTGATCCCACGCGGTCTGTTGCGCTTCACGGACGATCCCCTGGAGGTCGGAATTCGTCACGCGGATCCCGAGGCGGGTCGCCATCCGCGCGGCGCGGCCTTGGAACTCGACACTGCCGGTCAGCAGCACCTGCCCACCGTACTTCTCCGATGCGAGCCGCAGTGCCGCCTCGAGGGCGGCTTCGTCCTTCGCGACCATGTCGATGCGCGGTCCGCGGTCGACGAAGGCTGTCACTTCCGCGCGGCGGTATGTGATGTGCTGGCCGAGGCGGTCGCGCTCGGCGCTGAGCGTGGCCAGCACCAGATCCTCTGGACCGCGCCGTAGGCGCTCGTGCAGCTCGGTCAGCGGATCGAGAGCCTCACCCTCAATCCCATTGCTCTCTGCCTTCCGGCGCCGCTGCTCGCGATACCGGATGCCGCGTAGCGCGGCCTGTGCCGCCTCGTCGCCACGTGCGGCCTCGCGCTCGAGCCACACGCGCCAGACCATCCCGCGCGAGAGCTCGGTACCGAGCGCCAGTCGCTCATCGCGCTGACGCTTGGCCATCTGCTCGCGCGCGGCCGCCGCCTTGAACGCGAAGAGCGCATCCGCCGTGCGGGCGTCCAGTCCCTGCGCCCGGAGCTCGGTGCGGGCGGTCTGCCGCTCGCGACGCAGGCGTTCCGCGAGCGCCTGGCGCTCGGCGACG
>JAKAYU010000010.1 GCA_021809525.1 Pseudomonadota bacterium | reverse complement strand
ACCTCGCCGAGCCAGCTGCAGGCCGCAGTGGCCAAGTCCAAGGGCCATGTGGCGCTGCTGATCCAGCGGGGCGACACGCGGATCTTCGTGCCGGTCGAAGTGCAGTAGCCTGCTGCCGGGGCGGCCGCAGGCCGCCCCGGCAGCAGGATCGAGTCCGTTCAAGCAGGGAATGCGCATCACGGCAGGCCGAGGGCGCTGGCGGCCAGCGCCCGGTGCCGTGCAATGAGCAAGGGCGCGGTGCAAGCCCGGCCGACACCGGTTCCCCGGCCGGTGAGTTGCGGTCCGGGAAAGGCCTGGCGCCTTTCCCGGACCGTGTTCTGCGGCCCGCGCGGACCGCCGCGCTCAGCGGCCGATCAGCGCCCCGACCAGCGTGTATAGGGCCGCGGGACGGTGTGCAATCCCGGCTTGAGGTGGCTGAAGTAGGCCGCCACGGTGCGGATCTCGGCATTCGTGAGCGAATGGGCGATCGCGCCCATGATGGGGCTCTGACGGTAGCCGGTCTGATACTCGTGCAGCACCCGGATGAGGTAGCTCTCGTGCTGGCCGGCGAGTGTCGGGTACATCGGCGCGACGCCGATTCCGTTGGCGCCATGGCAGGACGCGCACACCTGGGCCGCCGCGGGCACGGCCGACTGCGGGAGCGGTTTGGCGGTGACGGGCTTGCCGCCGAGATACGTGGCCACGTCGGCGATCTGCTGCTCGTTCAGGGAAAGCGCCTGCAGATGCATAGTGGGATAGGCGCGCTGGCCGTTGCGGTACTCGTTCAGCGCGTTGATGAGGTAGGTGACCGACTGGCCCCGCAGCCGCGGCACGGCGTAGTCGGGGTATGCGTTACGGTATCCTTTGATGCCGTGGCAGCCCAGACACGTGTAGCCGATGATTCTGCCCTGATGCGCGTTGCCCGCGGGCGGCTGCTGAGCCGATGCGGGAGTGACGAGCGCCGCAAACGCCCCCGCCGCGATCACCAGGGCGAATCGCAGGCCCGAACGCACGTATGAACGCAGCCAAAGTTCCGACATGGTGATCTCCGGCCAAGTGCGCAAAGCAGTTGCCGATCTTATCGGACGGGCCACCTCGGACGCCAGCCGGGCGAGAGGCCGATGATCGGACTGATCCAACGGGTCGCCCGCGCCGAGGTCCGCACGCAGGGCCGGCAGCTCGGGACGATCGGCCGCGGCATGCTGGCGCTGATCGGGGTGCGGCGCGAGGACGAGCGGGCGAGGGCCGAGCGGCTGCTCGAGCGGCTGCTCACCTACCGGATCTTTCCGGACCCGGCGGGCCGCATGAACCTCTCGCTGCGGGACACTGGCGGGGGGCTGCTGCTGGTTCCGCAGTTCACGCTGGCCGCGGACACACACAAAGGCACGCGGGCCGGCTTCAGCGCAGCCGCCCCGCCCGAGCAGGCGCTGGCGCTGTTCGCGCACCTGGTGCGCGAGGCGCAGCGCCGCCACGCACCGGTGGCGAGCGGGGAGTTCGGCGCGGACATGCAGGTCGAGCTCATCAATGACGGACCGGTGACGTTCTGGCTCGAGAGCTGAGCCGAACGGGTATCCGTGTTTTCCCCGACGCCGCGGGGTCAAACTTTCTCGGCCCAGGCGGGCCAATTGGCCTATGATGAGGGTCGGTTCTTTCATTTTAATCGCGTAAGCGGAGTCCAGAGCTTATGGATTTCGATTTCAAGACCCTGCTGGTCATCCTGGTCGTCGTGCTGCTGATCTTCGGCGGCAAGAAATTGCGCACCATCGGTGATGACCTGGGCCATGCCGTGCGGGGCTTCAAGAAGGCGATGAACGAGGGCGACAAGGAAGAGTCCGCCTCGTCCGCCGAGACTCGGCAGATCCGCTCCGAAGGGTCTGACGCCGAATTCCCCCCCGAGATGAAGAGCGGCACCCAGGCACCGAAGAGCGGCCGGAACGTCTGAGGCCCGTGGCGAGGACGGCCCCGCAGCGCACGGCCCGCGCGGCCGGCCGCGTCCGCATCGGCGCCCGGTACGCCCGCTGAGACGCCATGTTCGACTTCGGCTTTTCCGAAATCCTCCTCATCTTCGTCCTGGCGCTGGTCGTGCTGGGCCCGGAGAAGCTGCCCACCGTCGTACGCCGGGTGGGCCGCTGGGTCGGGCGCGCGCGCGCCATGGCGCGGCAGTTCCAGGAGCAGCTGGAGGAGGAGATCGACTTCGACGGCCGCCGCCGCCCGAGTCCGCCCGAGCCGCCCTCCGTCGCGCCCGAGGACCCGAGCGCCCCGGCGCAGGCGGCCGAATCGGCCAGCCCGGGCGCAGAGTCAGCGACGCGGCCGTTCGAGCCGGCCACGACCGTCGAGCCGGCCGAATTCTCCGTAGATCGGCCTGACCCCGAGGCCTCCGGCGAGCCAGCCGGCCCGAACTCCGCCCCCGGCGCGCATGAGCCCAGAGTCTGAAAGCCTCGCCGAAGGCACGCTGATCTCGCATCTGCTCGAGCTGCGCGAGCGGATCATCCGCGCGCTGGTGGCGGTCGGGATCCTGTTCGTGCCCTGCGCGCTGTACGCCAATCAGATGTTCACCTGGATCGCGCGTCCGCTGCTGAAGATGCTGCCGAAGGGCTCGAGCCTGATCGCCACGGGGGTGGCGGCCCCATTCACCACACCGTTCAAGCTGGCCTTCTTCGTCGCGCTGTTCGCGGCCATGCCCTATGTGCTCTATCAGGCCTGGGCGTTCATCGCGCCGGGACTGTACAGGCATGAGAAGCGCTTCGCGCTGCCGCTGCTCATCTCTTCGATCGTGCTGTTCTACATCGGCATGACATTCGCGTATTTCGCGGTGTTTCCGGCGATCTTCCATTTCTTCGTCGCGACCACCCCGAAGGGCGTGGCGATGATGACCGACATCTCGCAGTACCTTGACTTCGTGCTGGTGATGTTCTTCGCCTTCGGCATGGCGTTCGAGGTGCCGGTCGCGGTGGTGCTGGTGGTGGTGATGAATCTGGTGACGGTGGAGAAGCTGCGCTCCATCCGCGGTTACGTGCTGCTCGGCGTGTTCATCGTCGCGGCGTTCATCACTCCGCCGGATGCCGTCTCGCAGTCGATCATGGCCGTGCCGATGTACCTGCTGTACGAGACCGGCGTGATCATGGCGCGCATCCTGGTGCGCCCCCGGGCGGATGCGGCCGAGGAGGAGCCGAACGCGCCCTCCTGAGTCCGGCCAGCGTCCATTCACGAATACAACAACAAGAGCACACGGGGGATCATGAGCACCACCACGAGTGACACGGTCAGGAGCGCCGCGGCGGCGTCCGAACGCACTCTGTTCGGCCATCCGCGCGGCCTCGCGACGCTGTTCTTCACGGAAATGTGGGAGCGGTTCACCTACTACGGCATCCAGTCGATCCTCATCCTGTTCATGGTCGCCGCGAGCGGTCGCGGCGGGCTCGCCTTCAGCGACCAGAATGCCAGCGCCATCACCGGGCTGTATTTCGGCGGCACGTACCTGCTGTCGCTGCTCGGCGGCTGGATCGCCGACCGGCTGATCGGCGGCCAGCGCGCGGTGCTCGCAGGCGGCATCCTGATCACCACCGGCAATGCGCTGCTCGCCGCCGGCAGCCGCCGCGCGTTCTTCCTCGGGCTCATCTTCAACGTGCTCGGCGTCAGCCTGCTCAAGCCGAACGTCAGCGCCACGGTCGGGGAGCTCTACCCGGAATCCGAAGCCGGCTCGCGCCGCGACGCCGGCTTTTCCATCTTCTACATGGGCATCAACATCGGCTCGCTGCTCGGACCGATGCTCGTGCCGATCGTTGCGCGCGATTACGGCTGGCACGCGGGCTTCGCACTGCCGGCGGTCGGCATGCTCTTCGGCGTGGCGCAGTTCCTCGCCACGCGCCGCTACCTCGGCGAGTGCGGCCGCCCGCCGGCAGTGCGGCGGCGGCGCTCGTGGCTCGCGCTGTGGGCATTTGTCGCAGTGATCGCCGTACTGGTGGTGCTGACCGTCGGCGGCATCGTCACGTTCAATCCCGTCACGCTCTCGGCGGGGGTCTCCTGGGTAGTCGCGGTCCTGATGGCCGGGTACATGCTGTACATGGCGCTGCTCGCCGGCCTGAGCCGCGAGGAGCGCAGCCGCGTGTTCGCCATGGCGGTGCTGTTCGCCGCCTCGACGGTGTTCTGGATGGGCTACATGCAGATGTTCGCCTCGTTCAATCTGTTCGCCCAGCAGTACACGGATCGCTACGTCTTCGGCTGGAAGATGCCCGCCGGACTGATGCAGATCATCGACCCGGTGTTCGTCATCGCGCTCGCGCCGCTGTTCGCGGCGCTGTGGGTTTCGCTCGGACGGCGCGGCCGAGACTTGTCGTATCCGGCGAAGTTCGCCTGGGGACTGCTGCTGCTCGGCGCGGGCTTCTGGGTGATGTACGTCGCGGCCCTGCGCGTGCTGCATGGCCAGCAGGTCTCCCCGCTGTGGCTGACAGTGACGTACTTTCTCGACGCGTGCGGGGAGCTGTGCCTCTCGCCGGTGGGGTTGTCCTCAAGCACCAAGCTCGCGCCGAAGCGCTTCGCCGGCCAGACCATGGGGCTGTGGTTCCTGACGCTTGCCCTCGGCAGCATCCTCGCCGGCCTGCTCTCAAGCGAATTCAGCTCGGCGCATCTGGCGACGCTGCCTGCGCTGTTCCTGAAACTGTTCTGGTGGGGTGTCATCGGCGGCGGTGTGATGCTGCTCGTTACACCGGCGGTCAAACGACTGATGGCGGGCGTGCACTAGCGCGCGCGCCTCGGGGAGGGCTCGACCGTGAAGTGGATCCGCAACTTCGCGCCGCTGACGCGCGCGCAGCGCCACGCCTACTTCGCAGCGCTCGGCGGCTGGACGCTCGACGCGTTCGATTTCTTCATTTTCATCGTATCGCTGCGCGCGATCAGCACGGACTTTCGCACCAGCCTCACCGCCGTCAGCTTCGGCATCACCCTCACGCTCGCGATGCGCCCGGTGGGCGCCCTGGTGTTCGGCTGGCTCGCCGAGAAGTACGGACGGCGGCCGATCCTGATGGCGAACGTGCTGTCCTACGCGCTCATCGAGCTCGCCTCGGCGTTTGCGCCCAACCTCGCCGTCCTGCTCGCATTACGCGCGGCGTTCGGGCTCGCCATGGGCGGGGAGTGGGGCGTCGGCGCGGCGCTCGCGTTCGAGACACTGCCGGCGCAGGGCCGCGGGTTCTTCTCCGGGCTGCTGCAGGAAGGCTACGTGCTCGGCTTCCTGCTCGCGGCGGCCGTCTCGCGGCTGTTCTTCACGGCCGTGGGCTGGCGCGGACTGTTCGTGATCGGGGCGGTCCCGGCGCTGCTCGTGCTGTACATCCGCGCGGGCGTCGCAGAGTCCCCGGCATGGCTCGCGGGCCGGCACGCCAGAGGCGCCACGCTGCGCGAGCTCTGGCGCATCGCGCGCGCCAACACGCCGCTGCTGCTTTACATGATCGCGCTGATGGCGCTGTTCAACGCCTTCTCGCACGGCTCACAGGATCTGTACAAGCCGTTCCTCATCCAGCAGCGCGGACTGACGGGCGCGCGCGCCGATGACCTGCTGATGCTGATGAACATCGGCGCGCTGTTCGGCGGCATGGGCTTCGGTGCGCTCTCCGAGCGCATCGGCCGCAGGAAGGCTATTGCCTGCGCGGCGTTGCTCGCCCTGCCGGTGATCCCGTTGTGGACCTATGCCCCGAGCGTGCCGCTGCTTGCGCTCGGTGCGTTCCTGATGCAGTTCATGGTGCAGGGGGCCTGGGGGATCGTGCCGGCGCACCTCAATGAGCTCTCGCCCCCGGGCGTGCGGGCGATCCTGCCGGCCTTCGCCTATCAGCTCGGCAACTTCGCGATGGCGCTGCTCGCTCCGCTGCAGTCGAGCATTGCCGCGCGCCACGGACACGATCTCGGCGCGGTGCTGGCCTGGACGCTCGGTATCGTCGCGGTGGCGCTGACGGTGGCGACGCTGCTCGGCAAGGAAGCCAAGAGCGTGGCGTTCGCCGGTGCCCCCACCGAGCAGTGAGCCGGCCGACGCCTGCGGCGGCGGCGGCCGGCCCGCCCGGGTCAGTGCGCGGGTTTGATGAATTTCAGCAGGTAGGCATCGGCATAGCCGATCGCCGCGTAGTGGCGGCGGGCAGCCGCGCTTTTGTCCGCTAGCGTCGGCGGCAGAAGGAAGACCGGGATGTTGCGCGGATCCTTCGGATTGGCGAGCGCCTCGGAGGTCCCGCCGAGCTCAAAGCCGGCCGCCTCGGCCTCGTGAATCACGAACGCCTGCGGGAGACGGGCCATCGGGAAGCACGTGGCGAGCGGCGTGCCGGGCGCGCAGCGATGACCGGCGATGCCAAGAATGCCACCGGGCTTGAGCACGTGATAGGCGCTGCGCAGAAACTTCTCGAGGAAGATCGGAGTCACCTCGTGATGCACGTTCTCGAACATCAGATCGTGCATGTTGTTGAACGTGACCACCATGTCGGCCGAGTCCGGCGCGCCGAGATGCAGGTAGTTCGGCAGCTCGAACGGCTCGAGGCGCACTTTGCCGTAGACGGCCGGATCGGCCGCGAGCTTGTGGTAGTAGTACAGCGCCGAGCGATGCGCGTAGCCGCTCGTGCCCGCCACCGGCGGCGTCGCCTCGATGAGCTGACCGTGGGCGCGCAGGAACGGCGCCAGAATTTCCGTGTACCAGCCGCCCCCGGGCAACACTTCGACGACGCGCATGTTCGGGCGGATACCGAAGAACTCCAGCGTCTGCAGCGGATGACGGTATTTGTCGCGCTTCTTGTAGGCGGGCGTGCGCTGCGGTCCGTTGATCGCCGCCTCGAGCGCCTGGCGCACTGCAGTCGGGGTGGCCGCGTACACGCGCGGCGCGAAGCCGGCGAGCGCGAGGGTGCAGGCGGCCGCCCACAGCATGAGGCGGGCGGGACCTTGAGCGCAACGGTTCGAGCGCGACGTGGTCGCGGCGGGCGGGGCGGATGAGCGCATGGAACGACCTCCGGATGTCAAAGGCGGCAACGATAGCGCGACTCGATGCGCCGACCAAGCCTGCCGCTCAGGGCGTGCGCTGCAGCAGCGGCTTCAGGTACGGCCACACGTTGTTCAGGACCAGCGGCTCCCCGCGCGCGTTGGGGTGCAGGCCGTCGGACTGCATCAGATGCGGGTCGAGTGCGACGTGCGCGAGCAGAAACGGCACGAGCGGCACATGAAATTCCCGCGCCAGGCGCGGATACAAGGCCGCAAACTGATGCGTGTAGCGCGGCCCGTAATTCGGCGGGAGAAGCAGGCCGAGCAGCAGTACGCGCGCGCCTGCGGCACGCGCCAGACGCACCATGGCGGCAAGGTTGCGCGCCGCGAGCGTCAGCGGCAAGCCGCGCAGTGCGTCGTTCGCGCCGAGCTCGAGGATGACGATGCCCGCGTGCGAGGCGCGCAGCTCGTGCGGCAGACGCTCGAGTCCCCCGGTGGTGGTCTCGCCGCTCACGCTGGCGTTGACGATGCGGTATCGGTACCCTTGGCTGCGCAGGCGTTTCGCCAGCAGCGCCACCCATCCCTGCTCCGGGCGCAAGCCATGCGCGGCGCTCAGGCTGTCGCCGAATACGAGGATGGTGCGACTGGAGGCCCAGGCGGAGGGCAGTGTGATGACGAGCAGCCCGATGCCCAACACGGCGAGCCAAGACGGCGCGATGCGGGAGTGCGTTCTCAAAGCCGAGCACCTCACGAAGACGGTCGACAGTCCGAGCGGTCCGCTGACTATTGTGCACGAGGCGTCGCTCGAGATCGCCTCCGGGCAGAGCGTGGCGGTGACCGGCCCGTCGGGCGCCGGCAAATCCACGCTGCTCGCGCTGCTGGCCGGCCTGGACCTGCCGACCAGCGGCCGGGTGCTGCTCGCCGGATACGACCTGACCGCGCTCGATGAAGACGGGCGCGCACGCGTGCGCGCCCGGCACGTCGGTTTCGTGTTCCAGGCGTTCCATCTCATTGGGGCGCTGACGGCGCTGGAGAACGTGGCGCTGCCGCTCGAACTGGCGCGCCGCAGCGGTGCGCGCGCCGCGGCGCTCGCCGCGCTCGAGCACGTGGGTCTCAGCGAGCGCGCCGGACACTATCCGCGGCAGCTCTCCGGCGGCGAGCAGCAGCGCGTCGCGCTGGCGCGGGCGTTCGTCGGCCGGCCCGCGGTGCTGTTCGCCGACGAGCCGACCGGCAATCTCGACAGCGTGACCGGCGCGAACGTCATCGAGCGGCTGTTTGAGCTGAACGCCGAGGCCCACACGACGCTCATTCTCGTGACGCACGACCGCGAGCTCGCCGCGCGCTGCGGGCGCACCGTGCGCATGGAAGCCGGCCGGGTCCTGTAGCGTGCGCACTGTCCGCTTTGCACTGCGCATGCTTGCCCGGGAGTGGCGCGCGGGCGAGCTTGGGGTGCTGTTGCTCGCCTTGACGATTGCGGTCGGAGCGCTCTCGGGTGTGGGCTTCCTCGTGAGCCGTGTCCGAGCAGCCGTCGCGCTGCAGGCCACCGAGGTCCTGGCGGCCGACCTGCGGCTCGAATCCCCCCAGCCCATCCCGGCGGCGGATTTCACCGAGGCCGCCCGGGACGGCCTGCGCAGTGCGCGCGCGGTCGGCATGCTGAGCGTGGTGTTCGACGGCGAGCGCAGCCAGCTCGCCGATGTGTACGCGGTCACGGACGGCTACCCGCTGCGCGGCCGGGTCCGAGTCGCCAGCCAGTCGTTCGCGCCGGGGACGGCCGCCACGGGCATCCCGCCGCCCGGGGTCGTGTGGCCCGACTCCAGACTGCTCTCGGCGCTCGGCGCGCAGGTCGGCGCGCGGCTTGCCATCGGATCGGCCAGCCTCACCGTCGGGCGCGTGCTGATCTCGCGGCCCGACCAGGGCAGCACTTTCACCGGTCTCGTCCCGAGCCTGCTGATGAACGCCGCCGACCTGCCGCGCACGCAGCTCATTCAGCCCGGCAGCCGCGTGCACTACAGCGCGCTTTTCGCCGGCCCGGCGGGGCGAGTCAGGGTGTTTCGTGCGTGGCTGCAGGCGCATCTGGGCAGCGGCGAGCGGCTGCGCACGATCGCCGAGGCCAGCCGGCAGATCCACAGCGCAGTGGAGCGCTCGGACCGATTCCTGAATCTGGCCAGCCTGGCGGCGGTCCTGCTGTGCGCCGCGGCGGTGGCCATGGCGGCGCGGCGCTACGTGGCGCGTCACCTCGACACCGTGGCGCTGCTGAAGACGCTGGGCTCGACACGCCGCGAAGTGCTGAGTCTCATGCTCACCCAGCTGACGGCGGTGGCGCTCGCCACCGCCGCGCTCGGCGGCGGGCTCGGCTATCTGGCACAACTGTGGCTGGTGCACGCACTGCGCGGGCTGCTGGCCGTGCGGGAGCTGCCCGCGCCCGGCCTCGCCCCGGCCGGCATCGCGCTACTGGCGGCGCTGGCTCTGCTCGGCGGGTTCGCACTGCCGCCGCTGCTGCAGCTGACCCGCGCCCCCGCGGTGCGCGTGCTGCGCCGCGACGTGGGGCCGCCGCCGCCGGCGGCGTTGCTCTCGTTCGGCCCGGCCGCCGTGCTGATCGTGCTGCTCGTCTATTGGGTCATGGGCGGCGGCCGGCCGTTCGTGATGCTGTCGATCGGCCTGGGTGCATTCATCGCTCTGTTGGCGGGCGCCGGGCTGCTGCTGGTGATGCTGGCCAACCGGCTGCGCGGGCGTGTGGGCGTCGCTTGGCGCTACGGCATCGCCAATCTCGGGCGGCGGCGCCTCGAGAGCGTGGTGCAGCTCGTCGCCTTCGGCACGGGCATCATGGCGCTGCTGCTGCTCGGCATCATCCGCACTGACCTCACCGGCGGCTGGCGCCGCACGCTGCCGGCGGATCTGCCGAACTACTTCTTCATCAACATCCCGCCGGCGAGCCGCACGGCCTTCGATACCTTTCTGCGCGCCGAGGGCGCGCATCCCTCGCGCATGCTGCCGCTGCTGCGCGGCCGGCTGACCGCGATCGGGGGGCGGCCGGTGGAATCGGTGCGCTTCGCCGATCCGCGCGGGGAGCGCTTCGCCATGCGCGAGCAGAACCTCACCTGGTCGGCGAGGCCCGGCAGCGGCAATCGCATCGTCGCGGGCCGCTGGTGGAGCGCGGCCGACTACGGCAAGCCGCTGGTGTCAGTCTCGACGGAGTTCATGCGCTGGCTCGGGCTGCACCTCGGCGAGCAGCTGACCTTCGAGATCGCCGGCAGCCGATTCACGGTGCGCATCGCCAGCGTGCGGCAGGTGCAGTGGGACAGCTTCAAGCCGAACTTCTTCATCGTGTTCGCCCCGGGGCTGCTGGAGAAGCAAGCCGGCACTTACATCACGAGCGCGTACCTCACGCCGCGCCAAGCGCGCTCGCTCGCTCAGGTGGCGCGGCGCTTTCCGAGCGTGTCGATCTTCGATATCGATGATCTGCTGCGTGATGTGCGCACGATGCTCGACAGGGCGATCCTGGCGGTGCAAAGCGTGTTCGTGTTCACGCTGCTGGCGGGGCTGACGGTGCTGCTGGCGGCGGTCCAGGCGAACCGCGAGCAGCGCCGGTACGAGAGCGCGATGCTGCGCACCCTCGGGGCGAGCCGCGCGACGGTGGCCCAGGGGATCCTGGCGGAGTTCACCGCGCTCGGCGCGCTGTCGGGACTGATCGCCGCGCTCGGCGCGAGCGTGGCCGCGTGGTACCTCACGCGTCAGGTGCTGCATCTGCCCTACCGCTTCAACCTGACGGCGTGCCTGATCGGCATCGTGGGCGGCACACTGTTCGTGGCGGCGAGCGGCTGGCTCGCCACCCGCTCGGTGCTGAACCAGCCCCCGCTCGCGGTCCTGCGCAGCGGCGCGGAGTGAGCCGGCCGCGGGGATGTTGCCGATCGGCAGCATCTCCTCGGGCGCAGAGAGAATCCTTGCCTGGCGGCGTGGGCCGCCCGCATCCTGCGGCCGTGCCCCCGCTCGCCGCGCAGATCATCGTCATCCGCGCGCATTGGAATGAGGAACAGGCGGTTGATCTGCATGTCGTAGGCCGTCGCCTCGCTGGGGTTCGTTGCGGTGATCGTCCAGGTCTGCGACCCGGGCGGCCCGGAGCGCCAGGTGAGCGCGACCTCGAGCCCGTAGCCCGGCAGGTGCGTCGGAGCGACGAATCCCCAGGAGGCGGGCTTCGCCTGCAGCCGCCTGTCGAACGGCAGCGGCAGGTCCAGTCGGTTGATCGGGAAGCTGTCGAGCCAGGTATTGTCGTCCGCCATGCCCCAGAAGGTGACGGCCTCGAGCGTGCCCTTCAGCGCCCGGAACACATCGCAGTGCTCCTTTAGTAAAGCCAGCCCTGCTCGTCGAGGAGGGCCGGCGGCACGGCACCGCCGTTGGCGCCATAGTTCGAGGTATTGTCGTTCTGCGCGTCGACGCGGTTGTCGAGCTCGCTCAGCTGCTGGTGCAGACGCGGGAGGAGCCGGTGCAGCGTCTCGATCGACCAGTACTCCGCCCAGGGTGAAGGTCCGTCGATGGGCGTGTGCATCTCGTGGCCGATCCCATCGAGCGGCGCGCCGCGCGCGCAGCCGCCGGATGAGCCGGATCATGCATCGCAGGCGCTTGGGGTTGCTGAGCCCGTACTCATTGATGAACAGCTGCGTGCCCGGCGGGGCGTATTCGTGCGCAGCCCACCGCGCGATGCTGATGTAGCGCGCCGAGCACCTTGTAGAACGGACGTGCACCAGGCAGTCCGGCTCGCTTGGATCGATCGGCTCGTTGACCACGTCCCAGACGTAGAGCGCGCTGCCGGAATTTTGCATGAGGTTCCTGATGTGGCTGCGGATGCGCTCGGTGAGGAGCATGACATCCGCCGGATTCGAGGCCGACAGCGGGACGGACGCTCGGCCGAGCCTCAGTCAGCTGCGGGAGAAAAAAGGCGCGCAGGGCGCCGGTGGCGGCGAATCCCCCGGCGGCCGCGCCATGGTGTGCCCGAGTGCGCTGCGAACGTTCTGCTCACCTGCAACAGCGCTCAACCGTTCGAGCGGTGTGCAGCGGATGAGGGCGATGGGATCAATGACGCGCGGATGCTGCGCAGGACGCCCGACACAACAGCCGCGTTCGCACCCTGTCTGATCGCTCGAGCATCGGCGCAGGCCGTCCCCGGGCGTGCCGGAAGACAACGCGTCTCAAGCGCCCCGCGCCACAACGAGATGCGGCTGCCCTACGGCGCCTCGGTTGCTGGGGTCTTGCGCAGCCCGCGGGCGCGCACAGGATCCGTCGGCTCTGTTCGCGGCCGCTCCTATCCAGGCCATGCGCACGGGCACGTCGCGCGCGGACCGTGGCCCGAAATGACTCTGCGGCAGCATCCGGCGGTCCGCAATTCAGGCACAATGCCACCCAGAGCGGCGATGAGCCCTAGGGTCGTCGGCCGCAGGTGAGCGCATTGCCGCGTGGATCGAGGTGTCGGAGACACAGGCGCGCCGAGCCGACACCGGGCGCTGCGGCCCCTGGCGATGTCCGTCGGCGATACGGCACGCCGCACGCTGCCACCGTGCACCCTGGCGGCCGCCAAGCTCATGCTTGCGACCGCGCTGCCGCTTGACGCGAGCGGCGTTTGCCTTTCGAATGGCAGCGTGCGCGACACATGAGTGCGCGCAGGGTCGCGCTGCTTGCGCGCGCCGATCCGTCCGATTTCCAGGAAGTACAGGTGCCGAACGTTTTGAGCCAATATCCACCGTGTGACAGGACCGGCGACATCGCCTGCGGACCGCTCCGGGCACCCGTGACGTTCGGATCTGGCTTGCATCCGTAGCAGCGTGACGGAGGAGTCCAAAAGCACCGGGAAGCACCGCGGGACCTGGCGCGTGCTGAAGGCAAGCGCCCGGGCGGCAGCCATCAGCGCGCCACGCTCATGGGCCGGCCGGCTGGCCGGTCCGCTGTGATCAGCCGGGTGGCGCGATGAGCGTCAGAAAGTCTCTGCTGTGGGCCGTCGCGCTCGATGTCCTCATTGGGATTGCCGTGCTCACATGGCTGCATGTCTCGGCAGCGCAGCGCGCCGCCGAGCAGCAGCTCCGGGCGGAGGTGGCCCGGCTCGGCGCCGCAGCAACGCAGCTCGCCGACCGAGCCACCCAACAGAGCCTCCGGGCGACGCGGGCAGCCATCCGCGCGACGCGCCCGCGCATCGCGCAGTTGGCGCACACCGGGCGCCTGAGCGCGCTCGACGGACCGGCCTGTCCGCCGGCATCTGCGACGCTGCCGCTGCCCGGCAGGCCCCTCGCCCCGCTCTCGGAGCGCTGCGTGCGAAGTCTCGCCGAGCATCCGCGGCGCATGTTCCGCGACATCGAGCGGCGCACTTTCGATTACTTCTGGCTGACGGCCGACCCGAAGACCGGTTTGTCGCCGGATCGGTGGCCGGCCCGCAGTCCGGCCAGTATCGCGGCTGTCGGCTTCGCCCTGACCGCGGATGTGATCGGCGCCTACCGTGGTTACGTCACCCGGCACGAGGCCGCTGCGCGGGTGCGCAAGGTCCTCTCGTTCCTGCTCAGCCTGCCGCAGGGGCGGGGGCCGAGGGGTTATGCGGGCTATCACGGCTTCTTCTATCACTTCATCAACATGCACACGGGCCTGCGGTACGGCCGCAGCGAGCTCTCGACCATCGATACCGCGCTGCTCATGGCGGGCGTGCTCACCGCCGGGGAGTACTTCGATCACGATACGCCGACGGAGCGGCGGGTGCGCCAGCTGGCCAATCAGCTCTACCGGCGCGTCGATTGGAGCTGGGCGGCGCCGGGCGGCAGCTCGCTGGTCAGCATGGCCTGGCACCCCCGCCACGGCTTCTCGAAGCTGCGCTGGCACGGATACAACGAGGCATCCATCCTTTACATTCTCGGCCTGGGCTCCCCGACGCACCCTCTGGCGCAGAACGCGTGGAGCGCGTGGAGCGCGACCGATCACCACGACCTGCGGCATTTCGGCGGCCTGACGCTGCTGTCATTCGGCCCGCAGTTCGGCTACCAGTACACGGCCGTGTGGGTCGATCTGCGCGGCATCGCCGATCCGTTCATGCGAGCCCAGGGAGAGACCTACTTCCTGAACGGGGTGATCGCGACGCTGGTGCAGCGCCGCTACGCCATCATCAATCCGCACGGCTGGGGCGGCTACGGGCCCAACATCTGGGGACTGACGGCGTGTGACGGACCGGGATACGTGCGCGCTCCCTATCACGGGCGGATGCGGCAGTTCTACGGTTATGTCGCCCGCGGCATCAGCAAACACAGTGTCGACGACGGGACGCTCGCGCCGACCGCGGCGATCGGCTCGCTGATGTTCGTCCCGCGGTACGTGACCGAAGCGACGCAGGCGCTGCTGCGCCGGTACGGCGACATGATTTACACGCGCTTCGGCTTTGTCGATTCCTTCAACCCCAGCTTCAACAATGCCCGGCTGGCGCAGGACGGCCGCGTCGTGCCGGGCCGCGGCTGGGTCGACACCGCCTTCCTCGGCATCGACCAGGGGCCGATCATCGCCATGATCGAGAACGAGCGCAGCCGGCTGATCTGGCGCATCATGCGCCACAGCCCCTACATCCGCCGCGGACTGCAGCGCGCGGGATTCACCGGCGGCTGGCTCGACAAAAAGATGGCGCACGCCGCCGCTCGGCACCGGCGGCACGGACTGGCCGCGCGTGTGCTCCGGGACTCCGCCCGCACCCGCGGGTGGCGCCTTGAGCGCCGCGCAGCGCAATAAGCGCAGGCGCCGCGCGGCGCCCGCTCAGGACCCGCGGCCGAGGATGAGATCCGCGGCCTTCTCCGCGATCATGATGGTCGGTGCATTGGTGTTGCCGCTCACCAGTGTCGGCATGATCGACGCGTCGACCACGCGCAGGCCCTCGAGCCCGCGCACTCTCAGCTGCGGATCCACTACGGCCTGCTCGTCCGTACCCATCCGGCACGTACCCACCGGGTGATACTCGGTCTCGGCGGCGCCGCGGATGAAGTGCTCGAGCTGCGCGTCGCTGCCTCGCTCGGCCCCCGGAAACACCTCTTCGCCGAGATAGCCGCGCAGCGGCGCCTGAGCATAGATCTCGCGGGCCCGGCGGATTCCGGCGATGAGCGGCGCAAGATCGGCCGGCGCGCTGAGGTACGCCGGATCGATGCGCGGAGGCTGCGCCGGGCGGGCCGAAGCGAGACGGATCGTGCCGCGACTTGCCGGACGCAGGTAACACACGTGCAGCGTCATGCCGTAGCCGGGCAGCCGGCGCCGCCCGTGATCGACGACGTAGGCGGGGATGAAGTGCAGCTGCACGTCGGGGCTCGGGGACTGCGGGTCGCAGCGCAGGAATGCGCCGGCCTCGGCGACGTTGCTGACGCCCGGTCCGCTCTTCAGGAGCGCGTAGCGCATCGCCGTGCGCGCCGCCCCGAAGCCGCGCGCCAGGGGATCGAGGGTGACGGGTTGGGTGCAGGCGTGAATGACGTGGATGTCCAGGTGATCCTGCAGATTACGCCCGACGCCCGGCAGCTCGTGCCGCACCGCGAGCCCCTGCTCGCGCAGCTCATCGGGCGGCCCGATGCCCGAGAGCAGCAGCAGCTGCGGGGTGTTGATCGCGCCGGCGGCGAGCAGCACTTCGCGCTGCGCGCGCGCTTCGAGCGCGGCGCCCCCGCGGGTGTACTGGATTCCGCTCGCACGCCGGCCCTCGAGCAGGATGCGCAGCGCCAGCGCGCCGGTCACGACGGTGAGGTTGGGCCGGCGCGCGACGGGGTGCAGGTAGGCGCTCGCGGCGCTGCAGCGGCGGCCGGCCCTCTGGGTCACCTGATACAGCCCGGCGCCCTCCTGCTCGCGGCCGTTGAAATCGGCATTGCGCGCCAGCCCGCTCGCGGCGGCCGCCTCGACGAACAGCCGGCTGAGGGGATTGGTGTAGCGCCGCTCGCACACGTTGAGTGGCCCGCCGCAGCCATGCCAGTCGTCGTAGATGGCCTCGTTGTTCTCGGCACGCCGGAAGTACGGCAGCACATCCTGGTAGCCCCAGCCGGGGTTGCCGAGATCGCGCCAATGGTCGTAATCGCGCGGCTGGCCGCGGATGTACACCATGGCGTTGATCGAACTGGATCCGCCGAGGGTCTTACCGCGCGGCCAGAACAGCCGCCGCCCGTGCAGCCCTGCTTGAGGCTCCGTCTCATAGAGCCAGTTGACTTTGGGGGTGATGAGCCGAGCGATGCCCGCCGGCATGTGGATCAGGAACGAGTCGTCCCGGCCGCCGGCCTCGAGCAGCAGCACCCGGATCGTCGGGTCGGCGCTCAGGCGGTGCGCCAGCACGCAGCCCGCCGATCCGGCGCCGACGATGATGTAGTCGTACGCGTTGGCCATCACGCCTCCCCGGGCGCGGTAATCATACTCCGGACACCGCGCGCCTTGACTTCGGCCGGCGTGAGATTGAGCATGGAAAACCGCTTTGGCGACAGGGTCAGTCCCGCCCGGAGGTCAACGTGAAATGCCCCAGATGCAATGTGGATCTCGTGTCCACCGTCCGGCACAGGATCACTGTGCAGGCCTGCCCTGCCTGCAAGGGCATGTGGTTCGAGCGCCAGGAGCTCGATGAGCTCGAGAACGAGGCGTTCGATTTCGGCGAGCACGCCAAAGGCACGCTCGTGCCGAGCTCCACGCCGACGAGCTGGAGGTGCCCGCAATGCGCCGCGGCGCTGCAGCGCTTCGCGTACCGGTTCTACGATCTGGAAATGGAGTTCTGCGAGAATCAGCACGGCTACTGGCTCGAGCACGACGAGGACACCAGAGTGCTCGAGCTGATGCGCCAGGAGGAGAAGGACATGCACAGAAAGCTGCGTGTTGAGGACCGCTGGGCCGCGACGCTGCGCCGCATGCGCTCGGGGTCGCTGCTCGAGCGGCTGCGCGAGCGGCTGCATTAGCGGCGCACCGGCGCGCGCGGTGCGGGCGGGAAGCCGGAGCCAACAGGTGCTCGCCGGGCGGAATTCGGCCGGATGGCCCGCGTCGCAGCGCGCCTAATCCCAGTCCCCGTTGTGCTTGCGCTGACCGCGCGCGGCCTCGTGCTTGCGATCGCGATGCGGCTGCGCGGGCTTGCGCTTGCCGAACTGACTGGGGGCGATGCCCGCGGCGAGCAGCGCCTCACGCTTGCGCTGGCCGTTGGTGCGCGGGATTTTCGTCCGACTGCTCTTCATGTCTGTGCACTCGAGGGCATTCGGCCGGCCGAAGAATCTCACGCAGAGGCGGCGCCTGAGGTGCAACCGGGTGCGCCCCTCAGGAGCGCGCCGAATGCGTCCGATGCCGCGTGAGGAAGCCGATCGCCACCGGCACCAGCGACACCCCGATGATGATGATGGTGACGAGCCCGAAATTGCGCTTGACCATCGGGACGTTGCCGAAGAAATACCCTCCCCAGAGAAACAGCGACACCCAGGCGACGCCCCCGAGTACGTTGTAGCCCTGGAAACGCCCGTACGGCATGTGTCCGACGCCGGCCACGAACGGCATGCAGGTGCGGATGATCGGGATGAAGCGCGACAGTGCGATCGCCTTGCCGCCGTGGCGCAGGAAGAACGCCTCGGTACGCCGCAGGTAATCGACCTTGAGCCAGCGGTAGCGGCCGGTGAAGGCCGGCGGCCCGATCAGGCGTCCGACGCCGTAATTGGCGGTGTTGCCGAGCACCGCCGCCAGAGCCAGCACGAGCGTGGCGAGCGGCGCGCTCAGTGTGCCGCTGGCGTCGACCGCCGCGACCGCTCCGACGCCGAACAGCAGCGAGTCGCCGGGCAGGAAGGGGGTCACCACCAGACCGGTCTCGGCGAAGATCACCGCGAAGAGGATCGGGTAGGTCCAGGCGCCCACCTGGACCAGCAAGACCGTCAGGTGCCGGTCGAGGTGCAGGACGAAATCGATGAGCCAGTGAATCATCGGCACAGTCTAGCGGGCATGGCGCTCGAGCCACACTCGAGGATCGACCGGCTGGGTGCCGTGCCGGATGCCGAAGTACAGCTCCGGGCGACTCGCCCCGCCGCTGTCGCCGGCGGCGGCGATCAGCTGCCCGGCGGCGACCTGCTGGCCGACGCGCGCATAGAGGTGGTCGTTGTGCCCGTAGAGACTCATGTAGCCGCCGCCGTGATCGACGACGATGAGCAGCCCGAGGCCGGCGAGCCAGTCGGCGAAGATCACCCGGCCCGGCGCCACCGCGCGCACCGGTGCATCGAGCCGGGTGGCGATGAGATCGCCGTCCCAGCGCAGGCCGCCGGCGCGCGGCTGGCCGAAGCGCGCGATCAGGCGGCCGGCCACCGGCCAGGGCAGGTGGCCCTGCAGGCGGGCGAAGCGCTGCGGCGGTCGCTCGCGCGGCATGCGGGCCTCGGCCCGGCGCAGCGCGGCGATCAGCGTCTGCAGGCCCTGCTGCTCTCGGCGCAGGCGCAGCAGGCGCTCGGCGCGGGTGCGGGTGCGTGCCGCGATGCTCGCCAGCACCTGCCGGCGCTCGAGCGTGGCGTGCTCGAGCGCGGTGAGCTGTCTCTGGCGCTGCTGCTCGAGCCCGGCGAGCTGCGCGTCGGAGGCCTGCATCTGCCTGTCAAGCTGCGCGATGTGCTGCAGATCGGCCTCGATGTCGCCGATGACCCGGGCGCGCTGGCGGCCGAAGTAGCTGTAATAGGCGAACATGCGCTGCATCCGGCTCGGTCCGCCCTGCTCGAGCAGCAGCCTCACAGGGCCCTGCTGCCCGATGAGGTAGGCGGCGCGCAGCTCCCCGGCAAGCAGCCGCCGGGTGCGATCGAGGTCCGCCTGGCGCCGCCGCCGGCGGGCCGCGAGACGCGTGCGGCGCGCGGCGAGCGCGGCGCGCTGGCGGCGGATGGAGGCGAGGGCCGCACGGGCGGCGCCGGCGGACTGCTCCGTCGTGCGCAGCGCCTGAGTGAGGCGGCTCTGCTCGATCCGTGACTGCTCGACCTGCCGCGCGACGCGCGCGATCTGGACCTGCACCGCATGCAGGCGCGCCTGGGCGCGGCGGGCGGCGATCTGGGGGGCAATCCGGGCCTGAACCGGGCCCGCCGGGGCGAGCGCCAGCGCCAGCGCAACCAGGAAAATCCGCGCGGCGGGCGCCGCAGGTCTTCGGGTCATGCCGGAATGCATAGGGGCGCTATAATGCGCGACCTTTTGGCGGCCGATACGATCTTCTGGCACCCCTGTGTTCACGGACCATCTTTCTCAATACATTCACCTCCATCCCTGGCTCGTTGTGGCGACCGCGGTCGTCGCGCTGCTCGCGCTCCTGGTTGAGATCCGCGCCCGCACGGAGAGTTTCGCCTCCGTCTCCCCGCAGCAGGCCATTCAGCTGATGAACCGCGGCGCGCTCACCGTCGATCTGCGCTCCGCGGAGCAGTATGCGGCCGGCCACCTCACCGGCGCGCGCCGCATGGACGGCGGGCAGATCCTGCAGGCCGAAGAGCTGCTGAAGAAGCACAAGCACAAGCCGATTATCGTGTACTGTAACAGCGGCTCGCTCGCCGCCGCCGCGGTCCGCCAGCTGCGCGCCCAGGGCTTCGAGCAGGCGACGAACCTTCGCGGGGGCATCTCAGCGTGGCGCGCCGAGCAGCTGCCGGTGGAGAAAGGCGCGGGGAGCAATGCATGAGTGCACCGAAGGTGCTCATGTACGCCACCGGCTGGTGCCCCTATTGCGCGCGCGCGCGGCAGCTGCTCGAGCGCAAAGGCATTGCGTTCCAGGAAATCGACGTGGACCAGTTCCCACAGGCGCGCGCCGAGATGACGGCACGCAGCGGGCGGCACACCGTGCCGCAGATTTTCGTCGGCGAGACGCACGTCGGCGGTTGTGACGATCTTTACGCGCTCGATGCCCGCGGCGGCCTCGACAAACTTTTGCAAACTGGAGTCTGAATCATGGCGAATGAAGCCGCCGGCACCGCGCCGGCACCCGAAGAGGCCAACGGCCCGATCCTGCAGCTGCAGCACGTCTATCTGAAGGACTGCTCGTACGAGGCCCCGAACGGTCCGCGCGGCGACGGCAACTGGAACCCGCAGATCAATCTCGACCTGCAGACCGCGGTCACGGCGCTCGCGCCGGAGGTGCAGGAAGTGGTGCTGACGGTGACCGTGTCGGCCAAGCAGGGCGAGGCGACGGCGTTCCTGGTCGAGGTCAAGCAGGCCGGCGTGTTCATGCTGCGCAACCTCTCCGAGGAGGACACCAAGCGCGCCATCGGCGCGATCTGCCCCGGCGTGCTGTTCCCGTACGCGCGCGCCCAGGTCTCGCACCTGATCACGCAGGGCGGCTTCCCGCAGCTGCTGCTGCCGCCGGTGAACTTCGATGCCCTGTACGCGGCGAACCAGAACGCCCAGGGCATGCCGGCCAGTCAGCAGGCCAACTGAGCCCGTCCGCCCGCGCCCGCCCATGAGCACCGCATCCGGGACCGACCGGCCGGTGGCCGTGCTGGGCGCGGGCTCCTGGGGGACAGCGCTCGCCGTGCAGTTCGCGCGCAGCGGCCGTCCCACGCGGCTGTGGGGCCGCGACCGCGCGCAGATGGCGCTCATGGCCCGAACGCGGCGCAACGAGCGCTATCTTCCCTCCGCTCGCCCGTTTCCCGAGGCGCTGCAGGTGCAGCCGGACCTGAAGGCTGCCCTCGAGGGCGCGCGCGACCTGCTGATCGCGGTGCCGAGTCATGCGTTTCGGGCGTTGCTGATCGAGATCGCCCCGCTGCTCGCCCCCGAGACCCAGCTCGCCTGGGCCACCAAGGGCTTCGAGCTGTCCTCGGGGCTGCTGCCGCACCAGGTGGCACGCGAGGTGCTCGGGCCCGGGCGCTCCGTGGCGGTGCTCTCCGGTCCGACGTTCGCGCGCGAAGTGGGCTCGGGGCTGCCGACGGCCATGACGATAGCCTCCACGGATGCGGCCTTCGCCACCGCGCTGGCGCAGGATCTGTCGGCGGAGAATTTCCGTGCCTATACCTCCACCGACATCGTGGGCGTGGAAGTCGGCGGAGCCGTGAAGAACGTGCTCGCGGTCGGCGCCGGGCTGTCCGACGGCCTGGGCTTCGGCGCGAACACCCGCGTCGCGCTGATCACGCGCGGACTGGCCGAGATGATGCGCCTCGGCGTGGCGCTTGGGGCACGGCGCGAGACATTCATGGGCCTCGCGGGTCTCGGCGACCTGGTGCTGACCTGCACCGACGATCAGTCGCGCAACCGGCGCTTCGGGCTACAGCTCGCCGCCGGCCGCACGCCGGCCGAGGCGCTGGCGGCGATCGGACAGGTAGTCGAAGGCTATCCGGCCGCGCGCGCGCTGCACACCGTGGCAGCGCGGCACGGCGTCGAGATGCCGCTCAGCGAAGCGGTCTACCGGGTGCTCTACGAGGCGGTTGCGCCCCGGGAGGCCGTGCGCGAGCTGATGACCCGGCCCATCAAGTCCGAAACGGACTGACCGGCGCCGCTCAGTACGCGTGCCAGGCCACACGCGCTGCCCCGTACAGCGCGCCGAGCATCAGCAGCAGGATCGGGCCGCTCGAGAGCGCAAATCCGAGCGAGCGGGTCTTCGGATCCTTCACGTAGGACACGAAATAGACCAGCCGACCGATCAGGTACAGCACGCCGAGACCCGCGGCGGTGGCCGGGCTCAGATAGTACGCGAACAGCCACAGCGCAGGAAGCAACATCACCAGCAGCTCGAGCGTGTTCATCTGCACCCGATAGTAGCGCTCGAACATCTCATGGCCCGTGGTCGCCGGGGCGGCCACGCGGTAGGTGCCGCGCGCTTTGCCCACGGCCGCGCCGAACGCAAAAAACTGCAGCAGAGCCATCACGATCACCAGATTGACGAGCGCCATCGAAGCCTCCGGAGGCAGTGTAGGGAGCACGGTCGGGACCCGCTCGAGCGCGGGCGTGTCGATTATTCTGCCGATTCGCTCGCTTGGCCGCTCGGCGTTCGGCGCGGCCGGGACACTCTGCAGAGGCGGCGGGTCGATGGCACAATGGCGCGCATGGAGAAGACCCGGGGCTATGCCCATCGGCTCGACCTGCGCACCGGCCTCACCCCGGTCTGGGCGGCGCTCACCGATTCCCGGCTGCTCGCGCAATGGTGCTCGCCCGATGCGTCCATCAACCCCCGTCCGGGCGGCCTGTTCCGGGCGCGCGTCGACCGTGTCACCGAACTGGAGGCCTGCATCGATGTGTTCGTGCCGGGCAAGCGGCTGCGGTTGATCTATCTGCCCTCGGCCGCGCTGCCGCCGGCCGAGAGCGCCCTGGTCGATGACTTCATCCTGGAGTCCTCGCGCTCGGGCACCATTGTGCGCTTGCTCGGCTCCGGAGTTCCCGCCGATCCGGAATGGGACATCCCCTACCTGCGCCAGCGCACGGGCTGGCAGGCCGCGCTCGTGCGGCTGAAGGCGCTGCTGGAGTCTTCCGATCCGATGGAGGGCCTGTGACGGCATTTGTGCTGCGCGCGGTGGTGACCGCGCTTGGGCTGTGGCTGGCGACGCGCTGGGTGCCCGGCATCCGCATCGACAACGCCGGCACGCTGGTGCTGGCGGGATTGCTCCTCGGGGTCGTCAATGCCATCGTCCGACCCGTGGTCATCCTGCTGACGCTGCCGTTGACGCTGCTCACGCTGGGCGTGTTCCTGCTGGTGGTCAATGCCGCGATGCTTGCGCTCGTGGCGTGGATGCTGCCGGGGTTTCACCTCACGGGCGGGTTCTGGACCGCCTTTCAGGCGGCGCTCATCGTCTGGATGGCCGGTTGGTTGGCCTCCTGGCTGATCGGGCCGAAGGGCCGCATCCAGATCCACATCCACCGCCAGTGAGATCGTGGGGACGCGCCCGGGATGCGATAATGCACGGCCCTCCCGGGGCGCGCGCCGGGTGTCACTTCTGATATCGCAATGACCCAGACATCGACTGGTCCGTCCGACGCGCTGAAACTGAAATTCTGCGGCCTGCATTTCGCCTCGCCCATCGTGCTGCTGTCCGGGTGCGTAGGCTTCGGCGAGGAGTACACCCGCATCGAGGGCTTTTCCAATCGCGACGCTGGCGCGGTGGTGCTCAAGGGCACCACGCTCGCCCCGCGGCTCGGCAATCCGGCGCACCGGGTGTGCGAGACCCCCGCGGGCATGCTGAACGCGATCGGCCTGCAGAACCCGGGCGCCGAGCAGGTCATCGCGCGGATCCTGCCGCAGCTGGATTTCACCGAGACGCGCTTCATCGCGAACGTGTCGGGCTCGACGGTCGAGGAGTACGCTGAAGTTACGCGCCTGTTCGATCAGTCGCCGATCGATGCGATCGAAATCAACATCTCCTGCCCGAACGTCAAGGAGGGCGGGGTCGCCTTCGGCAATTATCCGGACATGTCCGCGCAGGTGGTCGAGGCATGCCGGCGCGTGACCGGCAAGCCGCTCATCACCAAGCTCTCGCCCAATCAGACCGACATCCGCGAGAACGCCCGTCGCTGTATCGAGGCGGGGACGGACGCGCTGGCGGTGATCAACACGATGATGGGCATGGCCATCGACGCGCGCACCCGCCGCCCGGTGATCGGCAACATCCAGGGGGGGCTCTCGGGACCTGCGATCAAGCCCATCGCGCTGCTGAAGGTGCACCAGGTCTACGACGTGGCGCGCAGGCACGGCATCCCGATCATCGGCCAGGGCGGCATCACGACAGCCACCGACGCGATCGAGTTTCTCATTGCCGGGGCGAGTGCGATCGGCGTCGGCACGGCGCTGTTCTACGACCCGATGGTGTGCAAACGGATCAACGCGGGCATCGCCGCGTACCTGCACGAGCATGGCTTCGCGAACGTCGGGGAACTCACCGGTACGCTGCACGTCTGAGGCGCCAGGCCCGCCGGGCCACACGGGGCGCAGCGGCGCTACGATCCGCTCGCCTCGGGCGCATCCGCGCCGGATTCGGGAATCGCGAGCGCCAGCTCCTTCAGCTTGCGTGTCAGGGTGTTGCGCCCCCAACCCAGCAGCCGCGCGGCTTCCTGGCGGTGGCCCTGCGTGCGCTTCAGCGCCGCGCGGATCAGGATCCGCTCGAACTGCGGCAGCGCCAGATCGAGCAGGGCGCCCTCGCCGCTTGCGGCCTGACGCGCGGCCCAGTCCGCGAGCGCGCTCTGCCAGTCAGCGGTCGCCTCGGCCGCGCCGCCTGCGCCGATTTCCGCCGGCAGATCTTCGGACCCGATCTCGCGGCCCGGGGCAAGCACCGACAGCCGGCGGCAGACGTTGACCAGCTCTCGCACGTTGCCCGGCCAGCGGTACGCGGCGAGGCGGCGCTCGGCCTCGGGGGCGAGCGTTTTCGGCTCGACGCCGAGGTCACGCGCCGCCGTGCGCAGATAATGCCGCAGCAGCAGCGGAACGTCCTCGGCCCGCTCGCGCAGCGGCGGCAGCGCCAGGCGGATGACGTTCAGACGGTGATACAGGTCCTCGCGGAACAGCCCCTGCGCCACCCGTTCGTGAAGGTTCTGGTGCGTGGCGGCGATGACGCGCACGTCCACGCGGATCGCCGTCTGACCGCCGACACGGTAGAACTCCCCTTCGGCCAGCACCCGCAGCAGGCGTGTCTGCAGCGGCAGCGACATGTCGCCGATCTCATCGAGGAACAGCGTGCCGCCATCGGCCTGCTCGAACCGTCCGCGCCGCTGCGCCTCCGCGCCGGTGAATGCGCCGCGCTCGTGGCCGAACAGCTCCGACTCGAGCAGATCGCCCGGAATCGCTGCGGTGTTGAGCGCGATGAACGGGCGTCCCGTGCGCGGACTGTGCTCGTGCAGCGCGCGCGCCACGAGTTCCTTGCCGGTGCCGGACTCCCCGGTGATCAACACCGTCACGCTCGAGCGCGACAGCCGGCCGATGCCGCGGAACACCTGTTGCATGGCCGGCGCCGTGCCGAGCAGCTCCGGAATACGCGCCTCGGCGGCGCCGTCCGCGGCCGCCGGCGGCTGCACACGCGCCGCGCGCCGCACCAGCGCCACGGCCTGATCGATGTCGAAGGGCTTGGGCAGATACTCGAAGGCGCCGCTCTGGTAGGCGGACACTGCGCTGCCGAGATCGGAATGGGCAGTCATGACGATGACCGGCAGCAGCGGCCGGGTCTCGCGCAGGCGCCGCAGCAGATCGAGCCCGGAGCGGCCCGGCATGCGGATGTCGGTCATCAGCACGTCGGGCGCATCGCGGCGCAGCGCTTCGAGCGCCGGCTCGGCGGAGTCGAAAGCGCGCGCCACGAGCCCGGCGTTGCGCAGCGCGCGCTCGAGCACCCAGCGGATCGAGGCATCGTCGTCGATCACCCATACGCGCAGCGCCTCGTTCATGCGTCTTCTCCGAGCGGCAGCAACAGCGTGAACACCGTGCGGCCCGGCTCGCTGTCGAATTCGATCAGGCCGCCGTTGCGGCTCACGAGTTCCTGCGCGACGGCAAGCCCCAGGCCCGTGCCGTCGGGGCGGCCGGTCACCAGCGGATAAAACAGGCTCGTGTGCAGCTGCGGCGGCACGCCGGGGCCGTCGTCCTGCACCTGCACGCTCGCGGCGAGCCGGTGGCGGACGGAGCCGATGTGTACGTTGGACAGCGCACGCGTGCGCAGCACGATGCGCCCGCGGCCACCGAGCGCCTGCAGGGCATTGCGCGCGACGTTGAGCAGGGCCTGGATGAGCTGATGACGGTCGAGTGTCCCGGACGGCAGGCTCGGGTCGTAGTCGCGCTCGATGAGCACATCGGCGGTGGCTTCGGCGCGCAGCAGTCGGTACACGTGTTCGCAGATCTCGTGCACGTTGAGCAGCGATTTCTCCGGCGCCCGCGCGGGCCCTGCAATCGAATCGACGAGCGTGGCCAGCCGGTCCGCCTCGCCGATGATCACCTGCGTGTACTCGCGCAGCTGCGCTTGCGGCAGCTCGCGCTCGAGCAGCTGCGCCGCGCCGCGCAGCCCGCCGAGTGGATTTTTGATCTCGTGGGCGAGCTGACGAATCATCATGCGGCTGCCCTCGAGGCGGGCGAGCAGGTCATTCTCGCGGGTGATGCGCTGGCGCTGCGTGGCATCGGCGAGCTCGAGCAGCAGGTGGGTGCCGGTGATCTGTTGTTCGAGCTGCGTGATGGTGACATCGAGCGTGCGCGGCTCGCGCGGCGCGGCGGCCGGCCGCACGGTGAACTCGCGGTCGGCAATGCCCTCGCCGGTGGCGAGCGCTCGCGTGAGCAGCGCGCGCAGTCCGTTGCTGTCGTACAGGAAGTCGGTGAACGGCCGGCCGCGCGCCTGGTTCAGGCTGAAGGCGAGCAGATCCTGCGCGGCCACGTTCGCGTAGATCGCGCACAGCTGCGCATCGAGGACGATGATACCGGTCGAGAGCGCATCGAACAGGCCGGCCGGATCGAAGTGCGCGAGCGCCGAGGGCGAACCGTGCTCAACGGCCACGGAACGCTCCGGGCTGCCGGCCGGACCGGCGCGGGGCGCGGCGGATCAGTGCGGATGAACGGGGTTGTGCGGATTCTGGATCGACGGCTGGTGCACGTAGAACGTCACCGTCGAGGTCTCGCAGAGGATCTGCCCGAAGCCGTTGACCACCACCGCCGAAACCGAGTGCTGACCGCGGTAGACCGGAAACGTGAACGCCGGCCCCTCGCCCGGCATGCGCCGCCCGTCGACGAACAGCTGGATGCGGTTGCCCGGCAACAGGGGTGGGTCGGTGCGCACGATGGCGGTGGCGTGATGCACGTTCATCAGCATCTGCTGATTGCGCGGCTGGGCGATGCGGCAGCTGTTGTAGGCGCGCGCGGGCCGCGCAGCAGCCGGCGGCGGCGCGGCGCTGAGGTCGGACGGAAGCGGAGGCGGCGGCGCATAGGCCTGTGCGCCCTGGATGGTCAGCTTCGTGGCGTTCGGGTGCGGCCGGTCGCTGTAGTGGATGACGCCATGGGCGTCGACCCATTTGTACACCGTGGCACCGTCGCCATTGCCGGCCCAGACTGCGGCGGACAGCCCCGCGCACAGCACTGCGGCCATGGCCGTCCGAAGGATCCAGCGGGAGGCGCTCATGGACAGCGAGCATATCGCCTTGGCGCGCCGAGCACAAAAGCGCGCCCGAGTGTCGCCCGGCGGCGACGCTGGTGAGACTCTGTCCCGCGCCGGGGCACACTCCCGTCACGGGAGCGGCCTCGGCGCGGCAAGACAGCGGCGCGCTCACGGGTGCTCAGCAGCTGTAGTACAGCTCCAGCTCCACCGGATGCGTGGCCATGCGGAAGCGGGTGACTTCCTGCATCTTCAGCTTGATGTAGGCATCGATCACGTCGTTGCTGAACACTCCGCCGCGCGTCAGGAACTCCCGGTCCTTGTCGAGGTGCTCGAGGGCCATGTCCAGGGAGTGGCACACGGTGGGAATGTGCTGGGCCTCCTCGGGCTCGAGATCGTAGAGGTCCTTGTCGGCCGGATCACCCGGGTGGATCTTGTTCTGGATACCGTCGAGCCCGGCCAGCATCATCGCCGTGAACGCGAAGTACGGGTTGGCGGTCGAGTCCGGGAAGCGCACCTCGATGCGGCGAGCCTTGGGGCTGGAGACCCAGGGGATGCGGATCGAGGCGGAGCGGTTGCGCGCCGAGTAGGCGAGCATCACCGGCGCCTCGAAGCCCGGCACGAGGCGCTTGTAGCTGTTGGTGCCGGCGTTCGTGAAGGCGTTGAGCGCCTTGGCGTGCTTGATGATGCCGCCGATGTAATACAGCGCGAGCTCCGAGAGCCCGCCGTACTTGTCGCCGGCGAACAGCGCCTTGCCGTCCTTCTGCAGCGACTGATGCACGTGCATGCCGCTGCCGTTGTCGCCGACCAGCGGTTTGGGCATGAAGGTCGCGGTCTTGCCGTAGCGCTGCGCGACGTTCAGCACGGCGTATTTCAACAGCTGCACCTGATCGGCCTTCTGCACCAGGGTGCCGGCGCCGATGCCGATTTCGCCCTGTCCGCCGGTGGCCACCTCGTGGTGGTGCACTTCCACCTTCAGTCCGAGCTCCTCGCAGGCCAGACACATCGCCGAGCGGATGTCCTGGTAGGCGTCGACCGGCGGCACCGGGAAGTACCCGCCCTTGACTCCCGGGCGGTGCCCGGTGTTGCCTTCGGCGAACTCGGTGCCGGAGCTCCACGCACCCTGCACGGAGTCGATGGCGTAGAAGGCGCCGCGCATCTCGTTGCCGAAGCGCACGCTGTCGAAAATGAAAAACTCGTTCTCGGGCCCGAAGGTCGCCTGATCGGCGATGCCGGTCGACTTCAGATACGCCTCGGCGCGCTTGGCGAGCGAGCGCGGGTCGCGCTCGTAGCCCTGCATGGTGGCCGGCTCGATGACGTCGCAGCGCAGATTGACGGTGGTCTCCTCGAAGAACGGGTCGAGCACCGCGGTGTTGGCCTCGGGCATGAGAATCATGTCCGACTCGTTGATGCCCTTCCAGCCGGCGATGGAGGAGCCGTCGAACATCTTGCCATCGCGGAACAGGTCCTCATCGACCAGCCGCGCCGGAATGGTGACATGCTGCTCCTTGCCCCGGGTGTCGGTGAACCTGAGGTCCGCGAACTTGACGTCTTTCTCTTTGATCAACTTCAGTACATCGCTCGGTGTCATATCGCCTCCGGAGGAAAAGGGGTAGCGCCCGCCTCATCGGGACAGCCCGAGCTGCCGCCACATCGGGTCGATCCCGAAGGGCCTGCCGGTCGCTCGACGTTCATCCGCTGGTGAGTCGCGTGGCGGAGCAGTCGGATAGTGCAGGCGGCGTGCCAGGCCGACGCCCTTTGCAGATCAATCGGTTAGCCGCGACTTCACGCGAAATTGCACTAAAAAAGGGCGCGCAGCCGGATGATAGCACTAAAACAGTGCAGACGATGCGCCCGTTTGGCCCGGCCATCCTCGGCTCGACCGGGCACGGCCCTGTTTTGGTGCGCCGTTCCCGCCCGGCGGGGCTTCGCTATACTCGGCGGCTGTTTTGCTCACTCGGCATCGTCATGAAAATCCCGCCCGCGCCCCGCACCTTCCAGGAGCTCATCTTCGCGCTGCAGCGCTACTGGTCCGAGCGCGGCTGCATCGTCCTGCAGCCCTACGACATGGAGGTCGGCGCGGGCACCTTTCATACGGCCACCTTCCTGCGCTCGATCGGCCCGGAGCCCTGGAGCGCCGCCTACGCCCAGCCTTCGCGCCGTCCGACCGACGGGCGCTACGGGGAGAACCCCTTCCGGCTGCAGCACTACTATCAGTTCCAGGTCATCATCAAACCCTCCCCGCCCGATCTGATCGAGCAGTATCTGGGGAGCCTGCGCGCGCTCGGACTCGATCCGCTGGTGCACGACGTGCGCTTCGTGGAGGACAACTGGGAATCCCCGAGTCTCGGCGCATGGGGACTCGGCTGGGAAGTCTGGCTGAACGGCATGGAGATTACCCAGTTCACCTACTTCCAACAGGTCGGCGGGCTCGACTGCCGGCCGGTCACCGGCGAGATCACCTATGGGCTGGAGCGCCTGGCGATGTATCTGCAGGGCGTGGAGAGCCTGTATGACATCGTGTGGACCGACGGTGCGCGCGGCCGGGTCACTTACGGGGACGTGTTCCACCAGAACGAGGTCGAGCAGTCCCGGTACAACTTCGAGCGGGCCGACGTGCCGACGCTGCTGCGGCATTTCGAGGATCACGAGCGCGCTTGTCAGGGGCTGCTCGCCGACGGACTGCCGCTGCCGGCATACGAGCAGGTGCTCAAGGCCTCCCACACCTTCAATCTGCTCGATGCCCGGCGCGCCATTTCGGTCACGGAGCGGCAGCGCTACATCCTGCGCATGCGCACGCTGGCGAGCGCGGTGGCCCGCGCATACTTCGAAACACGACAGGCGCTTGGCTTTCCCATGCTGCAGAGCACAGCGGTGGGAGCATGAGCATGGAGAAGCGCGACTTCCTGGTGGAGATCGGCACCGAGGAGCTGCCGCCGAAGACGCTGCGGCAACTGGAGCTGGCGTTCGCGGCCGGCATCGAGTCCGCTCTAGCGAAGGCGGCGCTGGCGCACGGCGCACTCGAGTCCTTCGCCACACCGCGGCGACTGGCGGTTCGGGTCAGACGGCTCGCGGCGCGCCAGCCCGAGCAGCGCCTGGAGCGCCGCGGTCCGCCGCTCGGCGCGGCATTCGATGCCGGCGGCGCGCCGACGCGCGCCGCACAGGCGTTCGCGGCGAGCTGCGCCGCGAGCATCGAGTCGCTCGAGCGGCGCAAGGATGCCAAAGGGGAGTTCCTCTACTACACCGGCGTGAAGGCCGGTGCGGCCACCGTCGAGCTCCTGCCCGGCATCGTGCAGAGCGCGCTCGATGCGCTGCCCATTGCGCGCCGCATGCGCTGGGGCGCGAGCGAGGCGCAGTTCGTGCGCCCCGTGCACTGGCTCGTGATGCTGTACGGCCGGGACGTCGTGCCGACGACGCTGCTCGAGACACCGGCCGGCAATCTGACCTGGGGCCACCGCTTTCATGCGCCGAAACCGCTGCGGCTCACGAGCCCCGGCGCGTATGAGCGCATCCTCGGGGAGCGCGGCCATGTCGTGGCGGACTTCGCCGCGCGGCGCGAGCGCATCCGCGCAGGGGTCAGCACGGCGGCCGCCGCGCTCGGCGGCCGGGCGCTGCTCAGCGAGGCGCTGCTCGATGAGGTGACCGCGCTGGTGGAATGGCCGGTGCCGCTCACGGGGCGCTTCGAAGCACGCTTCCTCGATCTGCCGCGCGAGGTGCTGATCTCGACGCTGCAGGATCACCAGCGGTACTTCCCGCTCGAGGGCGCCGACGGCGCGCTCCTGCCGTGTTTCGTCGCGGTCGCCAACATCGAGAGCCGCGAGCCGGCGAAGGTGATCGGGGGCAACGAGCGCGTGGTGCGGCCGCGCCTCGCCGATGCAGCGTTTTTCTGGGATCAGGACCGCAAGATCCCGCTCGCCCAACGGATCGAGGCGCTCGACGGCGTGACGTTCCAGGCCAGACTCGGCACGCTCGGCGATCGAACCCGGCGCATTCGCGCGCTCGCCGTGCAGATGGCCACCGCGCTCGGTGAGCCGACCGCGCTGCTCGAGCGGGCCGCGCTGCTCTGCAAGTGCGATTTGCTCACCGCCATGGTCGGGGAGTTCCCGGAGCTGCAAGGCATCATGGGCGCGCACTACGCCGCCGCGGACGGCGAGGACCGCGAAGTCGCAGCCGCGCTCGGCGAGCAGTACCTGCCGCGCGCCGCAGGCGATGCGCTGCCGTTCACCGGCACCGGCACGCTGCTGGCGATCGCCGACAAGCTTGACACCCTCGCCGGGATCTTCGCGATCGGCGAGAGGCCCTCCGGCACCAAGGACCCGTTCGGGCTGCGGCGCGCGGCCATCGGCCTCACCCGTATCCTGCTCGAGAAGCGCCTGAAGGTGGACCTCGCCGCGGTGTTGGAGCAGGCGGCGCGTCTGGCGCGCGCGGACATCGACCGCATCGCGCTCGCCGCCGGCAAGCCGGTGCCCGCGACACCCCAGTCGGCCGACGAACTGTACGACTACGTGTTCGAACGGCTGCGCGCGTACTACCTGGAAGGCGAGCCGCGCGCACCCGGCAATGCCCGCCCCGTCACCCCGGAGATGTTCGAGGCGGTGCTCTCGACGCGGCCGCGCTCGCCGCTGGAGCTCGACGCGCGGCTCGCCGCGCTCGGGGCGTTCCTGGCGCTGCCGGAGGCGGTGAGCCTGACGGCGGCGAACAAGCGTGTGGCCAACATCCTGAAGAAGGCCGGGCAGGTGCCGACGGCGGCGGTCGATCCCGCACTGCTGCGCCTGCCGGCCGAGCAGCGGCTGTTCGATGCGCTGCGCCCGCTCAGTGCCACGGTGACATCCGCCATCGCGCGCGGCGACTACGCGGGCGCGCTGACGGAACTCGCCGGCCTCAGGCAGGCGGTCGATGCGTTCTTCGAGGAGGTGATGGTCATGGATGAGGATCCGCAGCTGCGCGGCAACCGCCTGGCGCTGCTGCGCGAGATGCGCGCACTGTTCGCGGGGGTCGCGGACCTCTCGCGGCTGCCCGGCTGAGGCACTGCCATGCAGCTGCTCGGATCGCTCCTCTTCACGGTCTTCCTGTTCCTGTGGACGTTCTTCTACTCGATCTTCTTCGTCGTTGCCTGCTCCCTCCTGCCGTTTCCGCGCCGCTTCGCGCTGGTGCGCGTCTGGTCGCGGGTGCTGCTGGCGGTCCTGAGGTGGACGTGCCGGCTCGACTACCGGATCGAGGGGCTCGAGAACCTGCCCGCAGGCAATCACATTGCGCTGTGGAAGCACTCCTCCTCGTGGGAGACCATCGCGATGGCGCTCGTCTTCCCGCGGCAGGTGTGGGTCCTGAAGCGCGAGCTGACCTGGGTCCCGGCCGTCGGCTGGGGCATCCGTCAGATGCATGCCATTGCCATCGACCGCAAGTCGGGCCATTCAGCCGTCAGTCAGGTCGTCGCGCAGGGCCAGGAGCGCCTGGCGGAGGGGGATTGGGTGATCATCTTCCCCGAGGGCACGCGCATGCCGCCCGGCCAGACCCGCCGCTACGGAGTGAGCGGCGTGCTGCTCGCCGCGCAGACCGGCAAGCTGCTGGTGCCGGTGGCGCACGACGCGGGCCGTTTCTGGCCGCGGCGCGGCTGGCGCAAGCGCAGCGGCACCATCCGGGTGGTGATCGGGCCGCCGGTGAGTGCCGCCGGGCGCGATCCGCGCGAGGTCAACCAACAGGTGCAGGCGTGGATCGAGTCGACCGTCGCGCGGCTCGAGGCGGACGCACCGGCCCAATGAGGGAGTCGCGCGATGCGTACGCGAATTTTTCAGGTTGACGCCTTCACCCGGCAGCGCTTCAGCGGCAATCCCGCCGCCGTGATGCCGCTCGAGTCCTTTCCGTCCGACGCGGTGCTGCAGGCACTCGCCGCCGAAAACAACCTTTCGGAGACGGCATTCCTCGTAGGGGGCAACGGAACGTACCGGCTGCGCTGGTTCACGCCGGCGGTCGAGGTGCCGCTGTGCGGGCACGCGACGCTGGCCAGCGCTGCCGTGGTGCTCGAGAGGCTCGAGCCGGGCGCCACAGCCGTCACGTTTCACACCGCGAGCGGAGCGCTGCACGTCCGTCGCGCGGCCGACGGCTACGTGATGGATTTCCCTGTCCGGCCCACCGTACCGTCGGGCGCCTCGGATGCGCTCGTGCGGGCGCTCGGCGCGAGGCCGCAGGAAGTGCGTGCCGATGCCATCAATTACCTGGTCGTGCTCGATAGCGAGCAGACCGTCCGCACGCTCAGGCCGGACATCGCGGCCATTGCCGAGCTGGACCGCCAGGGCGTGATCGTCACGGCACGCGGCAGCGGCGAGTACGACTGTGTCAGCCGTTATTTCACTCCGGCGCGCGGGGTGGCGGAGGATCCGGTGACCGGCAGCGCGCATTGCGCGCTCGCACCCTATTGGGGCGAGCGTCTGGGCAAGACGCAACTGCGCGCCTTCCAGGCCTCACGGCGCGGCGGAGAACTGACGTGTCGTGTGCGCGGCACACGCGTCGAGCTCGAAGGCACCTGCGTCTTCTACCTCGAGGGGCACGCGCAGATCTGAGCGGGCCCCGCACCTCACAAGCCCGGCAGCACAGCGAGGCGGGTCCCGTCCGGAGTGCCGAGGCCCGTGCAGGCATCCCAGCCGCGGGTGGCGCGGAATCCGCCGTTGTTGCCTCGGGTAATGTCGCGCAGCGCCGAGGGATGCGCGTAGAGCAGCGGACTGATCAGCCCGGCGAGCGTACCGTCGGCGGCGTTGATGCGAGCGATCAGCCCGGCCCACAGCGGCGCCACGGCGCTCGTCCCCCCGAACACCGCAGCGGCGCCATCCACGAGGACTTGATAACCGGAGCGCGGATCGGCGTCCGCGGCCACATCGGGTACACCGCGGTGCATGAGCGCGTGACTCTGGCCTTGTACATCGACGGTACGCAAGCCTTGCTGCCAGACGGGCAGTGGGAAGAAGGTACTGACCCCGCCGCCCGTAGCGCCGTTCGCGGGAGTCCCGTCATTCCAGACGGTCTCGCTGATGATGGCGCTCGCCGTGGCCTTCAGGCGCGTTCCCCCGCAGGCAAGAGCGTGCGGACTCGACGCCGGGAAGTCCACATGGTTGGCGCCGGCGATCCCGTCCGTCGAGCCGGAGTCGCCCGCGGCCACACAGATCGTCACACCGAGCGCCGCGGCCGCGGCGAACGCCTGGTCCATCGCGCGCAGCGCCTGTGCCGACCAAGTCGATTCCGGTCCGCCCCAGCTGATCGATATGACGGTCGGCCGGTACTGTGTGTCGTGCACGGCGGTGGTGACGGCATCGAGGAAGCCGGCGTCGGTGTTGGGGGCGAAGTACACGACAAGGGTCGCCCCGGGGGCCACTGCGCCCGCCACTTCGATGTCGAGCATCACCTCGCCATCGGCGCTGTTGGGATTGCCCGTCGGGGCGTTGGCGGCATGATCCACCGACACCGCAGCGACCTCGGGCATCGGCAGCCCGAGGCCATCGAAGTACGTGCGCAGATCGCGCGGACGGTAGCCGCCGCCGAGCTCGATGAGCGCGATGCATTGGCCCTGGCCCGAGCCGCTCGGGAAACCGTACAGCGCCGCCAGCTCGACGGCGGTGAACGAGGCGGCCAGCGATGGCAACGCCTGGGAGCGGCGGGGCGCCGGAGCGGTGCGGATGCGCAGGTGCGGACGGGCCTGCGGCCGATTGTCCAGACCGAGCACCGCGATCACGATGTCGAGCAGCGCCGCGGGTAATTGCACCGCGCCGCGCGCGCCGCGATAGGTGAGGTCCGGATGCTCGAACCAGAACAGTTGCACGCCGAAGGCCGCATTCATCTGGGCCACCGTGCCGGCGAGCACGACCGTGCGGCGCGCAGCGTGCTGCTGCACGACCGCCAGGCCGTGTGCGGCCGCAAAGGCCGCGACCTCGCGCAGATCCGCATCGCTCGCCCCGTGCAGTTCGGCGAACTGCTCGCGAGTCAGGGGGGCGGGCCGCTCAAGCCGGCCGAGCCGCTCGAGGCGCTCGCGCCAGCGCTGCGGGGCGCTCGGGCGCAGGATGAGGGTGACTTCGAGCCGCTCATCGGCAGCGGCAGCTCGCAGCACTCGCGCCTGCGGCAGCGGGTCCCGCTCGCTGCCGGGCAAGACCATTCGGTTCATGAGACCACCTTGGGCGATCCGACGGGCTCCTCTGGCAGACCGTAGCGCGATCGCGCGTCCGAACGCCAGTACTGACGGCAAAAGGCGACAGGTGCGGCTGAGGCGGCGCGATGCGCCGCAGGCGCGGTCTGGCCCGGGGCGCACACCGTGCCGCACACGCCGTGCGAATGTGCTTCTTTCCGCCGGCGCGGCAGCTGGGCAACGACTTTTCCGTTTGCACCGAGCAGCTGAATCACGGAGTTGCCGTGTGAGTCGACCTTGAGCGCGAGCCGTGTGCGACCCTGTTTGTCCTCCAGTGCGAGGAAAACACCGCCGTCCGCAGCTCTCTCCATCGTCAAGCGCGCCTTGAAGGCGGGATGCGTCTTGAGAAAATGCTGCCACTGACTACGCGGCAGTTTGAATGGATCGGTGATGGGTCACTTCGGTGCGTCAAGGAATGCGAGGCGGGTCGTTTACCCAGTTGCGCCTTGGGCGTCCTCGAGGCTGAAGGTCTGATCCTGATCGTACCCATCGAAGCTGCGGTGTCCGTCGCTCGACACGGTGCCGTTGGCATGCTTTCGCCCGCCAAAGATCAGCCCGCCATGCTCTGAGCCTTCACTGTTGTAGAAGAGCATCCCCGCCGTGTGCCGGTAGAACGGGTACCGTTTGCCCTGGACGATGGCCCCAGGGAAGCGCGCCTGGTCGGAAATGACCATGCGCAGCGTACCGTTGGGCTCCACCACGTTGATGCGTTGAACGTCGATCGTACCGAATACGTTTCTATGTCGAGCGATCGGGAATGCCGATATGGCCAGGACGAGGAATGCGAGCGCGGAGACCGTACCGTATATTCTCTACGCGCGGAGTTCTTTTCCCATCTTCCGTCCTCCGTCTGTACGCGCCGCGGCGCTCGCATCCGCCCGCTCGCGGCCTTCCTGGGGGACCCGAGGAGCCAGCTGGCGATGCGTTTATCAGGTCGACTGCTTGTGGGCCTGAGACGATTTGCGGCCGGCCCGTTGACAGCGGCCGCATCTGGCCCAGGGAGCATGAAGAGCACCACCGCGATGATGAATTCGCGGCTCGGGAGGGGCTCTGTGCGGCTGGCGTTGTTCGAGCCGGTGCGCTGCGCGGGCGGCGCGCGCCATCGGGCGCGGCCGCCCCCTCTGCATGCATCAGTCCGCGCAGCGGGCCGCGATCCACCGGCGGTGCACGTCGGTGTAAACCTGCTGGTAGATCTCGTTGAGCTGGGCGCGCGAGGGAAAGCCCGCGACGAACTCCGGCACCTGCTCACCGGCGGCGAGTTGCGCGGCCCGGCGCAGGTGCTCGAGCAGGTAGCGAGGATCTTCGTCGCCGACCGATATGCGCAGCGTGGTCGGGGTGATGCCCGCAGCCGCGAGGGCCTGCTCGGACATCTCCGAGTGACTCGTCAGGGCCGGGCACAACACCACGGTGTTGGTCTGTCCGAGTGTGACCTGCAGCCCGAAAGCGGGTTCCAGGCTATCGAGCAGCCGCTGCAGGCACGCCTTTTCCAGACGCAGCGGATGACGTGCGGTGCCCTGAAAATCGATGGTGAACAGCGGCGCCGGCAGCCCGAGGGTCATGAGCCGCTCGCGCAGCTCGCCGTTGGGATGATGCTCCACCGCCGAGCAGTGCACGTTGATCATGGGGTGCAGGGCGAGGCTGCGCGCGAGTACGATGGTGTTGATGCATTTGTGCAGCACGCGCAGCTCCATGGTGCGCATGCCGCTCAGCACCTCGAACGCCTTGTCGGCGTCGAGGAACGCGCCCTTGACGTAGTACACGTTCCAGAACATGGTCTCGTCCCAACGGTATTCGCGCTCGTGGCCGTCGTGGCCAGTGGCGCGCACCGTCTGTCCTTTGGGCAGGAACATCCGCTCGCTGCGTCCGATGACCACCCCGGCGGTGGTGTTGCCCGAACCGCAGATGTCCTTCGTGTAGGAATGAATGAGGAAATCAGGCCGCTCCGTGCGGTCCGCGCGCTGCAGCAGACGCTGCAGCACCGGGGTGCCGACGGTCGCATCGCAGATCACGGTGAGGCCCTTGGCGTGCGCCAGGCGGCAGATGGCCGGGACGTCGAGGATGTTGCCGTGCGGATTGCAGGGGGATTCGAGGTAGATGTAGATCTGCCGTCCCTGCGCCAGGCGCGCGCCATAGCGGCGCTCGATGTCGGCCAGCCGCTCGGCGAAGGCCGCGCCCGTCTCCCCGTCGAACCATTCCACCGAGACGCTGAGGTTGCTGCGCTTGCCGTACCAGTCGTGCAGCAGCTGGTAGGTGCCGCCGTAGACGTTGCGGCTGGCGAGCACGATGTCCTCGTAGCCGACGAGGTTGGCGAGCGTGGCGTCGATGGCGGCCATGCCCGAGTTGAAATTCCACGCGAAGTAGTCGGCCGCCTCCGGGCCGGCCTCCAGATCGACGATGTGGTTGGCCAGACAGATGGAGGTGGGGTTGAGCAGCCGCGAGTAGATCTCGTGCAGCAGCTCCTTGCCCTGAAAGGCGTCCTCCACCCACTCCGTGCAG
>JAKAYU010000147.1 GCA_021809525.1 Pseudomonadota bacterium | reverse complement strand
CGGGTCGGCTTGCAGACCCGTCGGGGTCTGGGCAGCGAAATACACCGCCAGATTGTCGATGTCCTGGTCCGTGAGCCCCGAGGCCATGGCCGACATCATGGGATTCTGGCGGATGCCGGCGCGGAACAGGTGCAGCTGCTCGACGATGTACACCGCGTTCTGTCCCGCTAGACGCGGGAAGACGGGGCTCACGCTGTTGCCGTTGGGGCCGTGGCAGGCGAAACACATGCTGGCTTTGGCCGCGCCGGCCTGCACCGAGCCGTCGACGTACGGATCAGGCGTCACCGCCGGCGGTCCGCTCGAGGTGCTCGGCGCGGCCGAGCCTGCCGGGGGTGGGGCTACGGCGGTGCCGGCGGGCGGCGCTGCAGCAGTCCCGGCTGGGGCAGCCGCGGCGTGGGCCGCGGCTGCGGCCATGCCGGCCGCAGTCAGTGCCACGAGGGCGGGGACGATCAGGAGCCAGAGTCTTTTCGCCATGGTGCGCTCTCTTGGGGTTCCGACCGATGGTGCGAAAGCCCGGGATTGTACACTACGCGGATGCTCCGATTTCCCCAGGCGCGCTTTCTCCTCAGTGCGGCCGCGCCCGCGCAGTTCCCCGCCGACCAGGGTGTCGAGGTGGCGTTTGCCGGCCGCTCGAACGCCGGCAAGTCGAGCGCCATCAACGCGATCGTGGCGCGGCGTGCTCTGGCGCGCGCGAGTAAGACGCCAGGGCGCACCCGGCTGCTGAACTTTTTCGCCCTCTCGGAGCAGGCACGCCTGGTCGATCTGCCGGGCTACGGCTACGCGAGCGCCCCGGAGCGGGAGCGGCGCACTTGGCCAGCGCTCATCGAGGCGCTGCGGCGGCGTGCCTCGTTGCGCGGCGTCTTCCTGATCGTGGATGCGCGGCGGGGCATCGGCGAGGGGGACCTGGCGCTCATCGAGTGGGCCACCGAACGTCAGCGCGTGCACGTGCTGCTGACCAAGAGCGACAAGCTGACCCGCAACGAGGCGCGCCAGGCGCTCTCGGCCGCAGCCGGGGTGCTCGGCCAACGGGTCACGGTGCAGCTGTTCTCGGCGCACAGCGGTGTCGGCCTCGAGCAGGCGCAGCACACGCTTGCATCCTGGCTCGAGTCGCCCGATACGGCGGGGGGGATGGATTAAAAGACCCCGATGGCCGTGCGGGCCACCGGGGCAGACCAACCCGGCACAGGTCTCGTGTGAACCGGGCTTGACCCGCTCAGGGAGGGAAGCGGGGAGTGCCGTAGCACTCAGGGAATTGGAGTCACTCCGCGTCGCAAAGTTCCCGCGCCCGGGCACGAATCCTCGCGGGGCTCATCTGCGATCCGGGGGCGCGCTGCGGATACCGCCACGCTCAAGGCTCGCTCCGTGCCGGGATGGGCCGCGCTGGCCGCTCCCGCCCCACCGTGGGAGACTGCATCGGCTGCGGAAGGAGGAAGGACTCATGAAGCTGCGCGATCAGAATCTGCTGCGCACGCAGGCCTACATCGGCGGCCGGTGGGTCGATGCCGACGGGGGCCGGGTCGCGCCGGTGCGCAATCCGGCCACCGGCGCGACGCTCGCCACGGTTCCGGAGCTCGGCGCAGCTGAAACGCGCCGGGCCATTGAGGCGGCGCACGGGGCTTTCCCCGGCTGGGCGGCCAGGACCGCGCACGAGCGCGCGGCGCTGCTGCGCCGCTGGCACGCCCTGATGGGCGAGCACCAGGAGGATCTGGCCACGCTCATGACGGCCGAGCAGGGCAAGCCGCTCGCCGAGGCGCGCGGGGAGATCGCCTACGCGGCATCGTTCATCGAGTGGTTCGCCGAGGAGGGCAAGCGCCTCTACGGGGAAGTTATCCCGCCGCACCAGGGGGACAAGCGCCTGCTGGTGCTGCGCCAGCCGGTGGGAGTCGCCGCCGCCATCACGCCGTGGAACTTCCCCGCGGCCATGATCACGCGCAAGGCCGCGCCGGCGCTCGCGGCCGGCTGCACGTTCGTGTGCAAGCCGGCGATCCAGACGCCCTTCTCGGCGCTGGCGCTCGCCGAGCTCGCCGCCCGCGCCGGCATCCCGCCCGGCGTGTTCAATATCGTCACCGGCAGCGACGCGCCGGCGATCGGCAGGGAACTGACGACCGATCCGCGGGTGCGCAAGCTGTCTTTCACCGGCTCGACTGCGGTCGGCAAGCAGCTGATGGCGCAATGCGCGGGCACGGTGAAGAAGATCTCCCTCGAGCTCGGCGGCAACGCGCCGTTCATCGTGTTCGACGATGCCGACCTCGATGCGGCCGTGAGCGGCGCGATCACCAGCAAGTACCGCAACAGCGGGCAGACCTGCGTGTGCGCGAACCGGCTGCTCGTGCAAAGCGGGGTCTACGAGGAGTTCGCGCGCAGGCTCACCGCCGCGGCCGCTCGGCTGCGCGTTGGCGATGGCCTCGCCGGCCCCACCGATCAGGGACCGTTGATCGATGCGCGTGCCCTCGCCAAGGTGCAACGTCATCTGGCCGATGCCGTGGACAAAGGCGCGCACATCGTGCTCGGCGGCAAGCCCCATGCGCTCGGCGGCAATTTCTTCGAGCCGACGGTGCTGACCGGCGTCACCCCGCAGATGCTCCTGGCCCGGGAGGAGACTTTCGGGCCGGTGGCGCCCCTGTTCCGCTTCGAGACCGAGCAGGAGGCGATCCGCATGGCGAACGACACCGAGTTCGGGCTCGCCGCATACCTCTATACCCGCGACCTGTCGCGCTCGTGGCGCCTCGCCGAAGCGCTCGAATATGGCATGGTGGGACTGAACACCGGGCTTATCTCGACCGAAGTCGCACCGTTCGGCGGCGTGAAGGAGTCGGGCATCGGCCGGGAGGGCTCGCGGCACGGCATCCTCGAGTACACCGAACTGAAGTACCTGTGCATCGCGCTGCAGGGCGGCTGAGCCGTCGCGCCGCGCCGGCTCAGTGCGCCTCGTCCCAGTTCGCGCCGGCGCCGATCTCCACGCGCAGCGGCACCCGCAGCGCCGCCGCTTCGCTCATGCGCCTGCGCACCTGCTCGCGCACCTCCGCGAGGTGCTCGTGCGGCACTTCGAGAACCAGCTCATCGTGCACCTGCATGATCAGCCGCGCGCGCCCCTGGTGCTGGCCGCACCAGGCGTCGAGCGAAATCATGGCCCGCTTGATGATGTCCGCCGCGGTGCCCTGCATGGGCGCATTGATGGCGCTGCGTTCGGCGTACTGACGGACCTGCTGATTGCCGGAGCGGATGTCCGGCAGATAGAGCCGCCGCCCGAACACCGTCTCCACGAAGCCGTGCTCCCGGGCCCGCTCGCGCGTCTCGTCCATGAAGCGCTTGACCCCCGGATAGCGCTCGAAGTAGCGCTCGACGTAGCGCTGAGCGGCGGCGCGGTCGATGCCGAGCTCTCGCGCGAGGCCAAAGGCGGACATGCCGTAGATCAGCCCGAAGTTGATCGTCTTGGCGAGCCGGCGCTGCTCGGGCGTGACCGCCTCCAGCGTCTGCGCGAACACCTCCGCCGCAGTCGCCTGGTGCACATCGCGCTCATCGGCAAACGCCGCGAGCAGGCCTGCATCGCCCGAGAGGTGCGCCATGATGCGCAGCTCGATCTGCGAGTAGTCCGCCGCGAGCAGCACGTGCCCCGGGGGCGCGATGAACGCCTGACGGATGCGCCGCCCCTCGGGCGTGCGGATCGGGATGTTCTGCAGGTTCGGGTCGGTCGAGGAGAGCCGCCCGGTCTGCGCGACCGCCTGGTGATAGGAGGTGTGGATCCGCCCGGTGCCGGGGTCGATCAGCTCCGGCAGCTTCTCCGTGTAGGTCGATTTGAGCTTCGCGAGCGCGCGGTATTCGAGCACGGTGCGCGGCAGCGGATAGGCGCCGGAGAGCTCCTCCAGCACGTCCTCGGCGGTGGACGGCTGGCCCTTCGGGGTCTTGCGCACCACCGGCAGGCCGAGCTTCTCGAACAGCACCTGCTGCAGCTGCTTGGGCGAGTCGATGTTGAACGGCGCGCCGGCCTCGGCATGGGCCCGCTGCATGAGCTGCGCGAGGCGCACGCCGAGCTCGCCGCTCTGTGCGCGCAGAAGCTCGCGGTCGATGAGCACGCCGTGCCGCTCCATGCGCAGCAGCACCGGTACCAGCGGCTGCTCGATGTCCTCGTAGAGCCGCTCGAGCGCCGGCACGCCCGCGATCCTCGGCCAGAGGCTCCGATGCAGCTGCATCGTCACGTCGGCGTCCTCGGCGGCGTATTCGCCGGCGCGCTCGATCGGCACCTGAGCGAAGGGGATGGCCTTCGCTCCCTTGCCGGCAACGTCCTCGTAGTGGATGGTCTCGACGCCGAGGTACTTGCGCGCCGCCGAATCCATGTCGTGCCGGGTTGCAACGCTGTCCCAGACGTACGATTCGAGCATGGTGTCGTAACGCATGCCCGCCAGATGGATCCCGTGGTTCTCAAGCACGTGCGCGTCGTATTTCAGGTGGTGGCCGAGCTTGGCGCGGTTTGGATCCTCCAGCAGCGGCTGCAGCGCTGCGAGCGTCTCGCCACGATCGAGTTGCTCCGGCGCGCCCGCGTAGTCGTGCCGCAGCGGTACGTAGGCGGCCTCGCCCGGCTCGACGCAGAACGACACCCCGACGATCTCGGCCTGCATGTAGTTCAGGCTCGTGGTCTCGGTGTCGAAGGCGAACAGCTCAGCCGCGCGCAGCCTCTCGAGCCACCGCTCGAGCGCCTCGCGGGTGAGCACGGTGTCGTAGTGCCGCGGCACGCGCGGCGGATGCGCCGGCTGCGCGGCGGCGGCCGCCGGTGCCGGCACCGGTGCGCTCTGTGCGGGCGGCTCGTGCGGGGCATCGAGCTGGCGCAGCAGGGAGTGCAGCTCATAGCGCGAGTACAGCTCTCGCAGTCGGGCGGTGTCGGCCGGGCCCGGCACGAGCGCCTCGGGGGCGAGCGGCAGATCGAGGTCGGTGCGGATGGTGGCGAGCTTGCGCGAGAGCTCCAGCGTCTCAAGACCGGCGCGCAGGTTCTCCCCCACCTTGCCGCCGACCTCGGCCGCATGCGCGATGAGCTGCTCGAGCGAGCCGTACTCACCGAGCAACTTCGCGGCGGTCTTCGGTCCGACCTTCTCGATACCCGGAATGTTGTCCGAGGTGTCGCCGGCGAGCGCCAGGTAGTCGATGATCTGCTCCGGCGCGACGTCGAACTTCGCCTTGACGCCGGCCGGGTCGAGCACCGTATTGTTCATGGTGTTGATCAGCGTGATCGAGCCGTCGACCAGCTGGGCCATGTCCTTGTCGAGCGTCGAGATCAGCACCCGCCATCCCTGCTGCGCGGCGCGCCGGGCCAGGGTGCCGATGACGTCGTCGGCCTCGACTCCCTCGATGCGCAGCAGCGGCAGGCCCTGCGCGGCGATGATCTCAAGAAGCGGCGCAATCTGCGCGCGCAGTTCCGGCGGCATCGACGGCCGGTGCGCCTTGTAGGCCGCGAACAGCTCGTCGCGGAAGGTCCTGCCGGGCGCGTCGAACACCACGGCGATGCGCTGCGGGGCATGCTCCTTCACGAGCTTGGCGATCATGTTGAGCACCCCGAGCAGCGCCCCGGTCGGCTCGCCGCGCGAGTTGGTCAGGGGCGGCAGCGCGTGGAACGCGCGGTAGAGGTAGGAAGAGCCGTCGATGAGGGCCAGAACCGCCGATTCGCTCATGCCCCAGTATAGCCAATGGCGCTCCGCGGGCCGCCGGTGCGCCTACGGCGGTGCGGCCCCGTTGCCGCCGGTCTTTTTCTGCTCGGACTTGCGCGCTGCGGCGGGCCGCCGCCCCGCAGGCGGCGCAGCGGCAGCCCCGCCGCCCGGGCCGGTGACGACGGTGCCGTTTTGCTGCGGCAGGTACAGCGGTCCCTTGAACCCGCAGGCGGTGCAGCCGAACAGCACGGCGGCGGCGGCAATGAGCGTACGCGTACTCATGCGCCGCTCACGGCGCCGAGGCGCGCCGTGGCACCACCGCCATCGTCAGGCGCGCGACGCAGGTGAGCCGCTCGCGCTCGTCACGGATCTCGATGCCCCACACCTGACTGCGATGTCCGATGTGGAACGGGCGGGCCGTGGCCGTGACCCGGCCGCTGCTCACCGGGCGCAGGTGGTTGGCGTTGAGCTCCTGGCCGAGGCACAGAAAGCGCTCCGGATCGACGCAGAGGTTCGCCGCGACGCTGCCGACGGTTTCGGCAAGGGCTGCGGACACTCCGCCGTGCAGGACGCCGTAGGGCTGATGAACCTCGGGCGTGACTTCGAGCGAGGCGCGCAGATGATCCGGGCCGATGTCCGTCAACTGAATGCCGATGAGCTCGGCGAAGCCGCCGCGGGTAAGTTGCCCGAGGGAGGCGCTCGTGAGGTCGGCGAACCAGATGCTCATGCGGTGCGATTCTAGCGGGTCGGGCGCCGGGGCGTCTCGCGCCATTTCCCCCGCGCGCCGCCCGTGGCACTCTTGGCGTCCGACACGCTCTCAGCCGGACGGATCGAATGCCGATGCAGCTGTATACCTACTACCGCAGCTCCGCCGCCTACCGCGTGCGGATCGCGCTCAATCTCAAGGGCATCGCCTACGAGTCGGTGCCGGTCGACCTCAAGCCGGCCGCGCACCGCCGGCCGGAATATCTCGCGGTCAATCCCCAGGGTCTGGTGCCGGCGCTCGCCGACGGGGCGGCGCTGCTCGGGCAGTCGCTCGCCATCATCGAGTATCTGGAGGAAACGCATCCCGAGCCGCCGCTGCTGCCCGGCAGCGCGCTCGAGCGCGCCCGGGTGCGCGCGTTCGCGCTCGCCATCGCCTGCGATCTGCACCCGATCAACAACCTGCGGGTGTTGAATTATCTGCGCGCGCCGCTCGGCCACGACGAGCAGGCCGTCAACGCCTGGTATCGGCACTGGGTCGCGCAGGTCTTCACGGGCCTGGAGGTGCAGGCCCGCCAGAGCAGCGACGGACGGTACTTGTATGGCGGGCGGGTCACACTCGCCGACGTGTGCCTCGTGCCGCAGCTGTTCAACGCACGGCGCTTCGAGTGCGACCTCGCGCCGTATCCGACGCTGACGGCCGTGGGCGCGCACCTCGAATCGCTGCCGGCCTTTGCGCGCGCCGCGCCCGCCGCGCAGCCGGATGCGCCCTGAGGGCAGGCCTCAGCTGCGCGGCTTGCCATCGGCCGGCCCGAACAGCTCGGCCTTGAGGCGGAAGGTGGCCGAGATGTCCTCATCGCCGTGGCCGCGGGCAATGAGCTCGGCGTACTCCCCGAGCATGCGCTCGACCACCGGCAGCGACACACCGAAGCGCGCTGCCATGTCGCGGCAGATGGTCAGATCCTTCGCGTGCAGGCGCACCCGGAACCCCGCGGGGTACGCACCGCGCACCATGTTGGGCGCGCGATGCACGAAATACCAGCTCGAGCCGGCGCCCTTGCCGAGGGTGTCGATGAGCTTCTCGAGCGGCAGCCCCTGGGCGCGCGCGAAGGCCATCGCCTCGGCGACCGCCTCGATGATGCCGGCGCACATGATCTGATTGGTGGCCTTGGCCGCCTGCCCGCTGCCGACCGGTCCGAACAGCGTCACCGTGCGGCCCATGGCCTGCAGGATGGGACGGGCCCGCTCGAAGGCCTCCGGGTCGCCGCCGCACATGACCGCGAGCGTGCCGTCGCGTGCGCCCTCCACGCCGCCGCTCACCGGGCAGTCGAGGAAGACCGCGCCCGCCACCCGCAGCGCATCGGCGGCGCGGCGCGCGGTGTCCGCCGCGACGGTGGAACAGTCGATCACCATGGCGCCTGCGGCGAGCCGCGGCGCCAGCGCATTCGTGACTTCCAGCACATCGGCATCGGCCGAGACGCAGCTCACCACCGCATCGACCCGCGCTGCCAGCTCTGCCAGCGTGGCGGTCGCGGGGACGCCGAGCTCAGCCGAGAGGCTCTGGGCCTTCCCGGGGGTGCGGTTCCAGACCGCGCTCAACAGGCCCGCCTTGTGAAGATTGCGGGCCATGTGCTCGCCCATGGCGCCGAGTCCGACGAATCCTACGCGCATCGCAGTGGCTGCCCCTTGTGGTCCCGGCCGGCTGGCCGAGGCGTCTCACTATAGGGCCATCGGATCGGAAGCGGAACCGCCCCTCAGGCGCCGCTGTGCGTGCCGCAAAACTGATTCATGATGGCGCGCGCCTTGACGCGGGCCGCGTTCGCTTCGGCGTCGCTCATGTAGTGGCGCTGGCCGTTCTTGCCGGTGGTGAACAGCCGGCGGGCGAAGATCAGCCGCTGATATACCGCCTTGGCCTTTTTGCACCGCCTGGCGCGCAGCTTCGCCTCGGCCGCCTGGACCGCCCGCGCGTCGGCGGCGCGCTCGATCTGCCGGTTCGCCTCCTGGTCCTCCGCGGCGATGCTGGGTGCGGGCGTCGAGTTCGCGCCGCTTGAGCCGCGCGCAGTGCCGGTGGCCGTGATGATGCGCGTGGCGCCAGGGCGCCACTCATCGCTGTAGTGGACGACGCCGTGCTTGTCGACCCAGCGGTAGACGTCGGCGTGCGCCGAGGCGAACGCTCCGGCGAGCAGGACTGCCGTCAGCAGACTGAAATAGATCGTGGTGCGTGCCATGTGCGCCTCCCGGCGCCGCAGGACTCTGGTTCCCCGCAGCGTCGCGCGCCGAATTTCGCACAGGCGGGCCCGCCAGACCAGGGGCTGGCTCTCATTACGAAAATCCCCCCCGGCTGCCGGTGGGCGGCCGGGGGGGGGGGGGGGCGCGGCGGGG
>JAKAYU010000146.1 GCA_021809525.1 Pseudomonadota bacterium | reverse complement strand
TCCGATCTAATGCCCGTCGCCTTGGCCGGCTGCGCCCCGTCGGTGCCCTTGGACGCACTGGCGCCCTTGGCCGCATCGGTCTGCGCCGGCGGCGGCGGCAGCATGGGCACGGAGTGGCTCATCATCGCCATGGCCGCACTCACCGGATCGCTTTTGCGAGCCTTGTCCGGGCCCTGCGGCACTGCGCTCTTGGCGAGCTTGCCGGTGCTCGCCGCTGCGGATGCGCCAGCATGCGCCGGCGCCGCCAGCGATTGGGCGAGCGTCTGCGAGAAATCCTGACCGGTGGGCGCCTGAGGGACCGCTGGCTTGGCCGCCTTGCCCGGCTTGCCCGACTGCGCCGCACGTGTGCGCGCACCGCCGGTCTTGCTCTGCTCAGGCGGGCCGCCGTCTGCGGCATGAGTCGCGCCGCTGGGCGCCGGTTGCGGGCCATGCTGCCCGCCGAGCGATGCATTCGATACGCCGGTGTTACTTGCGCCGCCGGATTCGGCGCCCGATCCGCCTGCAGCGGCGCCACCGGAACTGCCCGAGCCAAGGGAGGCCACGAGCGAGGCCGAGGGTGCGGCAGATGGCGCCGGGGCGGCCCCGACGGTGAGAAGGGTTTCAGCTGACACGCAGATGACTCCTGCGGCTCCACGACTGTTGCGAGCGCTCATCGGTCTCGTGCTGGTCGCGCCGGTCCTGCACCCGCTGCTCCTCGGCGCGCCAGTGCTTGGCGAGGGTGTCCACCGCGGCGGCGCGCCGCGCGGCACTGCGCCAGTTTTCAAGCTCCGCAGTGCGCGCGAGCTCGGCCTGGGTCACGATCTGACTCTGATGATGCAGTGCCTCGTCGAGGCGGCTGAGAAACACCTGATATTCGCGCACGCCCGCCCCGTCGAGGCCGGCCTGCGCCCGTTTGCTGAAGTCGCGCACATAGGCGCTGCGATAGCCCTCAAGCTCCTCCAGGCGCGACTGTGCCTCGCGCACGCGCTGCTCGCACAGGGCAAGCGCTTGCGCCTTGCGCCGCTCGTGCTCATCGACGACGCGCTGAACCATGTCGATGCGTTGGGTCTTTTTCATGTCGTGCCTTCGGCGACTACGCCCTCGAGCGCGGCGAGACTCGCCGCGAGGTCGACGCGCTCGCGCACGTCCTGTTGGAGAAACTGCTGCATGTGCGGCCACAGGGCGATGGCCTGGTCGACGCGCGGATCGCTGCCCCGCTGGTACGCGCCGATCGCCACCAGATCGCGATGCTGCTGATAGGTCGAGAGCACCTGACGGAAGCGCCGCGCGCTCGTGAAGTGACCGGAGTCGACAATCTCGTGCATGGCGCGGCTCACGGAGGCCTCGACGTCGATGGCCGGATAGTGGCCGCTCTCGGCGATGCGCCGCGAGAGGACGATGTGGCCGTCGAGAATGGCTCGCGCGGAATCGGCGATTGGATCGTTCTGGTCATCGCCCTCCGTGAGCACGGTGTAGAAGGCGGTGATCGATCCACAGCCCTCGGGTCCGTTGCCGGCTCGCTCGACGAGCTGCGGCAGCCGCGCGAACACCGACGGCGGGTAACCCTTGGTCGCCGGCGCCTCGCCGATCGCGAGCGCGATCTCGCGCTGCGCCTGGGCAAAGCGCGTCAGCGAGTCCATCAGCAGCAGGACGTTCGCACCCTGGTCGCGGAAATACTCGGCGACCGCAGTCGCGAGCCACGCGCCGTGCAGGCGCATCAGCGGCGATGCATCTGCCGGCGCGGCGACCACCACCGCCCGCGTGCGGTCCTCGGGACCGAGGATGCGCTCGACGAACTCCTTGACTTCGCGGCCGCGCTCGCCGATCAGGCCGACCACGATCACCTGCGCGCTCGTATAGCGGGCCATCATTCCGAGCAGCACGCTCTTGCCGACGCCGCTGCCGGCGAACAGTCCGACGCGCTGCCCGCGCCCGATGGTCAGCAGCGAATTGATCGCCCGGATGCCGACATCGAGCGGCTCGCTGATCGGCTGGCGCGAGAGCGGATTGATCGGACGGCCGGTCAGACGCACCGTGTCGGTGCAGCCGAGCGGCCCCAGGCCGTCAAGCGGCTGCGCGCCGCCGTCGACGATGCGGCCGAGCAGCTGTTCGCCGACCTGAACCGTGCCTGCGCCGCGGCGCGGAATGACGCGCGCGTTGGGACCGAGACCGTGGGCATCGCCCGCCGGCATGAGATAGAGGCGGTCGCCGGAGAAGCCGACGACCTCCGAGGCGATGCGCGCACCCTCCCCGGTGATCACGTCGCAGTGGTCGCCGACGGCCGCCTGACAACCGGCCGCTTCGAGCGTCAGACCGACCATGCGCGTGAGGGAGCCTTCCACCGGCGGCGGGTCGGTCTGCTCGACCGCATGCAGACTCCGGCGCAGTCCGGCCGACCAGTTCGCGGCGCGCTGCAGCTGCAGTGGGGCGTTCATGAGGTCTGTCCCGCTGCGCCGCGGTCTGTAGCCCGCTCATCGCCGAGCGCACTCGCGGCGACGGCCGCGATACGGCTCTCGAGGCGCGCATCGATGCGGGACGAGTCGCTCTGTACGAGGCAGCCGCCGCGTGCCAGAGTCGGATCCTCGACCAGTGTCCAGACGCGCTCGCCGTTCCCGGCGGAGAGGTGCTCGCGCACTGCCGCGGCGTCCAGCGGGTGTAGGTGCACGCGCACTTCGCGCGCCGCGAGCGGTAGTTGCCCGATCGAATCGCGCACGATGGCAATGATCTGCGCCGGCTCGATGCGCAGCTCGCGCCGCACCAATTGCTTGCCGATCGCGAGCGCGAGCTGGACCAGCTGTGCCTCGACCTCGGCATCGAGCTGCTCGAGGGGGCGGGCCAGCACGCGAAATACGGCATCGAGCCGCTGCGCGCGCTCCTCGAGTGCCGCGAGACGCGCACGAACCTCGCCCTGCGCGCGCTCGAGGCCCGCCTGATAGCCGCGGGCCTCAGCCTGCTGCAGCACCTGCTGCAGCTCGGTGTCCTGGCGGCGTCGGCTCTCGGCAAGGCCGATGACCGGTCCGCTCACCTCCGGCAGCTGCCAGCGCTCGACCGTCGCGGCGCCCGTGAAGCGGGCTCGTGGATCAGACAAACTGCTCTCCTTTGCCGCCGAGCATGATCGTGCCGGCCTCGGCGAGTCTGCGGGCAAGTTTCAGAATCTCCTTCTGCGCGTTCTCGACTTCCGAGAGGCGCACCGGTCCCTTGGCCTCCATGTCGTCCTTGAGCATCTCGGCGGCGCGCTGCGACATGTTCTTGAACATCTTCTCCTTCAATGCCTCATCCGCGCCCTTGAGCGCGAGCAGCAACTGATCGCTCGGCACCTGGCGCAGCAGCTCCTGCATGCCGCGGTCGTCGAGATCGATCAGATTGTCGAACACGAACACCAGCTCCTCGATACGCGCCGCGAGCGCCTCGTCGGTCTTCGCGACCTGCTCCATCAGCGCGCTTTCCTGGCTCGGCTCGAGGAAGTTGATGATGTTGGCGGCCGCCTTCGCGCCGCCAAGTACCGAGGTCTTGCCGCTCGACTTGCCCGCAAACTGCTTCTCAATGATGTCGTCGAGCTCGCTCAGCGCGTTCGGCTGCACGCCATCGAGCAGCGCGATGCGCGCAACAACCTCGGAGCGCATGTTCACCGGCAGCAGCATCAGCACTTCCGCAGCCTGATCGGCGTCGAGATAAGCCAGCACGATGGCGACGGTCTGCGGATGCTCGAGCCGGATCAGCTCCGCCACGGCGCGCGGATCCATCCACTTCAGTGCCTCCAGGCCCTTGGTGCTGCGGCCGATGCTGATCCGATCGATGATGCTCTCGGCCTTGTCCGCGCCGAGCGCATCCACCAGCACCTTGCGCAGGAATTCGTCCGCGCCGACGCCGACGGACGTCTGGCTCTCGACGCTGGCGGTGAATTCGGAGATGACGCCGCGCACCTCGTCGACCGAGACGTTGCTGAGACGCGCCATGGCCGCGCCGATGCGCTGCACCTCCTTCGCGCCCATGTGCTTGAGAACCTGTGCTGCCTCGCCCTCCCCGAGGGTGAGCAGCAGGATTGCCGCCCGCTCGGTACCGGTGCGCGATGAGTCCTTGCCGTTACGCTCACTCATCGTTGCCCACCCAGCCGCGTACGAGCTGTGCGACGCGCTTCGGATCCTGGGTCACCATGGCGCGCGCGTTGGCGAGCTGCTGTTCGTGCGAGAGCGCCTTGACCACCGCCTCCTTCTGCGCCTGCGGCGCTCCCTCGCCCGGGGCATCGACGCCGATCTGCGCAGCGGCAAGGGCCGGCCTCGCCGCCGAGGTGAGCAGCGAGCGCACCAGGGGCCGCAGCACGGCGAGCACCAGTGCCAGCACCCCGATGAGGCCCGCGCCGAGCTTCAGCAGGCTCCAGAAGAGCGGCCGCTGCCAGATCGCGGGCGCTTCGAATTGCCCGCTCGGCGTATGCGGCAGATCGAGCGGCTCGTTGACCACACTCACGCTGTCGCCGCGCGCGGCGTTGTAGCCGACCGCGTTCTTGACCAGCTGAGTCACCCGAGCGAGTTCCTGTGCCGAGAGCGGCACCTGCGTCACCTTGCCGTTCGCACCCTTGACAGCGCGATAGCCGACCAGCACCGCCACGGTGAGGCGGCGAATCTGCCCGGGCGGATGACGCGAGTAATCGAGCGTACGGTCGATCTCATAGTTGCGCGTGACGTTGCTCGAGAGCACGTTGCCGCCGGCGCCGGCGCCACCAACCGGCTCGACGGCGGACTTGACCGTCGTCGCGCTCGTCTTGGCAGTGGCGGCGGAGCTCTGGGCTGCCTTGCCGCCCTTGGCCGCGGCAGCGGCCGATTTCGCCTGCGCAGGCGGCGCGAGCACGCCCGCGACCGGCGGTTCGTTCGACAGCGAGCCGGGCACGCCGCCCGGGCCGCCGGCTCCGCTCTCCTGCTCGGAGATCTGCTCGCTGCGCACGATCTGGCTGTTGGGCTTGTACAGCTCCTGGGCCTGCTCGCGCGTGCCGAGATTGAGCTCCGCGACCACATCGGCATGCACCAGGCCCGGGCCGACGAGCGGGGTCAGCAATGCGACGATGCGCCGCGCGTCATCCGCCTCGATGCGATGCACCATGTCGAAGTTCTGCTCATCCATGGCGTAGGGGCTGTCACCCTGCGGCCCGGACAGCAGCTGACCGTTCTGATCGACCACGGTCACGTGCGACGGGGACAGATCCGGCACGCTCGAGGCGACCAGGTTGACGATCGCCTGCACCTGCTCCGGGCCGAGCACGCTGCCGGCGCGCAGCTGGACGAAGACCGAGGCGCTGGCGGCGGTCTGATCACTGACGAACACCGACTGGCGCGGCACGGCTAGATTGACGCGCGCGGCGGCGACCTGCTGCATGCTGGCGATGGTATGCGCGAGCTCCGACTCGAGCGCGTGCTGATAGCGTACGTTCTCGATGAACTGGCTGACGCCGAAACCCGAGCCCTTGTCGAGCGCGGCGAAGCTGTCGCCCTGGGTGACGCCCTGGCCGGCGAGTTTCAGGCGCGCCGCATCGAGTTGCTCGGCAGGCACCTCAACCCCGTTGGTGGTGGGATCGAGGTGATAGGGAATCTGTGCGGCCTGCAGCGCCTGTACGATCTGCTCCTCTTGCTGCGGCGAGAGATTGGCGTAGAGGAGGCTGTAGGTAGGGCCCCGCGACCACAGCACGATCCAGACGCCGGCGGCGACGGCGGCCGCGATGCCGATCAGCAGCAGCAGGGGACGCAAACCGGCCGGGAGGGCCGGCAATGTGGGCAAGGCAGTGGATTCGGCAGCCATGTCGACTCACTACATCTGCATGTTCATGATGTCTTGATAGGCGCTGATCAGACGGTTGCGCACTTCGGTCAGCGCGCGAAAGGAGATACTGGCCTTTTCCATCTGCAGCACCACCTGCGGCAGCGACACCCCGGGAGCGCCGCGCGAAAACGCGTCGGCGAGCGCATTGGCGCGCTGCTCGCTTGTATTCACCGCGTCGATCCCCTTCTTCAGGATCGAAGCGAATTCGCTCGGGCCGCCCGCCGGCGCCGCGCCGCCCGGGGCGGGACCCGTGAGCGGAGTCGGTCGCGGCGCATCGAGACGCACCTGCGCCGACATGGCGCGGATTTGGGCAAGCACCTGATCGATGGCCATCTGGCTCATGGGGTCACTCCTCAGGCCGCCGGAACTTCGACGCCCGCCTCACGCAGGCGCGCCAGCTTGTAGCGCAGGGTGCGCGGGCTGATACCGAGCCGCTCGGCCGCTTCGCGCCGGTTGCCCTGGCCGCTCTTCAGCGCATCCAGGATCAAGTCGCGCTCGGCCTGGATGAGCGAGCCAGCAAGCGATGCCACGGTGCACTGCCCCGTCAGCGCCGCCTCGCCGAGGGGCGTTTCGTTCGCGAGCTCGAATTGAATGTGCTCGGCACCGATTACCGGGCCGTTGAGCAGAATGAGCGCACGCTGCAGGAGGTTGTCGAGCTCGCGCACATTGCCGGGCCAGCTGTAGGTGAGCAGCCTGTGCGCCGCCTCGGCGCTCAGCGCCGGAATCGGCTCACCCGGACGGCAATGGGCGGTCAGCAGCTGCATGGCGAGCGGCAAGACATCGTCGCGGCGCAGCCGCAGCGGCGCGATCGCCAGCGGGAATACGTTAAGCCGGTAGTACAGATCCTCACGGAAGCGGCCCGCGGCCACCTCCTCGCGAAGGCGTCGATTGGTGGCGGCGATGACCCGCACGTCGAGGTTGATGGTCTCGCGGCCGCCGAGCCGTTCGACCTCGCGCTCCTGCAGCACACGCAGCAGCTTCGCCTGCAGGCCTAGAGGCATTTCGGTCACTTCATCGAGCAGCAGCGTGCCGCCCTGGGCCTGCTCGAACTTGCCCGGGTGGGCGGCGTGCGCGCCGGTGAAGCTGCCGCGCTCGTAGCCGAACAGCATCGCCTCGAGCATGTTCTCCGGGATGGCGGCGCAGTTGACGCCGACGAACGGACCCTTGGCGCGCAGCGAACGGCGATGAATGTAGCGGGCCAGAACCTCCTTGCCGGTGCCCGACTCGCCCCAGATCAACACCGTGCAGTCGCTGCCCGCCACGCGGCGCGCGAGCTCGAGCAGACGCTGCGAGTTCGCCGCGCACGCGACTGGCTCAGGCGCGCTGAGCGCGGCGGTGTTGGCGATTGATTGTGGCGCGTACGTTTCAGACATTGATTCCCCCAAACGCAGGGATGCTGAGTCAGGGAAATGCAAATGCCGTGCCTGGCGCCGATCGACTCCTAAAACGTGACGCGGATCACGTGCGCGGCAATCCGCCGCGCCGGGGGTGTCAAACTTCCGTCGCGGGCTCGGTGAATCCGAGCTTGCGCAGACGCTCGACGAGAGTCGTGCGGCGCAGATTGAGCAGACGGGCGGCCTGCGCGACAGTGCCGTTGGCGCGATCCAGCGCCTGCTGCACCAGCGCGCGCTCGATCGACAGCAGATGCTCACGCAGGTCGATGCCCTGCTCGGGCAGCGCGAACGCGTCCGGCGCTGCGGCCGGTGCGGGGGCGGACTCGAGCAGTGCGAGGGCAGCGGCGTCGCTGAGCGGCTCCTCCATGCACGAGTCGACCGGTTCGCCCACCGCCTCGCATGCGGACGTCTCGCACATCCAGTCCTGCGGCGGCTGATACTTCGGCGGCAGATCGGCGAGATCGACGGTCTGCCCGGCCCGGACGATCGACATCCGTTCGACCAAGTTGGACAGCTCGCGCACGTTGCCGCTCCAGGGATGGGCCGCGAGCGCCGCGAGCGCGCGGGCAGAGAAGCGCACGCTGCCGCGGCCTTCGGCCGCGTTGCGCGCGCTGAATTCACTCACCAGCGCCGGCAGGTCCTCGCGCCGCTCGCGCAGCGCCGGCATTTCGATCGGGAAGACGTTCAGGCGGTGGAACAGATCCTCGCGGAACGTGCCGTGCGCAATTGCCGCCTCCAGATTGCGATGGGTCGCGGCGATGATGCGCACGTTGCAGCGAATGGGCGTGTGGTTGCCCACCCGCTCGAAGACCCGCTCCTGCAGAACCCGCAGCAGCTTCACCTGCATCGAGGGACTCATGTCCCCGATCTCATCGAGAAAGAGCGTGCCGCCTTCGGCGATCTCGAAACGGCCCTTGCGCGCGGCGATCGCGCCGGTGAAGGCGCCCTTCTCGTGGCCGAACAACTCCGACTCCAGCAGGTCCGCCGGGATCGCCCCGCAGTTGACCGCGACGAACGGACGGTTGCGGCGCGGACTGAGGTCGTGGATGGCGCGCGCGGCCACCTCCTTACCGGTACCGGACTCCCCGAGAACCAGAACGGTCGAATCGAACACTGCGACCTGGCGGATCAGCCCGATCACCGCACGGACCGCCGGCGAGCTGCCGCTCGGCAGCCGCACGGCTTCGCCGGCGTCCGCCTGTCCCGGAGCGATGGCGCCCTCAGTGCGCACATCAGGGCCGTAGGCGAGATCGGCGACACATTCGCTGGCAACCATCGGGATACCCACTTCCGCTTCTTGCTTACTTTTTCTTCGGGCAGTGGACGCGGCATCAAGCCGTGTTCGCGTCCCCGCCGCGGACATACTGTCTCGCATCAGACCGTCGCGTTTCTGTGACCGGCCTCCAGATTGTTCACATTTGGCGACACATCCGGACACATCGTCCGATCCGCACGACGCAAGCCACGCAGGCGACGGAAGTTCGACGCATCCGCCCGCGTGTGATGCGTCTCACAGTCCGGTTCCGAATGAAATTCCTTTCCCGTCAATTGGTTGCACGCTCCGCG
>JAKAYU010000145.1 GCA_021809525.1 Pseudomonadota bacterium | reverse complement strand
AGGGCGTAGTCCCAGTAGAACAGCTCGAAGCGCCACTCGGCGGGGGCGAGCTTGCGCGCGTTCGCCCATGAACCCCAGCACAGCATCGTGAGCACGCAGAACACGACGGCAAGAGAGTAATTCTGTACGATGAACATCGCGGTCAGCCCCCCGATCTATGTAAAGGAAATTATTGGCGTGGGCACGCCCCTCACGGCGTGCGCCGGCGGGCGAGCTCGGCCTCGAACTCATCGCGCCGCGCGAAGGATTTTTGGGTGCCGACGCGGGTGGCCGAGAGCGCCGCATACAGATTGGCCCGCGTGACCGCTTCCTGCTCCGCGAGCCCCTCGCCGAGGAACGTCGCCAGGCTGCCGATGAATGCATCGCCCGCGCCGGTGGTATCGACGGCGTGCACCGGGAAGGGCGGCAGGTGCACCCGCTCGCTCGCGGAGGCTAACAGCGCGCCCTTGGCTCCCAGCGTCAGCACCACACGGCGAAAGCCGCTGCCGAGCAGCTGTTCCACGCAGCCGTCGAGCTGCGATTGCGAGGCGGACGTGCGGCCGGTCATCACCTGCGCTTCCGTCTCGTTCAAGATCAGATAGTCCGCCGCACCGAGTTCGGCGAGATTCGCCGGCAGCGCCGGCGCCGGGTTGACCATGCAGCGCACGTTGTGCGCCTTGGCGAAGCGGATCGTGTGATAGACCGTCGCGAGGGGAATCTCAAACTGCAGCAGGATCAGGTCCGCGGCGGCCAGCTGGCTCGCCGCGGCGTCTACGTCCGCCGGACTGAGCAGGTCGTTGGCGCCCTTGACCACGATGATGCGGTTCTCCCCGTCCGGCTCGACCAGGATCAGCGCCGCGCCCGTGGCCGCCTCGCCGATCACCCGCACCCCGGAGGTGTCCACGCCCAGGGACTTGAAGTTGCGGATCGTCTCGGCGCCGAGCAGGTCCCCGCCCACCGCCGCGACCATCCCGACACGCGCTCCGCACAGGCTCGCGGCCACTGCCTGGTTGGCGCCCTTGCCGCCAAAGCCCATGTCGAATCCCGTACCGAAAATCGTCTCCCCGCCGCGTGGCAGGGCGTCACTCATGAATTGCAGATCGGTGTTCGCGCTGCCGACCACGACGATGCGAGGTGTCTTGCTCACTCGATAGCCTCCTTCAGGCGGGTAATCGACGTTCAGATGCTCTTTGCCGGCTCGCGCTCCACCAGCGTGACGTCAAACACCGTCGCCTGGCTGGCAATGGCCGCACGGAACAGACGCTCCTCCAGCAGCGCCACCACCCGAATGCCGATTGCAACCAGAGGTTGCGCGATGCTCGTCAGGCGCGGACTGACGAGCCGCGCCAAACTGATGTCGTCGAATCCGACGATCGGGACATTCTCGGGAACCCGAACCCCGTGCTGGGTGAGGAAGCGCTGAGCGTTGACCGCGATGAGATCGTTGCCCGCGACGACGAGTGTCGCGCCGGCGGTCCAGCAGAGCGGCGCACGCCTCGGGCGGCAGGATGCCGTCGACCTCCGCCGGTACTTCCCGGGCGCTCTCGATCCGCTCCAGATGAGCGGTACCGAATCCGTTGCACTGCTGCTCGGCGCCCTCCACGCTGCTCGGCCCCGATGGCAGGCCCACCCGCATGCGATTTTGTCGCGATGCATATCGGGCGAGCAGTTGCCCGCCCTTGAGATTGGTCGATTGAACGACCGCAAACCCCGGCCACGGGCGGTCGATGAGCGCGAGCGGCCGGGCGTGTGTGTCGGCAGCGGGATCCGTGGTCCAAGCGGACAGCAGATGACGCCGCCGACGCCGTATTGGGCCGGCAGGGTCAAGCCTTCGGCCTCGCCTGCCGCACTGCCCTGGCTATCGATGCGACAGACCGGCAGTCCGAGCGTGCGGGCCTTGTTCTCGAGCATCTGTGCGCGTTGTGTGAAAGAAGAGTTGGTCAGGTCGGGCAGTGCCAAGCCGATTGTCCGCGTGCGGCCTGCGCGCACCGCCTGGGCGGCGCGATGCGGGCGGTGGACTAGCGCTGTGGCCGCGCGCGGTGCCTTGCGGCGCACGGCGATGCCGACATTGGGCTTGCCGTTCCGCGAGTCGGAAACGGTGGCAACTGATACACCGACTCTCGCTGCGACGTCTTTTATGGTTGCCATCCGGCGCCCGAGCTCGGCTTACAGCCGTCCCCTTTTGCATTGGGTCGGGTGGGAGTATACTCGATTGAGAAGACAAGAAAAACGTTTAACGCAACCCGCTCCGCCGCAGGCGGCGAGCGGCGTGAAGGCCCGCGCGTTTTGAGTGCCGCCGCGCCGGGGGCGGGCACGATGCCCGAATGCGGCGCGTCTTAAATGGTGGGTAACGGCTGCGGCGCACGATGCAGTGGAGTCGGGTGTCAGGCGGGAAAGCTCGTTATAGAAATGATTCGCCGTAGGCAAGCGGCGGCACGCCGAGGCGAGCGGCCAGGCTTTGGCCGATATCCGCGAAGCTGGTCCGCCGGCCGATTGAGCCCGGGCTGACCGTCCGGCCGAAGGCCAGCACCGGAACGTATTCGCGCGTGTGATCGCTGCCCGGAAAAGTGGGATCGCAACCGTGATCGGCAGTAATGACCGTGACGTCGTTCGCGCGCATTGCTGCCCAGAGGAGCGGTACGTACCGGTCGAATTCCTCAAGCGCGCAGGCATATCCGCTGACATCACGGCGATGCCCGAAATTCGTGTCGAAGTCCACGCAGTTTGCGAACAACAGACTGCCGTCCGGCGCCTGGCCGCTTGCCTCAAGGAGGCTGTCCATCACGGCTTGATTACCATGCGCCTTGATCGTGCGTGTGACGCCCCGATGGGCGAAGATATCGGACACCTTGCCCACGCAGATGACCTCTCTGCCCGCTGCTTGCAGAACGTCGAGCAGCGTTGGTCCATGCGGGGGCGTCGCGAGATCCCGGCGATTGCCGGTACGGCGGAATGTCGCACGGGATTGCCCGACGAAGGGGCGGGCGATGACCCGCCCGATTCGGTACGCATCGACCAGCTCGCGTGCGACCGAGCACAGCCCGTAGAGTCTCTCGAGGCCGAATCGCTCCTCGTGAGCGGCTATTTGCAGCACCGAATCCCCGGATGTGTACACGATCGGACGCAGGGTGCGCAGATGCTCCTCGCCAAGCTCTGCGATGATCTGCGTCCCGGAGGCGTGACGGTTGCCGAGAATGCCGCTGATTCCGCCACGCTCGATCAGGGCATCGGTCAATTCCCCGGGAAAGCAGGGCTGGGTATCCGGAAAATAACCCCAATCGTATTCGACCGGCAGGCCCATCATCTCCCAATGTCCGCTCGGCGTGTCTTTTCCGCGGCTGCGCTCCGCGGCATAGCCAAATCGCCCGATCGGATGCGCAGGCCGCTCGATGGGCAAGGCCGCCCCGCGCGCCGCCTCCGCGGCATCGACCAAACCCAGGGCCGCCAGGTTCGGCAGTCTGAGTGGTCCACGGCGCCGGTCGCTGTCGGCGCGACCGGCGGCACAGGCCTGTGCGATGTGTCCGAAGGTGTCCGCACCGAGATTGCCGTAGGCAGCCGCATCCGCGGCTGCGCCGACACCCATGGAATCCAGAACGACGACGATCGCTCGCGGCATCTCTCACCCCATAAGCCCGATCGATCTCGGGGAATCGATCGGGCCCTTCAATGACTTGGTCCCGTGCTGCTCGGCGGTGCCCCGCATGCGCGGCAGCGCGATCCCATCGTCGGCCCGCCGGCGCCGCCGGCCGACCCGCCGCGACTCGGGCGCGGGTTGCACCGCCGAGTCTAGATAGACTTGACCAATCAGTCAAAGCACCGCTGCGGCCGCGGCTGGGCGCATTCCCCGCGCGTGCGTGCCGCACGAGTGTCCGGGCACGGCCGGCGCGGCTCGGTCCGTTGACTTCGCCGCCGGGCTTCTATACCGTACTTGACCAAGTGGTCCACATTCGCTTCGCGGACAACAAATGTCAGCCGCAATGGGTTTCGCATGAGCTCGACCGCCGGCCCTGACCCGAAGTTCGGCTTTCCGAGACTGCTCGCGGAGCGCAGCAAAGCCGAGCCCGAGGCGCCGTCGGCAGCATCGGACGGTCGGGGTATCGAATTTGATGCCGGTTGGGTCGATCGCGTGCGCGTGAATCTGTCGGCCGTGGAGCGGCGCGTGGCGAGTCTCCCGAGCCGTCGCACGGTCAAGAAAGTATGGCAAGCAGCCTGGTTGCTGAAAGCGGTCAGCCTCATGGACCTGACCACGCTGTCGGCGGATGACACTCCCGGGCGGGTGTTGCGCCTGTGCGCCAAGGCCCGTACGCCGATCCGCCCGGAGCTGCTACAGGCTCTGAATTGGGGCGAGCGCCCGCTGACCACCGCGGCGGTCTGCGTCTATCACGACATGGTTCCGGTTGCGCGCGCCGCCCTCGCGGGTACGTCGATCGGCATTGCCGCGGTCTCGGCCGGGTTTCCCGCGGGGCTGTCGCCGTTCGAGTTGCGCCTTGCGGAGATTCGCCGCTCGGTCGAGGCTGGCGCGACCGAAATCGACGTGGTCATCAGCCGCCGCCACGTGTTGCTGTCGGACTGGCGGGCGCTCTATGACGAACTCCGCGCGTTCCGCGAGGCCTGCGGCCCGGTCCACATGAAGACCATCCTGGGCACCGGACAGCTCGGCTCGATCGGCAAAGTCGCCAAGGCGTCGCTCGTGGCGCTGATGGCGGGCTCGGATTTCATCAAGACGTCCACCGGGATGGAGCCGGTCAACGCGACGCTCCCGGTCAGCCTGGTCATGCTGCGCATGATCCGGGAATTCGCCGACCGGACCGGCCAGAAGGCGGGGTTCAAGCCCGCCGGCGGTATCGCCAATGCGAAGACTGCGCTTACCTATCTGATGCTGGTGAAAGAGGAGCTCGGCGAGCAATGGCTGGTGCCTGGGCGGTTCCGCTTCGGCGCCTCGAGGCTGCTCGGGGACATCGAGCGCCAGCTGGAGCACCAGATTACCGGGCGATATTCGGCGGACCACCGCCACCCGTTGAGCTAACGATCGAACCAGGAGCGCGGACTCGATGAGCAGCGTCCCGGAAATCTTCGACACGCTGAGTTACGGTCCGGCGCCGGAGGATGCGGGCGCCGTGCGCGCCTGGCTGGCCTCGCACGCCGGCGGATTCCAATTGTTCATCGGCGGTCAGTGGCGCCCCTCGCACCGCCAGAGGCCACCCATCCTCTGCGTGAACCCGGCCAACGGCGAAGTGCTCTCGAGCATTACGCAAAGCTGCGCCGAAGACCTCGATGCCGCCGTGGATAGCGCCTGGGCGGCGTTTCCGTCGTGGTCGGCATCCGGCTACGAGCGGACACGGGCGCTGTACGCGCTCGGGCGTCTCATTCAGAAGCACAGCCGTTTCTTCGCAGTGCTCGAGTCGATGGACAACGGCAAGCCGATCCGCGAGACGCGCGACCTCGACATCCCGCTTGCCGCCCGACATTTCACCTATCACGCCGGGTGGGCGCAGCTCGTGGCACGTGAGCTTCCGGACCACGAGCCGCTCGGGGTCGTCGGGCAGATCATCCCCTGGAACTTTCCGCTGCTGATGCTGGCGTGGAAGGTTGCTCCCGCGTTGGCGGCCGGCAATTGCGTGGTGCTCAAGCCCGCCGAGGACACCAGCCTCACGGCGCTGTTCTTCGCCAGCCTGTGCGCCGATGCGGGAATTCCGCCGGGGGTCGTGAACATCCTGACCGGAGACGGCCGGGTGGGCGAGCTGATCGTAAGCCACCCGCGGATCGCGAAGATCGCCTTTACCGGCTCGACCGAGGTCGGCCGGCTCATCCGCACGAGCACGGCGGGCACGGGCAAGTCGCTGACGCTCGAGCTCGGCGGCAAGTCGCCGTTCGTCGTGTTCGAGGATGCCGACCTCGACGCCGCCGTGGAAGGATTGGTGGATGCGATCTGGTTCAACCAGGGTGAGGTGTGCTGCGCGGGCTCGCGGCTGCTCGTCGAGGAAGGCGTGATGGGGACGCTGGTGCGCAAGATCAAAACGCGCCTCAGTCACATCCGCATCGGCGATCCGCTCGATAAGGCCATCGACATGGGCGCACTCATCACCCCGGCCCACCGCGCCCGTGTGCACGGCTTGGTCGAACAAGCCGAGGCTCAGGGCGCGACCGTCTGGCAGCCCGAGATCGCGTTGCCGGAGCACGGGGCATTTTATCCGCCGACGCTGCTGACGGATGTGTCCACCGCGAACATCGTGTGGCGTGAGGAGATCTTCGGGCCGGTACTGGCGGCGAGCAGCTTTCGCACCATGCAGGAGGCGGTGGAGCTGGCGAACAACACGCGGTACGGACTGGCCGCGACTCTGTACACCGAGAACATCAACCGGGCGCTCGAGCTGGCCGTGAAGCTCAAGGCGGGCGTGGTCTGGATCAATACCACCAATCAGCTGGATGCGGCCTGTGGATTCGGCGGCATCCGCGAGAGCGGCTTCGGGCGCGAGGGGGGGCTCGAAGGCATGCTGGACTACATGCGCGAGCGCGATGAGTGGGGTGGGCCCATCGCGGTGGATGCAACACCGAGCGAATCGCCGCGGCCGCAGACGGCCGCAACGCCTCTGGCACGCACCGGCAAGGCATTGGCCGATTCGCTGTCGGCGGATGCGCCGCTCGAGGAGGCGGGGGCCGAGCCGCTGCACGGCCGGATCGACCGGACCTTCAAGAATTTCATCGGCGGCAAGCAGACGCGCCCGGACGCCGGCCTGTCGAACCCGGTCACCGACTCGCGGGGGCATCTGGCCGGCTGGGTGGCGCGGGGCAACCGCAAGGATATCCGTGATGCGGTCGAGGCGGCGTTCCGCGCCGAGAAGTGGTGCGAGGCGACCGCGCATCTGCGCAGTCAGATTCTGTTCTATGTCGGGGAAAACCTCGCAGTGCGGCGCGAGGAGCTCGCCGCGCGGCTGCGGCGGCTGACCGGCCGCAAACTCCCGCAGGCCCGCGCAGAGGTGGATATGGCGATCGAGCGCCTGTTTACCTATGGCAGTTGGGCCGACAAATACGACGGCTTGATCCATACCCCGCCGGTGCGCAACATCGCGCTCGCGGTCCCCGAGCCGATCGGTGTCATCGGCATCGTCTGTCCCGACGAGGTACCGCTCCTCGGCTTCATCTCGCTGCTCGCACCGGTGATTGCCATGGGCAACCGCTGCGTCATCGTCCCATCCGAGCGCATGCCCCTGCCCGCGATGGATGTGTGTCAGGTGCTGGAGACCTCCGATGTGCCCGCGGGCGTCGTGAACGTCGTGACCGGCGATCGAGAGGAGCTGACCGAGACGCTGGCACAGCACGACCAGGTCGACTGTGTCTGGTACTTCGGAACGAAGGCAGGTAGCGCGCAGGTGGAGGCCTGGTCCGCGGCAACGATCAAGCGCACGTGGGTGAACCACGGCCGCTCCCGCGACTGGATGTCCGTGCGGCACGGGGAAGGCCGTGCCTTTCTGCGACAGGCGACCCAGATCAAGAACATATGGCTACCGTACGGCGATTTTGCGTAAGGCACCGAACTGGTGCGCGATTCGGCGGAATCACTGCGGTGGCCCCCGGGGGGGCGAGCGGCGTGGGGCAGCATTTGACCGATTGATCCAAATGGGCGATTCGACGCATCGGACGTGCGGCGGCAACGAACTGTGCGGCGGGCGCGACGCCTTCGTGTGCTTGTCTTGAGCGCGCAACAAATGCATTTTTTTGCCGTGAAACAGCGCTGCGGGCGTTGACACGGAATTCGGACACATATATCGTTCAACTGCATTGGATTAAAACGTTTTAGTTCGCAAGTGAGCGCGTTGCTTCCGGGCGCGGACGGTCCCAGCGGCAAACTGTTGAGCACGGGGGAAGTCGAGTGCAGAACGCGAATTCGCCGCGCGCTTCGCGCGGTGCCGGATCTGAGCTGCGACACGGCGTCATTTGGGGCCCCAATGACGCTCTCCGTGTAACTGTCCTGCAATCTTCGGCGGCTATTCTGAGTCGTTCAAACTTTGGCAATGAATTTCAGCGGTCGGCTCCGCGCGGCCTGCCGATCGAACCCGCTTTATTCTTAGCACGGCCGCATCGTGACCCGATGTAGGAGAGTCCTCTAATGTCCAGTGAGATCCGTAAGGTGGTCCGAGAGATCATCGCTCCAATGGCGGTTGTCGTCCCGTGCGTGGCGCTGATGGCGACCGCGCCGGCATTTGCGGCACCTCGAAATGCGACCCGGAGCAACTCCGGCAGTCAGCCGTCGGTCGCGGCGAGCAGCGTCGATCCGCCGCAGAGCGACGCCAATGCGGTGCCCGCTCCCAGTCAGTTGCACCGAGTGCTCATTGTCGCGGCGGAAAAGGCGGTGGCCACGGTCAACGCGAGAAAATTCCAGCATGTCAGCCCGGGCGCGAGCGTCGTGTCGGTGCTGAATAACGTCCCCGGGTTCAATGCGCGCACGTTGGGTGTCGGCGGTTTCGTGGTCAGCGACACCGCGTTCACCCTGGACGGTTTCCCGAGCTCGGAGCTCGGCACGACTTTCGATGGTGTGCCGTACGTCAATACGTTTCTCGGCGGCTTCTTTGGGATACGGCGACCAGCCGATCGGGCAACCGCTGGTCGCCATGGACGTCAGCGGCGCGCATGTCTACAGTGGCGCAAGCACGCAGGCGGACTCCTCGATCGATGACCTCGGCGGCACCATTGCTTTCGAGCCGGCCATGCCGTCGAAGCACTTCGGCGTGCGGCTGGGGGTGACGGCCGGCGTGTATCAGGGCGGCGGGACGGAGATGGTCGATCACGTGTCGGTCAACTCGGGCGCCATCAAGT
>JAKAYU010000144.1 GCA_021809525.1 Pseudomonadota bacterium | reverse complement strand
TTAGTACGAGAGGACCGGGATGGACGCACCTCTGGTGTTCCGGTTGTCACGCCAGTGGCACTGCCGGGTAGCTATGTGCGGACGGGATAACCGCTGAAAGCATCTAAGCGGGAAGCCCCCCCCAAGATTAGATCTCCCTGGGAGCTCGACTCCCCTGAAGGGCCCACGAAGACTACGTGGTTGATAGGCTGGGTGTGTAAGGTCAGTAATGACTTCAGCTAACCAGTACTAATTGCCCGTGAGGCTTGACCATATAACCTCAAGCGGTCTGACCGCGAGAGGATGATGCAATGGAGCTGGTGGCGGCCGTAAGGCTGCCGCATCATGGATGAAGATTTGTGAACGCGACAAGCGTCAGAACAAGACAACCCGGATTGGAGGCGGGCCGGGCCGGTGGGAACACCGGTCCGGCATGTCTCGAACAGTTTGCCTGGCGGCCATAGCGAGCGGGAACCACCCGATCCCTTTCCGAACTCGGAAGTGAAAACGCTCTGCGCCGATGGTAGTGTGCCCTTCGGGCATGCGAGAGTAGGTCACTGCCAGGCTTTCAAATGCGAAACCCCCGGAGACCGGATGGTCCCCGGGGGTTTTTGCTTTTCTGTCCCCGCTCGATGCGCAGGCAAAGTGTGTGCCGCGCACGGTGCCCGCGGCGTCTCTTCGGTCACACTCCCGGCCCTCACGCATGAGGGAGTCGTGATCGTCATCGTGTTGGATTCGGTATGGCTCGTCCTGGCGTTTGCTCTGGGTGCCGCGGCAGCCGCGTGGTGGTCGAGACGTCGAGGCGCCAGCGAAGGCGCACGCGCGCACCTGGCCGCATTCGCCCAGTCGCCGAACGGCATGCTGCTGGTCGATGCCGGGACTCTGCGGATCATCGATGCCAATCCCGCCCTGGTGCGCAGCGTCGGTATCCCCCTCGCCGAGTTGCGCGGCGCGGCGATAGGCTCGATCTTCGGTGCCGCGGAGGAAGGCGGATCGGATGCGCTGCCGACGCAACTGCGCGAGTCCCCCTCGCGGCTGCTGGTCGAGACACTGCAGCGCTGCCGAAGCGGCCGGCGGCTGTATGTCGAGATCAGCGGCCATCGCCTCGAGATTGCCGATCGATCGTTCTTCGCGCTGAGCACTCGCGACATCACGCTGCGCCGCAAGGTGCAGGCGCAGCAGCTCGAGCGCCAGCAGTATCTCGACCATCTGGCCCACCACGATCAGCTGACCGGACTACCGAACCGCCTTTATCTGGCGGCCCATCTGCCCAAGGCGATCGAGGAGGCGCGGCGCATCGCCGGCTCGCTCGCGGTGCTGTTTCTCGACCTGGACCGCTTCAAGCACATCAATGACTCCCGCGGCCACGAGACGGGTGATCAACTGCTGCGGGAGGTGGCGCGGCGCATCCGCGCCGCGGTGCGTGACGACGACATGGTCGTACGTATGGGCGGCGATGAGTTCATTGTGGTGCTGCGCAACGTATCCTCCCCGGAGCAGATCAGTGAGACCGCGGCGCGTCTTGCCGAGACGCTGAACGTCCCTGTGGTCATTGATGGCCGGCCGTTGATTGCGACGGCGAGCATCGGTGCCAGCGTGTATCCGCGCGACGGCCGGACCATGGGTGAGCTGCTGCGCCAGTCGGACACCGCGATGTACCAGGCCAAGGACCGGGGGCGGAATATGTTCCAGCGCTTCAACCCGGGCATGGAGCGCAAGCTCAGGGAGCGGGTCGCGATCGAGAATGGCCTGCGCCGTGCGCTCGCCGACGGCCAGCTGCACCTGCACTATCAGCCCATCGTCGACATCACGACGCGCCGGGTGGTGGCGCTCGAGGCACTGCTGCGCTGGAGAACGAGCCACGCGTTCATCCGCCCGAGCCGCTTCATTGCCATCGCAGAAGAGACCGGTCTGATCGTGCCGATTGGCGAGTTCCTGGTCCGCCGGGCCCTCGAGGATCTGCGGCACTGGCGCGATGCCGGCGCGACGCTCGTGCCGGTGTCGCTCAACGTTTCGGCTGTGCAGCTGCAGCGCACCGACTTCCCGGCCATGCTCGCCCGGCAGCTCAACCGCTCCGGCATTGACGCGCAGATGCTGCAGATCGAGCTGACCGAAAGCGCCATGTTCGAGCCGCACGGACGGCGCACCGATCCGGGGCAGGACATCATTGGACGGCTGCGCGCGCTCGGTGCGCGCATCGCCATCGATGATTTCGGCACCGGCTATTCGAGCCTCTCGTACCTGAAGCGCTGGCGGGTCGATGCGCTCAAGATCGATCGGAGCTTCGTCCGCGATCTCGTCGTGGACATGGGGGACCTCGCCATCGTCGAGGCCATCATTGCCATGGCCGGACACCTCAACATCGAGGTCATCGCCGAGGGTGTCGAGACCTGGGCGCATCTGCGCAAGCTGGAGGAGCTCGGCTGCACCCTGGCGCAGGGGTTCCTGCTCTCCAAACCCGTCCCTGCGGACCAGTGCCGGCGCTTCCTCGACGGCAGGCCGCTCGATCTGCTCGCGCTCGACCCGAGCGCCGAGCCGCTTGAGGTGACCCAATCGGCCTGACGGTGCGCCGCCCATGCTGCCCTCCCGCACCTCCCGGCCCCGGCAGGACATGAGAGAATGCCCCGGCATGGACATCCCCCCCTCGCCGGCGGCATGGTCGGTACAAACGCATCCGCGGGCGCGTCAGTGCGCCGATGCGGTATTGATGGTGAGGCCCGCCCGCTTCGGCTACAACCCGCAGACCGCGCTGACCAATGCCTTCCAGCGGCCAGCCGAAGGGCCGGGCGTCGGCGATGCGGCCCGCGCCGAGTGCGATGCCCTCGCGAGCGCGCTCGCGGGCGAAGGGGTGCGGGTCTGTCTCATCGAGGATACCCCCGAGCCAGCCAAGCCCGATGCGGTGTTCCCGAACAACTGGGTGAGCTTCCATGCCGATGGCACCGTGGTGCTCTACCCCATGCAGGCGCCGAGCCGCCGCGCCGAGCGGCGGCGTGAGGCGATCGATGCGGTCAGTGAGCGCCTCGGGTACCGCGTCTCGCGCGTGCTCGATCTGACGCATCACGAGCGGCAGGGCCGCTTTCTCGAGGGCACCGGCAGCCTCGTGCTCGACCATCGCAGCCGACTCGCCTTCGCCTGCCGCTCGCCGCGCACCGACACCCGCGTGCTCGCCGAATGGGCGCGGGAGCTCGACTACGAGCCAGTGGTGTTCGATGCGGCGGACCGCGCCGGTACGGCGATCTACCACACGAACGTCCTGATGAGCATCGGCGAGCGGCTGGCGCTCCTCGGCAGCGAGGCGATCGCCCAGGCCGAACGCGGCCACGTCCAGGAACGGCTGCGCTCCCCGGGCCGCGAGGTCATCGACCTCGACCACGGACAGATCGAGCGCTTCGCCGGCAATGTGCTCGAGCTGGCCACCTGGGACGAGGCGCTCGGGGAATACCGGGTGCTCGTGATGTCCGAGAGCGCGCGTCGCGCGCTGCCGGAAGGGGATTTCGCGCGGATCTCCGCCTGCACGGACGAGGTGCTCTGCGTGCCGGTGCCGACCATCGAGCGTCTGGGCGGGGGCAGCGTCCGCTGCATGTTGGCAGAGGTGTTTCTGCCCTCATGAGTGCGCTCCTGGTAAAAATTGTACTCGCCTACCTGCTCGGCTCGCTGGTCGGCAGCCTGCTCATCGGCCGCTTTCGCGGCGTCGATATCCGCCGGCTGGGCAGCGGCAACGCTGGCGGCACCAACGCATTGCGCACCCAGGGAAAGCTGTTCGCCGCCGCAGTGCTGCTGATCGACATCGGCAAGGGATGGCTCGCCACCGCGGTGCTCGCCCGAACGTCGTTGCCAGGCGCTGCGGCGGGCGCGTACGGTGGTGCATGGCTGGTGGCAGCGTGCGGCGTGGCGGTGATGTTGGGTCACGTCTATCCCGTGTGGTACGGGATGCGCGGCGGCAAGGGCGTGGCCACCCTGATCGGCGCCGTCCTGGGGGCGGCTCCGGCGCTGCTGCTGCCGATGCTGACGGTCTGGCTGCTGGCCGTGGTGCTCTCCGGTTACGTCGGGCTCGGCTCGATGCTCGGCGCCGTGAGCTTCGCGTTCGGCGCGGCGGTTCGCCCCGAGACGCGGGGCCCTGTTCTGGTGTTCGCCGTGCTCGCCGCGGCGCTCATCATCTACACTCACCGATCCAATATCGCGCGCATGCGCGCTGGCGCTGAGCCGCGTGCGCGGCGGCTGTGGATGTTCGGATCCCGGGCGAGTTCTCCCTGAGATGTCGGCGCGGGATGCTACCGGCGAATCCGCCCGATCGAGCGGCGCGCTGCCGCTCCCCGCTCGGGTATTCGCGCAGCTTGCCGATGGCCGCTTCCACTCCGGGGAGGCGCTGGCCGAGGCGCTTGGCGTGAGCCGCGGCGCGGTGTGGAAGGCCGTGCGCGCCCTGCGTGACTTGGGTGCAACCGTTCACGCGGTGCCGAACCGCGGCTACCGCCTGCCGCAGGCGGGCGAGCCGCTCGCGGCTGAGCAGATTCTCTCGCGTCTGCCCGAGGGGGCGCGCGGCGCGGTGCGGCATCTGCAGACTCTGTGGCAGACCGATTCCACCAACAGTGTGTTGCTCGGCCGTCCCAACCCTCCCTTCGGGCAAAGCGACGTCGTGCTCGCCGAGCATCAGAGCGCCGGGCGGGGGCGGCGCGGCCGCGCCTGGCTGGCGCCGCCCGGCGGGGCGATCTGCCTGTCACTCAGCTGGAGTTTCCGCGAAGTGCCGCCCGATCTCGGCGCCCTCAGCCTCGCGGTCGGCGTGTGTGTGCTGCGCGCGCTGCGTGACACCGGGCTTGCTGCGCAGCTGAAATGGCCCAACGACATTCTGGTGCAACGGCACAAGCTCGGCGGCATTCTGATCGAGCTGCGCGCCGAGTCGGCAGGACCAGCCTGCGTCGTGATCGGCATCGGGCTCAACGCCGCGCTCGGCGACGCGCTGCTGCGGCAGATCGCGGCGCTCGGCCTGCCCGCGACCGACCTGGCGAGCGCCGGCGTCACGGTCTCGCGCAACGTCCTCGCCGCGGCGCTGGTCGCGCAGGTGCTGCAGGGCTTGCAGGATTTCGAGCGGAACGCCCTGCGGCCGTTCATCGATGAATGGCGGGCCGCCGACGCCCTGCGCGGAGCGCAGGTGGACGTGCAGGGCGCCGCGGGCACGGTTCACGGCATCGCCCGGGGCATCGATCTGCACGGCGCGTTGCTGATCGAGACGATGCAGGGGGTGCGCCGCTTCATCTCTGGGGAGGTCACGGTGAGGCCCGCGCAGTGAACGTTCTGCTCATCGACATCGGTAATAGCCGGGTGAAGTGGGCGCGCGAGGCGGGCACGGGGCTGAAGCGCGTGCGCGCGGCCAGCTACGCCGGCTGGACCGCACGGGATTTCGAGCGGGTCATCGGTTCGCCGCGGCGGACCGAGCGGATCCTCGTCTCGAGTGTCGGCGCAGCGGAGGTCAACGCGGCGCTCGAGCGGGCTGCACGGAGGCTGCGTGCGCCGGCGCCCCAGTTCGTGGCGACGCGGCGGCAGGCATGCGGCGTTACGGCCGGCTACCTCGAGCCGTGGCGGCTCGGCGTCGACCGGTTTCTCGGCATGATCGGGGCCCGCGCGCACTTCGCGCGCCGTCCGCTATGCGTCGTGGCCGTAGGCACGGCGATGACCATCGATCTGCTCGGCGCCGACGGGCGTCATCATGGCGGCGCGATCATTCCGGCGCCCCCGCTTATGGTCTCGAGCCTGCTGAACGGCACTCGCGGCATCCGCCGCCGGGCACAGGGCGGGTTCAAGGGCGCCGGCCCGGCACTGTTCGGCCGCTCCACGCGCGCGGCGCTCGAGCAGGGGGCGCGCTACACGGCTGCCGCCGCCGTGGACCGGGCGGTCAAGGAGGCTCGCGCCTTGCTCCATCGCAGCCCTTTGGTCGTGATCACCGGCGGCGGCGCCCGCGAGCTGCGGCCGCTGCTCCGCAGCGAGAGCCGCGAAGTCCCAGATCTCGTGCTGTGGGGTCTGGCGGTCTGGGCCCGGAAAGGTTGAAAATCGGGCCGTGCGCATCGCGTTCCTTGTACTGCTGCTCGCCAATCTGCTGTTCCTGGCCTGGACGGAATGGATCGCCGTACCGGTCTCGCGGTCGGATCCACTGACCGGCCTGCCGCGGCTGCGGCTGGTGAGCCGGGCCGTCGCGCCTGTGCCGGGCGCCGCCGCGGAGCAGGCGCCTGCCGGGGCGCTCGGCGCTGCTCTGGCGGACCAGGCGGCAGCACCCTCCTCGGCGCAGCAGGCGGACACGCCGGCGCTGCAGTGCTTTTCGGTGGGACCTTTCGCGCGCGACCGCGAAGCCACGGAGGCGGCTGCACTGCTGCGCTCACAGCATTTCTTGCCGCAACCGCGCACGGCGGCGGTGCGGCCAGCGCGTTGGTATTGGGTTTATCTGCCCGACATCAGCGGCAGCGTGCGGGTGCGGCATGTACTCGCTGAACTACATCGCGATGGGATCGAGGGCGCGGAGCCGATGCCCGCGGCGGACGGCAAGCCGGGCATCTCTCTGGGCCTGTTCCGCGATCCGGCTCTGGCCCACCGTCAGCTGACTCTGGCGCGGGCCAAGGGGTTCGGGGGAGAGCTCACCGTCCGGCTGGTGGCACAACCGGCCTATTGGGTCGATCTGTGGGCCGCCGGAGGCGCCAGTGCGCTGCCGATGCGGGCGCTGCGTACGAAGCTCGGTGCGGCCGTGGGGGCGCAGACCTGCCCACCGGGCGATACCCCGCCGCTGCCGAGCAACGCCACGGGCGCGGTGGCGCCGGGTGTCCCCCTGCCGGGCGACGAGGCGACCGCGGCTCCGCCGCCCTGATCTGCCCGCGATCGCCTGCGCCCCGGTACAATCCCGGCTCCGGGCGGGGGACCGAAGAAGCCGGCTTAGCTCAGTGGTAGAGCAGCGGTTTTGTAAACCGTTGGTCGGGGGTTCAAGTCCCTCAGCCGGCACCAATTAAGCTCAATAATATCAATGAAATAGAACTCACGCAAGGATCCGCGACATTGGCTGGCACACTCCTGGCACAGTTTGTTGGCAATTCTTGAGCTATAGTCCTATCGAGGCGCACGGCCATGTGCGCCGCGACACGAGGATGGACGATGGCGACGATCCGGGAGCGCGCCAAGGGCGATGGCACGCGCGCATTCCACGTCCAGGTTCGCATGGCGGGATATCCTGCTCGCACGGCGAGCTTTCCCTCGAAGCGCCAGGCCGAACGCTGGGCGAAGACGGTCGAGGCCGAGATGATCGAGGGGCGCCACTTTCGTTCGGCCGAAGCGCGACGCCGAACGCTTGCCGAGGCGATTGACCGCTACCTCGATCACGAAGCTCCAAAGCTACGAGATGGCCGCATGCACAGGTCCACATTGCCCTGGTGGCGAGAGAAGCTCGGGCGCTTCAAGCTGTGTGACATCACGCCCGCGCTGATCGCCGACTATCGCGACAAGCTGGCCGCAGAGACATACCGACGTGCCCGCCCAGGCGCGAAGCGTTCATCGCTAAAGGCCGGCGAACAGGCGCGTGAATTCAAGCGCAAGCCCAACACCATCAACAACTACCTCGTGCCCCTCGGCCGCGTTTTCAGCGTCGCGCGTCGGGAATGGCACTGGATCACGCATAACCCCATGGAGGGGGTTGCGAAGCTGTCCGCCGGCCCCGGGCGCGTGCGCTATCTATCTGAAGACGAGCGCCAACGGTTGCTGACCGAGACGGCAAAGGACCGGCAACTCCACGCCCTCGCCGTCCTCGCGTTATCCACCGCGGCCCGCGCAGGCGAGCTCATGGGCCTGACCTGGCGCGACGTGGATCTGAAGGAGGGCCGGGTCCTCCTGCGCAAGACCAAAAACGGTCAGCCGCGGGTGATATGGGTCCACGGCGAGGCTCTCCGATTACTGAAGGAGCGCGGCAATATCCGCCGGCTCAATGACGACCCTGTATTCCTTGGTGCCACGCCCGGAACTCGCTATGACTATCACACGCCATTCAAAGCCGCATGCGTGGCGGCCAGCGTGACCGACTTCCGCTTTCATGACCTTCGCCATTCCGCTGCGACTTATCTCGCCCGCGAGGGCGCGACCGAGCAGCAGTTGAAGGCAATTGGTGGATGGAAATCGAACGTCGTCAGCCGCTACGTGCACCTGGCCGCCGAGGACGCCAAAGCGGTCCTTGAGAGGATGAACGCGAAGATTCTCGGCGATGGGGCAAATCGAGAGGGACCATCACAGGAATGAATCATCCTGGCCCAGCATCTGCGGAACGTGTTCATCGCCGTCTTCGGAGCGGAAGAGGCGGCGTTGACACTACGGAGGAAGCAACGTGCTCGTGGACGTTTGAATCGCCGTCTGATTGGCCGTCCGCTGTTCCGCGTAATCTTGTAACTAACACGAATGAGTCGTAGGCTCTGCGCCAATGAAACACTGTACGAAGGCGGCTCACGTATTGCAGATACGAATCACGGAGAAGTGCACCCAAGCGCTATCCGGGATAGGTTGCGCGGTCGATCTAGTGCGGAATGGCTGCAGTGACCCGACGCAGAGGTGGAGTCTCAAGAAGATCACCGGGAGCGCGGCATGACGATTGACGCACCGACCGGCGAGGTCATCGTCTACGAGACCCCCGACGGGGGCGTACGCGTAGAGGTCCGGCTGGACCGCGATACGGTGTGGCTCACGCAGCGCCAGATGGCGGGGCTATTCGATACGACGCCCGAGAACGTGCTGATGCATTTGAAAAATGTCTTTGTGGACAAGGAATTGGAAGAGAGGGCAACTACTAAGGATTTCTTAGTAGTTCAAGCCGAAGGCGCCCGGCAGGTCCGGCGCCATGTC
>JAKAYU010000143.1 GCA_021809525.1 Pseudomonadota bacterium | reverse complement strand
CATGGAGGAGGTCCCCGATCGCAGCGGGGGACCTGACCGGCAGGTGATGGCCGATCAGATCGCGCAGCGCCTGGCGCAGGTCATTCAGGAATTGAGTCCGCCGCTGCGCGCAGTGTTCGTCATGGCACACGTGCAGGGCCGATCGCGCAAGGAAATCGCCGCTCGTCTGGGGATTTCCGAGCGGCGGGTCGATAAGCGCATGACGCGTGCGTTGAAGCAGTGCCGGATGCAATTGTCATCGCAAGGTATTGATTTGGCGGAGGTCGAGTGAGTCTCGGCGCATTCCTTGAACGACGGCGGCAGCGGCGCGCGCGCGCGCAGGCGGCCGTGTGGCTCACGCGAATGGGTCAGGGACTGGCGCCCGGGCGGCAGCCGGCGCTTGAGCATTGGCTCGCCGATCCAATCAATTCAAAAGAATTCAGTGAGTTGCGTGCGATACTCGATGTCGCCGCGGAGCTGAGGGGGGGCTCGCGCGCCGTACTCGCCGCGAGCGTAGCGGCTGCAGCCGGGCGGCAGCGGTCGAGTCACGGCACGCTGTGGCTGGCCGCCGTGGCGGCAACGGCGGTGGTGGTGGCAGCGACCGCGGGCGGGTTGTGGCTGTGGGGCCAGGGGTACCTGCCCAGGACATATCAGACCGGTGTCGGTCAGACTGCGAGCATCGTGCTGCCCGACGGGAGCATGGCCTACCTCAACACCGATACGCGGCTGCGCTGGGTGGGCAGTCCTGGCAACCGGCGCGTGCGGCTGCTGCGCGGGGAGGCTTTCTTCGAGGTGGTGCACGAGCCGACGCGCCCGTTCCGCATTCTGCTGGCGCACAGCGAGGTGCGGGTGCTCGGCACGCGCTTCGACGTGTACCGCAAGCGCGACGGCGATGTGCTCGTGACAGTCCTGAGCGGCACGGTCTCGGTGGAGGGGCTTGGCGAGGGGGCGCGCGCGAAACCGTCGTGGATGCGCCGCCTGACGGCCAACGAGCAGATCGAATACTCCCCGGTCGGCCTGATCAGCGATGTGCACCCGGTTCTTGCGGCGAACGTGATCCGCTGGCGTCAGGGCATCATCGCGACCCGGGGGGAGTCTCTGGCGCAGTTCGTGCGCAATCTGAGCCGTTACACGCCGCAGCGCATCGTCATTGCCGATCCGCGCGCGGCCCACATGCAGGTCGGCGGGGCCTTCAGCACCCGGAACGTGAACGCCACCCTCGACCGCATTGCCCGGATAGAGCCGATCACCGTCACCCATGAGGACGGGGAGCTCGTTCTGGGCTACCGATCCGCAGGCACGGGGGGGAGGGGCGTTCCCCGTTGAGACCTGCGGATCGGATCGTGCTTTGGACCATTAATATCTAGAGAGGACCAGCAGATGCTCATTCTTACAAGGCGAGTCGGCGAGACCGTAATGATCGGGGACGAGGTGACCATTACGGTGCTCGGCGTCAAGGGCAATCAGGTACGCATCGGCATCAATGCGCCGAAGCACATCGCGGTGCATCGCGAAGAGATCTACGAGCGGATCAAGCGCGAGCAGCGCGCGGCAGCGGGCAACGGCGAGGCGCCGAAGTCGGTGCCGAGCTTCGCACCGCCGGGCGCCTGAGCCGGCGCGGGCCGGGCGCTCTCGCCGGCGAGTCAGCCGTTTCGTTTACTGAGCAATCTCATCGCGGCCCGTTGGGCCGCGATGACGTATGTCCTGTTGCCGCAGATGCAGCGCCGTGGGGACAGTGCTACAATTGATTGTAATAAGTAAAAACAAGGGTCGTCCCGTCGAGCCGCATGCGCTACCAGCAGTCGAGGGAAGAGAGCGCCGAGATCCTGCGGCGGGCGTTGCAGTTGATGTCACCGCACGAGGCCGGGTACCACCCGCTGAGCTATGCGGTCTGGTATGAGCATGCCGGGCAGCTCAATCCGCCGCTCAGTCAGGACCTCGAGAAGCACATCGCGGCCGCCAGTTCCCTCACCGATGCGGAGATCTGCCGCCTGCATGCGCTGCACATCGCGGCGCGCGACGTGGAGATGTTCGAGCTCGCCCAGCGCGAGCTGCGCGAGCTGATCGGCCGCACCGAGCAGGATACGGCCGAAGCCGAGACGACTCTGCAGCGCTTCACCGATGCGCTGCAGGGCGCCACCGAGCGGCTCACGCGCGAGCCGTCCGACGCGGTGCGCACGCTGCTCGGGAATCTGCTCTCGCAGGCCGCGCAGGTGCAGTCGACCCTGCGCAGCCTGCACGCACAGCTCGCCAAGCAGCGCGAGGAGGTGGCCGGGGTCATCGAGCGTCTCGAGCGGGCGCAGACCGAGCCGCTACGCGACCCGCTCACCGGGCTGGTCAATCTCAGCGGCTTTCGCCGTGCGCTTACGGGCCAGGACGATCCGGCCGACTTCACCGGCGTGGTGCTGCTGGCCGTCGATGTCGATTACTTCAAGCGCATCAACGACACCCACGGCCACGTGATCGGCGACAAGGTGCTGATGAAGGTCGCCAAGGTCCTCAACGAGCATCTCGCTGCGGAGGATGTCGCCGCGCGCATCGGCGGGGATGAGTTCGTGGTGCTGCTGCGCGGCAAGACCCTCAGCCAGGCGGCGGCCCTCGGCGAGCGCATCCGCTCCAAGACGCAGCGCAGTCTCATCGTGCATCCCGACGGGTCGCAGTTCGCCGGCGAGGTGACGCTGTCGATCGGGGCGGCGTGCGGCCGCACCGGCGATACGCTCGAGACTCTGCGTCACCGCGCCGACGCGGCGCTCTACGATGCGAAGGCGGCCGGACGCAACCGCGTCGCGCTGGCCGCCGAGCTCAGGCAGCGCTGAGCGGACTCAACACTCCGTGACGTTGACCGCAAGCCCGCCCTGGGAGGTCTCCTTGTAGATCGTCGACATGTCCTCGCCGGTCTGGCGCATGGTGACGATCACGTGATCGAGGGAGACTTTGTGGCTGCCGTCCCCGCGCATCGCCAGGCGCGCTGCGTTGATCGCCTTCACCGCGCCCATGGCATTGCGCTCGATGCACGGGATCTGCACCAGCCCGCCGACCGGATCGCAGGTCAGCCCGAGATTGTGCTCCATGCCGATCTCGGCAGCGTTCTCGATCTGCTCGTTGCTGCCCTGCAGCGCCGCCACCAGCCCGCCGGCGGCCATGGAGCAGGCCACGCCCACCTCGCCCTGACAGCCCATCTCGGCGCCCGAGATCGAGGCGTTCTGCTTGTAGAGCATGCCGATGGCCGCGGCGGTGAGCAGAAAGCGCATCACCCCGTCGTCGCACGCGCCGGGCTCGAAGCGCCGGTAGTAATGCAGCACCGCCGGTACGATGCCCGCCGCGCCGTTGGTCGGGGCGGTGACCACGCGGCCCCCGGCGGCGTTCTCCTCGTTCACCGCGAGCGCGAAGGCATCCACCCAGTCGAGCGCCTCGAGCGGGCGGGCCGCGCCGCTCTCGGTGAGCTGGCGGTAGAGTTTCGGGGCGCGCCGGCGCACCTTCAGCGGCCCGGGCAGCACGCCGTTCTGGCGAAAGCCGCGCTCGACGCACGCCTGCATGACTTCCCAGATCCGCATCACCCCGGCGCGCACGCTTGCCTCGCTCGCCCAGGCGCACTCGTTGGCGAGCACCAGCTCGAAGATCTCCAGGCCGTTCTCCCGGCACAGCGCGAGCAGCTCGCGGGCGCTCGTGAACGGATACGGAGCCGGCGCGCGGGCGTGCGCATCGCGCGCACGCTCCTCTCCGGCGCGCACAATGAACCCCCCGCCGATCGAGTAGTATTCGTGCTCGCGCAGCGTGGCGCCGGCGGCGGCGCTAAAGCGCATGCCGTTGGGGTGTTGGGCAAGCCGCTCGCTGCGCAGCAGCAGGTGGCTCTTCTCATCGAAGGGGATCTCGTGCCGGCCGAGCAGCGCGATCCGGCCGCTTGCGCGGATGCGCTCGAGGGCGGGGGCGATCGAGTCCGGATCGACCGTTTCGGGCTGCGCCCCCTTAAGACCCATGAGCACGGCCCGGTCCGTGCCGTGCCCGAGGCCGGTGAGCGCGAGCGAGCCGTACAGGCTCACCGTGACCGACTCGATCCGCTCGAGCAGTCCTTCGCGCTCGAGTTCCAGCAGGAACTCGCGCGCCGCGCGCATCGGGCCCATGGTATGGGAGCTCGATGGTCCGATGCCGATCTTGAAAACGTCAAACACACTGAGCGACATGCACTGAACCTCGTGGAGCGCCGGGACGGGCCGGGCGCCAATGCCGGTATTATCAACGGGCGCAGCGCGCGCGTCTTGGCAGTCAGTCGCGCCCGCGCAGCCGGCGCAGCGCGCGCCGCTCATGCTTGTCGGGGCGCTCCTCGGGCCGGGGCGCGAACGCGGCGGCGAGCCGCATGCGCTCAGCGAAGGCGGTGCGCCGGGCCTGGCTCTCCTCGGTCTCGAGGTAACAGCGGGATGCTTGGGCGGCCGGGCCGCGCCGCGCGGGGATCGCCTGCACCGTGCACTCGAATTCCACCGCGCCGCGCATGAAGCGCACCAGATCGCCCGGACGGAGGCTGTGGGCCGGCTTGACGCGCGCGCCGTTGACGTGCACCCGCCCGCCGTTGACCGCCTCGGTGGCGAGCGAGCGCGACTTGAACAGGCGTACCCCGAAGAGCCAGCGGTCGATGCGCGCCGCGCCACCGCCGGAGGGGTTTGCCGGATCGTTCATGGGCGGCTATGGTAAGCCGTCGGCGCCGGCTCCGGCATCCGAACCTATTGACGATAAAGACCTTCACGGCGCGTATGCTTCAGCGTACAATGCGCGCCTCCGCGGGCCTCGGCCGCGGGGAGCGGAGTGGCTGCGCCCTCGGGGCGGCGCTCCGACAGCGTGACAGACCGAAAGCCCCCCGAGGGGCTTTTTGTTTTTTGGGTGACCGGCACGGCCGGGCGGTCTCGATGCAGGCGCGCCCGAGGCGGGTGCCGGCACCGGGGGAGTGCGGTGGCCGGCGCGCGGCGGCCGGGCGAGCCGGACGTTCCGTGACGTTTTTCGGGCTCGGCAGGCGGGGAGGATCGATGGCGGGGACATTGCGAGAGCGGCTGATCGCCCTCATTGAGCCCCTGGCCGGGCGGCTCGGCTACGAGCTGGTCGACCTCGAGTACAGCGCCGGGCGCGGCAGTGCGACGGTGCGGCTGTACATCGACCGGCCCGAGAGCGTCGGGATCGAGGACTGCGAGCGCGTCAGCCGCGAGGTCTCGGCGCTGCTTGATGTCGAGGATCCGATTGCGACGGCGTACACGCTGGAGGTGTCCTCGCCGGGGTTCGACCGCGTGCTGCGTACACGGGCGCATTTCGAGCGCTTCGTGGGCGCGCGGGTGTTTGTCGAGCTCTCCGCCCCGCGAGAGGGGCGGCGGCGCTATACGGGCACGCTCCTCGCGGTGCATGACTCGGGCATCGAGCTCGAGGTCGACGGGGTGCGTGTGGCGGTGGGCTTTGCCGAGATGGCCAAGGCGAGACTGGCCGGTTGATCAGTGCGGGCGCTGAAGGCGACAGTTGCAGAGGTGACAGTAGTGAACAAGGAAATCCTGATGGTTGTCGATGCCGTCTCGAACGAGAAGGGCGTCGACAAAGAAGTGATTTTCGAGGCGCTCGAGGCCGCGCTCGCCGCCGCCACGCGCCGCAAACATGGCGAGGAGTGGGATGTGCGCGTGGCGATCGACCGCAAGAGCGGCGATTACGAGACGTTCCGGCGCTGGAAGGTGTTCGCCGATGATTCCACGGAGCTGCAGGCCCCCGACCGGGAGCTGCGTCTGGAGGATGCGCTCGACATCGACCCGAAAGCCCAGGTCGAGGGGTTCGTCGAGCAGCCGATGGAGTCGGTCACCTTCGGGCGCATCGCCGCGCAGCAGGCCAAGCAGGTCATCGTGCAGAAGGTGCGCGAGGCCGAGCGCCAGCAGGTGGTCGATGCCTACCAGGACCGCATCGGCACGCTGGTGAGCGGCGTCGTCAAGCGCGTCGACCGCAACGGCATCTATGTCGATCTTGGCTCGAATGCCGAGGCGTTCGTGCCGCGCAGCGACATGATCCCCCGCGAGCAGGTCAAGGCGCAGGACCGCATCAAGGCGTATCTGCGCGAGGTGCGCTCGGAGCTGCGCGGGCCGCAGCTGTTCCTCACGCGCACCGCTCCGGAATTCCTGATCGAGCTGTTCAAGCTCGAGGTGCCCGAGGTCGGCCAGGGGCTGATCCAGATCCTCGGCGCGGCGCGCGATCCGGGCGTGCGCGCCAAGATCGCCGTGCGCTCGAGCGATCCACGCATCGATCCGGTTGGCGCCTGCGTCGGCATGCGCGGCTCGCGCGTGCAGGCGGTCTCGAACGAGATCGCAGGCGAACGCGTGGACATCATTCCCTTCGACGAGAACCCGGCGCAGTTCGTCATCAACGCCATGTCGCCTGCGGAGGTGCTCTCGATCGTGGTCGACGAGGATTCCCACAGCATGGACATCGCGGTAGCCGAGGACAAACTGTCCCAGGCGATCGGCCGCGGCGGACAGAACATCCGCCTCGCCAGCCAGCTCACCGGCTGGGAGCTGAATGTCATGACCGAGTCGGACGCCGAGGCCAAGAGCGACTCGGAGGCGAAGGCGCTCGTGCAGCTGTTCATGAAGCAGCTCGATGTCGATGAGGACGTGGCCACCATCCTGGCGCAGGAGGGCTTCTCGACCATCGAGGAGATCGCCTACGTGCCGCAGGGCGAGCTCGCCTCGATCGCGGAATTCGACGAGGAGATCGTCAAGGAGCTGCGCAATCGCGCGCGTGACGTGCTGTTGACGCAGGCGATTGCCAGCGAGGAGACGCTCGATCAGGCGATGCCGGCCGAGGATCTGCTGCTGCTCGAGGGCATGAGTCCGGATCTGGCGCTCGCGCTCGCCCGCCGCGGCGTGCGCACGCGCGAGGACCTGGCCGAACAGTCGATCGAGGACCTGAACGATATCGAGGGATTGGCGCCGGAAGAGGCGGGCAAGCTCATCATGACCGCGCGGGCTCACTGGTTCGCGCCCAGCCACTGACCGGGGGTGCAAGACGTATGGCGGAAGTGACCGTAGCCCAGTTTGCCGAGGTCCTGAAGGTGCCGGTGGATCGGCTGCTCGTGCAGCTCGATCAGGCCGGTATCCAAGTCAGCGGGCCGGACGATCACATCAGCGACGACGCCAAGCTCGAGCTGCTCACCCATCTGCGCCGCAGCCACGGCGGGGACGAGCAGAGCGATGCGGCGCCGCGCCGGATCACCCTCAGGCGCAAGACCCAGAGCGAGCTGAAACTGGCGAGCGCGCAGGGGCGCGCGCGCACCGTCAGTGTGGAGGTGCGCACCAAGCGCACCTACATCAAGCGCGACGTGCTCGAGGAGCAGGCGCGCAAGCAGCACGATGAACTCGAGCAGAAGCGGCGCGAGGCCGAGGAGGCCGAGCGCCTCGAGCAGGAGCGCCTCGAGCAGGAGCGGCGCGAGCACGAGCGGCTCGAGGCCGAGAACCGCCGCCGGATCGAGGAGGAAGAGGCCGCGCGCAAGCGGGCGCAGGAGGAGGCGCGCCGGCAGGCAGAGCAGCGCGCGCAGGAGGAGCTCGAGCGCGCGCGCGAGCGCGAGGAGCGCGACCGGCAGACCCGTGCAGCCGAGCACACCGTCGCCGAGACCGCAGTGCCGCCGGCGGCGGCGCCGGCCAAGCCGAAGGAACCGGTGGCCAAGCCGAAGGAACCGGTGGCCAAGCCGAGGGAACCGGCGGCCGTCCCGCGGCCGGCGGTCCCGCCGGCGGGTGTGCGGGAGCGTCCTGCGGGCGACGATCGGCATACCCGCTACGGGCGGGAGGAGCTGCACGTTGCCTCTGATGTCAGTTCGCGCTTCAAGAAGCGCCGTCCGCTGAAATCGCGGGCCGTGCGCGGCGCGCCCGAGACGCGCCACGGCTTCGAGCGTCCGACCGCGCCGGTGGTGCGCGAAGTCAACATCGGCGAGACCATCACCGTGGCCGAGCTGGCCCAGAAGATGGCGGTCAAGGCCCCGGTGGTCATCAAGGCGCTGATGAACCTGGGCGTGATGGCCACCATCAATCAGACGCTCGATCGGGACACGGCGGTGCTGGTGGTCGAGGAACTCGGCCACACCGCCAAGCTGGTGAACGAGGAGCAGATCGAGGCCGATCTGCAGGGGGTGCACCCCGAGGAGGCCGAGCTCCAGACGCGCCCGCCGGTGGTGACCGTCATGGGACACGTCGATCACGGCAAGACTTCGCTGCTCGATTACATCCGGCGCACCAAAGTCGCCGCGGGCGAGGCCGGCGGCATCACGCAGCACGTCGGCGCTTACCACGTCGAGACGCCCAAGGGCGTGGTCACCTTCATCGACACGCCAGGCCACGCCGCCTTCACCGCGATGCGTGCGCGCGGCGCCAAGGCCACCGACGTGGTGATCCTGGTGGTGGCCGCCGATGACGGGGTGATGCCCCAGACCATCGAGGCGATCCAGCACGCGCGCGCCGCGGGCGTGCCGATCGTGGTGGCCGTCAACAAGATCGACAAGAGCGGCGCGGATCCCGAGCGCGTGCGCAGCGAGCTCGCCAAGCAGGAAGTGATCCCCGAGGAGTGGGGCGGACAGAACATGTTCGTCAATGTCTCGGCGCACACCGGCGAGGGCATCGATGCGCTGCTCGAGGCGGTGCTGCTGCAGGCCGAGGTGCTCGAGCTGCGCGCGCCCCGCGGCGGGCTTGCGAGCGGCGTGGTCATCGAGTCGAGCGTGGAGAAGGGCCGCGGCGCGGTGGCCACGGTGCTGGTGAAGAAGGGCACGCTCAAGCTTGGCGATCCGATCATCGCCGGCACCGAATTCGGCCGCGTACGCGCGCTGTTCGACGAGAACGGCCAGCCCGTGGAGGAGGCGCC
>JAKAYU010000142.1 GCA_021809525.1 Pseudomonadota bacterium | reverse complement strand
CTCGCTTGCGGGCCTCACCCGCGGATCGGCGCTCTGCACGGTCTCATCGCCGCGCACCTCGCACCCGGCATCGAGCAGCGTGCGCACCACGGGAACCATGTGCGTCGCGACGCATGCGCGATCGAGCAGCAGCGTCTCGGCGGCGCCGCAGATGCCTGTGCGGCGCATCTTGGCATTGAGCGCGATGGTCTCAGCCATGCGCACGTCAGCGTCCCGATCGATATACACATGGCAGTTGCCCTGCAGATGACCAATCACTGGCACCCGCGCCTCCTGCTGCACCCGCGCCACCAGACTCTTGCCGCCGCGCGGCACGATCACATCGAGGTACTCGGTCATGCCCGAGAGCATGTAGCCGACCGCCGCGCGGTCGGTGGTCGGAACCAGCTGGATGGACTCGGCGGGCAGAGCGGCGCCACGCAGACCCTCGACGAGGCAGGCGTGAATGGCGGCGTTCGAGCGCAGGCTCTCCGAGCCGCCGCGCAGGATCACCGCGTTGCCGGACTTCAGACACAGGGCACCGGCGTCCGCCGTGACGTTCGGGCGGCTCTCGTAGATGATCCCGATCACGCCGAGGGGCACGCGCACGCGCTGGATCTTCAGGCCGTTCGGGCGTTGCCATTCGGCGGCGATGGTGCCGATGGGATCGGCAAGCTTCACGATCGCCTCGATCCCGCCCGCCATCGACTCGATCCGCTCGGCATTGAGCGTCAGGCGCTCGAGCAGCGCAGCGCCGAGCCCGGCGGCGCGCGCAGCCGCAAGATCGTGGCCATTGGCGGTGAGAATCTCGCCGGCGCGGGCGCGCAGCGCCTCTGCGGCGCGCGCGAGCGCCTCGTCCTTGACCGCTGAAGGCGTCCGGGCCAGCACCGCCGCGGCGGCGACGGCGTCGCGGCCGAGGCGCTCCATGATCTCGCTGATGTGATTGTCGGAGTGCATGTTCAGGGTACAGAGGAGTGCAGCAGCACCAGATCGTCGCGATGGATCAGCTCGTCACGGCCTCGGAACCCGAGGATGTCCGGGATCTCGGCCGATTGGCGCCCGATGATCTTTGCCGCGTCGGCGTCAGAGTAGCCGATGATGCCGCGGGCGACTTCGGTCCCTTCCGGCGTCAGCACGCTGACGGTGTCGCCGCGCTCGAACTGGCCGCAAGCGCCCGTCACGCCGGCCGGCAACAGGCTGCGGCCGGCAAGCAGCGCGCGCAGCGCGCCCTGATCGATGGTGACGGCTCCCGCCGGGCGCAGCGTCCCGGCAATCCACTGCTTGCGGGCGGCGACCGGGGTCGCAGCCGGCAGAAACCAAGTGCAGCGCGCACCCTCCTCGAGACGCCGGACCGGATGTAGCGGGTGCCCGGCCGCGATGCACATGTGACAGCCCGCGGCCACCGCGATCCGCGCGGCCATGAGCTTCGTCGTCATGCCGCCGGAGCCGACCTCGGAGGCCGAGCGGCCACCCATGGCCTCGATCTGCGGCGTGATCTGCGGCACGACGTCGATGAATTGCGCCGAGGGATCCCGATGGGGGTCTGCGGTGTAAAGTCCATCGACATCTGAGAGCAGAACGAGACAGTCGGCGCCGGCCATCTGTGCCACCCGCGCGGCCAAGCGGTCGTTGTCACCGTAGCGGATCTCGGCCGTGGCCACCGTGTCGTTCTCGTTGATCACCGGCAGAGCGCCGAGCGCGAGCAAAGTCTCGAGCGTGGCGCGGGCGTTCAGATAGCGCCGGCGGCGCTCGCTGTCCTCAAGCGTGAGCAGTACCTGAGCGACGGTCACCTGGCGGCTCTCGAGCATCTCCTTATACGCATGCGCCAGACGAATCTGCCCGACGGCGGCGGCGGCCTGGCTTTCCTCGAGGCGCAGCGGCCCCTTGGCGAGGGACAGCTGCCGCCGGCCGAGCGCGATGGCGCCCGAGGAGACCAGGATGACCTGCTGGCCGCGCTGGCGCAGCCGCAGCAGATCCTCGATCAGAGTCTCGAGCCAGGCGCGGTTGACGTGTCCGGTGCCGGCCTCGACCAGCAAGGCCGACCCGACCTTCACGACGACGCGGCGCGCCTTGGCCAGGGGGGAGTCAGCATGCGATCCGGTGGACATGAGAAAACTATACGTGCCGCGCATCCTTCGCGCGAGAGCAACGCGGCTGCGCGTTGCTCCCGGCCAGCACAACCCCTAAACTTGCGCGGCCGCCAAGTCAGAGGATTCCATCGGTGAGCAGAGATTACGAACCGGTTCCGGGCCAGTGGTACGAGAACCTTGAAGAAGATGAGTCATTCCGCGTGCTCAAAGTGGACGAGGACGCCGAGCTCGTCGAGATCGAGCATCTCGACGGAGAGATCGAGGAGATTGACCTGGAGAGCTGGCACGAGATGGACCTTGAGACGACCGAGGAGCCCGAGGGTTGGGCCGAGTCCGAGGATGAGGACGAAGAGGAGGAGGAGGATGATGAGGAGGAGGATGACTGGGACGATGACGATGACGATGACGAGGATGACGAGGATGACGAGGATGACGACTGGGACGATGACGACGAGCACGACGAGTATTGAGCGCACGCGGCACATCACCCCGGCGTTCCTGCGTCCCGTCAGTGGCACCGTCCGGGGCTGAAGCCCGCCCCGGCGGCGAACGCGCACATACCGTCCGCCCGTGGCGACGATGAGCCGGCCATGAGCGAGGACTTCGTCGCGAGCTGGCTGCACGAAAAGGAGTCAGCCTGGCTGTACCGCCGGGTAGCCGCCGCGGAGTCCGATCCGAGCCACCAGCGGCTGTTCGAACAGCTGGCCGCCGCTGCCGAAGAGCAGGCACAGCGCTGGGAGGAGGCTGTGCGCCGCTCGGACGCAACGCACGCTGCGCTCCTCTTCCGTCCCTCGCCGCGCGCGCGCGTAGTGGCCCGCCTGGTCGGCTGGTTCGGTCCGCGCTCGCTGCGCTCGGTGCTTGCCGCGATGAAGCTGCGGGGCCTGTCGGTCTACAGCGGTCCGGTGCTGGCCGGGCACGCGATGCCGACGACCCTGTCGGAGGTCGGTGCCCGCCATCGCGGCGGGCTCGGCGGGAACCTCCGCGCGACGGTGTTCGGCGTCAACGATGGTCTGCTCGCCAACGCCAGTCTGGTGTTGGGCGTGTCGGGCGCAAGCAGCGCCCCAGGCATGGTGCTGGTCACCGGAGTGGCCGGACTGCTGGCCGGCGCGCTGTCCATGGCGGCCGGGGAGTACGTCTCGGTGCGCTCGCAGCGCGAGATGTACGAGTATCAGATTGCGCTCGAGCGCGCCGAAATCGCCGAGTACCCCGAAGAGGAAGCCGAGGAGCTCGCGCTGATCTACGCCGCGCGCGGCATGCCCCTGTCGCAGGCGCGGGAAGTCAGTCAGACATTGCTCGCCCGCCCAGAACACGCGCTCGACGTGCTGGCGCGCGAGGAGCTCGGACTGAGCCCGGAGACGCTGGGCTCGCCCTGGGGTGCCGCCGGCGCGTCGTTTCTCGCGTTTGCCTTTGGAGCCGCCGTGCCGCTGCTGCCTTTTCTGGCGGGCGGCATCGGCGACGCAGCGGTCATTACGGCCGCCGCGCTCACCGCCGCAACGCTGTTCATCGTGGGACTCGCCATCAGCCTGTTCACCGGCCGGCATGCTCTGCGTGGCGCGCTGCGCATGGTGCTGATCGGCGGGGCGGCCGGGCTCGTGACGTATCTGCTCGGCCGCGCGCTCGGCGCGGCGCTGCACTGAGGCGCCGGGTGCTTTCCCGGCCGCGCCGCGGGAGGCATAGTTCCTCACCCATGAACCACCCGCACCGCCCCGGAGCGCGCCGATGAGCGCGCCGCAACCGCGCGTGCTCGAGCAGATCGCCGGCATCGTCGGCCCGCAGCACCTGCTCACGGCGGGCGCCGAGCTCGAGCCGTTCCTCACCGATCATCGCGGGCTCTACCACGGCCGCGCTTTCGCCGTCGCGCAGCCGGGCACGGCCGCCGAGGTCGCGCAGCTTCTCGCACTCTGCAACGCCAATGGCATCGGCATCGTGCCGCAGGGCGGCAACACCGGCTATTGCGGCGGCGCCACCCCGGATGACAGCGGCACGCAGCTGCTGATCAGTCTGGCGCGCCTGAACCGCATCCGCGCCATCGATGCGCTCAACTACTCCCTGATCGCCGAAGCCGGCTGCCTCCTCGCCGACGTGCAGCGCGCCGCCGCCGAGGCGCACCGCTTCTTCCCGCTCAGCCTCGGCTCCGAGGGCAGCTGCCAGATCGGCGGCAACCTCTCGACGAATGCCGGCGGGGTCCACGTGCTGCGCTACGGCATGATGCGTGATCTGGTGCTCGGGCTCGAAGTCGCGCTCGCCGACGGCCGCCTGCTATCCTCGCTCACGCAGCTGCGCAAGGACAACACCGGCTACGACATCAAGTCGCTGTTCCTCGGCGCCGAGGGCACCCTCGGCATCATCACCGCCGCCAGCCTGAAGCTCTTTCCGAGCATTCGCGCCACGGCGACGGCATTCGCGGCAGTGCGCGATCCGCGTGCCGCCGTCGAGCTGCTCGCGCGCGTGCGCGAGGCGAGCGGCGACCGGGTAAGCTCCTTCGAACTCATTCCGCGTCTGGCCATCGAGCTCACTACCCACCACATTCCCGGCGTGCGCGATCCGCTCGAGGGTGTGCACGCCTGGTACGTGCTGTGCGAACTGACCTCGACGCGCGCAGCGGACACGCTCGATGCGATGCTCACCGAGTGCTTCGCACAGGCGCTCGAAGACGGATTGCTCGAAGATGCCGTCCTCTCGCGCAGCGAACGCGAGCGCTCGGCCCTGTGGAAGCTGCGCGAGACCATCCCCGAGGCCCAGCGGCGCGACGGCGCAAGTCTCAAACATGACATCTCAGTGCCGGTCGGAGCGATCCCTGCATTCATCGAGCGCGCCGGCCGCTGGGTGCACGACAACGTACCCGACGGCCGGCTGATCGCCTACGGCCACGCTGGCGACGGCAATCTTCACTTCAACATCAACCAGGCGCCTGGCGCGGACCGCGCGGCCTTCCTCGCGCGCAGCGAGACCGTCAAGCGCGCCATCCACGACCTGGTGCGCGAGTTCGACGGCAGCATCAGCGCCGAGCATGGGATCGGCCAGTTGAAGGTGCTCGAGCTCGAGCGCTATGCGCCGGCGGTGGAACTGGAGCTCATGCGCGCCGTGAAGCGGGCGTTCGACCCCAACGGCATTCTGAACCCCGGCAAGGTACTGCGGCCGCTGCAGCCCGAGGCCGGACAGCGCAGTTGCTGACCATGCGCACGGACAGGCTGACCGGTTTGCTCGCCACCGCGGCGCTCGCGAGCTGGACGGTACCGCTGTGGTGCATCGAGCTGCGCAGCGGGGCGCACACCCTCACGGATGCGGTGCTGCCGCTGCTACTCGGGGTGGGTGTCGTGTCCGTGACGCTGCGGCTGCTCCTGCACAGATACCCCGGCGACTTCGGAATCTTTTTCCCGGCGCGCAACTACCCGCAGGGCACGGCGCGTTCGATCCGCTGGATCGCGGCGCTGCTGTTGGTTTTCGATCTCGGCGCAGCGTGGTTCGTGCTACGCAGCTCATTGTCGCGCACCACCACCGACCTCATGGCGGTCCTCGCCACCGTCTCGGCGATGAACCTCGCCGATGAGTGCTGGATCGCCCGCCGCCGCCGCGGCTCGCGATCCTGAGCCCCCGGCGAGGCGGGCGGCTCGAGGCTCGCGGGCTGGTTCCCCGGTTGGCGCCGGGGAGGCAAGAGGGAACGCGGCGCACTGCGAGTGAGTCGATGCCGCTGCTACCGCGGTAACTGCGAGCGGCGAGTCCGCGTCCATCATGGCTGCTGGAAACACTGGGAAGGCCGGACGCAAGATGATGACCAGCGAGCCAGGAGACCTGCCAGCGCGCTCGTCCCACCGGTGGGCGGGGCCTACCACACGGAGCGGTCGGTCGCAGCGGCGACATGGGAGCGATCCGGATGCCGTGGGATCGATGTTCCGCGCATACCGACACAATACGGGCAGGCGGCACCCGGTTCCGCCCTGGGCGGCCGGCGGGCGGTTGCGCTTCGCATCGGCCTGCCGTTGCCATGCCCTGAGGGGCAATTGTACGGAGCCGTGTGCGATGCGATTGGCTGGTCTGTCGAGTTCCTCCACCGCGCCGCCACAGAGCGGGCACGTGACCGTGATCCGCGCCCCGGCGCTGCGCTTCGCGCCGGCGATCCTCGCATGTCTGGCCGCGTCCCCGGCGGTGGCGGCCGGCCTCGCCGGCAACCGTCCCGCCGTGGTCATTGCCGCCGCGCCGTTTCCGCAGACCCTGGCGCAGACGCTGCCGGGCGTGAGCGCGCTCACCCGCGCGCAGATCGAGCAAAGCGGTGTAAAGAATCTCACCACGCTGCTGCAACAGATCGCCGGTGCGCAGATCACCTCGAGCGGCGGCCCGGGCCGGCCGGCAACGACTGGCCTCGAGGGGTTCGGCGGCGTGGATGCCAGGGTGCTGGTGCTGCTGCACGGCCTGCCGGTCACGCCGCAGGACGCCTCCGGCGGCAGCAACTACCTGGAGAACCTGATCACCGATCAGATCCAGCGCATCGCGGTCATCCACGGCAACGTCGCGGCGACCTGGGGTTCGGGGGCCATCGGTGGGCTCATCCTGATCACCACGCGGGGAGGCAGCCGCACGCCGCAGGCCGATGTTTCCCTGAGCGCAGGCAGCCGCAACACGGCCACGGTCTCGGCCAACGCCAGCGGCCAGATCGGCAAGACGCGGCTGCAGGCCGGCATCAGCCGCTACACCACCTCGGGCTTCCCGTCGATCAACCCGGCGCAGAGCACATTCGTCACCTCAAACCAGCCCGACGGCTATCACAAACTCACCGCGAGTAGTTCGCTCGTGCAGCAGCTCGGCCGTCACCAGCAGCTCGGTGCACGCGCATTCCTCAGCGACGGCCGCTACACCCAGGACAATCACACCGCCGGCGGACGGACCAAGTAAAGCCTCCTGCAGCTCTTCAGCGACAATCGCATCGTGGGGTTCAGGACGTCGCGGCTCAGCCTCTCCCGGCAATGCACCCGGAATGTGCACCTGGGCAGCTATGGGGCCATTTATCAATCGACCAACATCGATCTGTTCTGGCGCAACGTGATCAGGCTCTCGCGCGACTGGACTCTGACCGGCGGCGCGAGCCGGCAGCACCACCCTGTGCGCAGCTGCGCACAGGGTGGCATCCCGAGCGTCTCACGCAACGTGGCGGCGGTGTTCGCCGGCCTGAACGGTGTGTTTGCCGGCAACGAACTGCAGCTGAATCTGCGGCGCGATCGGCTCGGCGGCTCTGCAGGCAGCGGCAACACCTTCTTCTTCGGCCACGGAGGACAGCTCGGCGGCGGTTTCGAGGCGATCGCCAGTTGCGCCAGCGCGTGCAATGCGCCGCCGCTCGGCGATCTCTATTACGACAGTCCGTACTGGGCCGCCAACCCGCAACTGCAGCCGGAATTGGCGCACACGGTCGAGGCGGCGCTGCAGTGGTCACGCGCATCGACAGTTGTGCGTGCCACGCTGCTGCAGACGACCGGAACGGACCTGTCGGGATACGGCTCGATGCCGGAGGGGCGCACGGAGTTTCAGAACATTTTCCGCATCCGCACCCCGGGGCGCGGAGGTGAACGCGCGTGGCGCCTGGCGAGGATGGGTCCACGAGGCGAACCTGACTCTGCAGCAGCCGCTCGCCCTAAGCGACCCCGGGCACCCCACCCTGCAGCGCCGCGCGCGCAGCATCGCCAACGTCAGCCTGGAGTATGACTTCGGTCACGTGCTGGCCGGCATGACGAGTCATTACACCGGCCCGCGGCCTGATGTCACGTACTGCCCGACGTTCACCACGATTCCCGTGACACTCGGCAGCTATACCACCGTCGCACTGACGCTCGGCGGGCCGAGGACCTGCTCGACAGGCGATACGAGACGGCATACGGCTACAATTCGCAGCCCTTCGGCCTGTTCGCAGGACTGGCTTGGCGTCCCTTCGCGCCCTGCGGGGCACGGTCTGTTCGGCCCTCGGGCCGGCAGGCCCGCTGCGGCGGGCTGCCACAGCCGCGCTGAAACGGTACAATCCTCAAAAGAGGTCGCTCATGAATCATCATCACCGCTCATCCGCACCCTGGCTCACGCGCGCGGCGTGGCTCGGGGCCTTTCTTCTGGCCACGCTGCTGTTCAGCGTGGGATTGACCTGCGCCGTTCCGCTGGTCGCGTTCGCGGCGATCTGCGCGCTGCGACAGAGCCGCAGTCAGGCTCTGCTGTTCGTCACGGTGCTCTGGCTCGCCACCGAGCTGATCGGCTTCTCGCTGCTGCATTACCCCACGGGCCGGGCGGCATTCGGCTGGGCCGCGCTCCTCGGCGTGGCGCTGCTCGCCGCCACGGCTGCGGCGGGCGAATTCGCGCGGCGCGTCCCGCGGGCTGCCGGCGTCGTGGGCGCGCTCGCGGCCGCATTCGGGGTCTACGAGGGCGTGCTCTGGGCCGTCAGCCGCATGGTGGGCGCCGCGCAGGGCGCATTCACCGTCGGCATCCTGACCGAAGTCTTCGTGCTCAACGCGGTGACCTTCGCTGCGCTGCTGTTGGTCGGGGCGCTCACTGCGCGCACCGCCGGGCGCGCCGTGAGCCTCGATGCAGCACAGGCGCCGCGCCGAGCGGCCTGATCCGCATCCCGCCTGCTGAGCGCTGCGTCGGCCGTTGTGAGCGCCGGCGCAGTGCCGCATCACTCACGCACAGGCTTTCGCACACGCACGAGGCCTTCCTGCGCGGTGCTGGCGACCAGCCGGCCGTCGCGCGCATACACCCCCGCACGGGCAAAGCCACGTGCGCCCGAGGCGCTCGGGCTCTCCACCGCATAGAGCAGCCAGTCATCC
>JAKAYU010000141.1 GCA_021809525.1 Pseudomonadota bacterium | reverse complement strand
TGTTCCTCGAGGAGAAGCCACACCTGCAGTCTCTGCCGATCGAGGGCTTTCGCTTCTTCCGGCAGGAAACCCGCATCGTCGATGATGCGGGCCTTGTCCAGGGCGACGGCTCGTTCTACGCCGCGCTGCCTGCGCCGCTTTACTGCGAGGTCACCGTCCGCGTCTACGAGCGCGAGATCGAGATCCTCGACGCGCAGGGCCAGGTGCTGCGCCGGCATCCCAAGTCCACCCGCAAGGGCCACATCGAACTGCCCGAGCAGGACCGCATCTTCAATCCTTCCCGCGAGACCGCCCGCCTGATCGGCAAAGCGAGCAAGATCGGGCCGCACTGCGCGCAGCTCGCCCGCGAGATCTTCGCCCACCTGGGCCGCCCCGGCCAGAAGGCGATCTACGGCCTCAGCAATCTCGCACGTCATCACCGCCGCGAGGACATCGAGAAGGCGGCCGAGAAGGTGCTGACGCTCTCCCGGCCCTCCTACCAAGCCCTCAAGCGCACCCTGGAGCGCCAGGGCGCCGCCGGGAAGGCGAGCGCTGCCGCCGACAAGCCCATGCTCCAACAGCACGGCGAGTCGATCCGCGCGATAGCGGAGTACCAGAGGTTCTGGGACGAGTACTGCCAGCTCGCCGCCCGCGGGCTTGCCTGATCCATCACCACACCACCCATCGATAGGAGACGACGAAGATGAGTATGTCGATACCGGAACTGGAACGGGCGCTGCGTGCCCTGCGCCTCTCAGGGATGACCGCCACGCTGCAGGCGCGCGGATACGTCCGTTTCAAAACAATCCGCACCGTCATCTTCATGATCGCAGGCAAGCTCGACTTCTCCAGAATCAACCCCTACGTCGCGGCGTAGCCCACTCAAAATTCAACAGAGCCCTTTAAATCCATGACGGTGCGATCAATGCACTTTATCAAATCAAAGCACCAGTCAAGCACCAAACCTAGGTCTGCTTTTGGCCGAACGCGCTCCATCCCTGATCTACCCGAAGGCACGGGCAAATAGTTCATCTAGGGCAGCCACGATTGCATCACCTTCTTCGGCGAGTGAACCGACGCGCTCCCCCAAGTGCTCGTTGGCAACCGAAACAATTTCGAGTGGATGTAATACCACCGCGATGCCTTTGACCTTGAAGCTCGGATTGAGGCGTGGATTCGGAATCTGGCTAAGCTCGGATTTCCGAACGAGGGGAATGACAACGCGACGCCGATAATCGTCAAACAGCCGAGATTGGGCAACGACGACAAATGGAATGCCATCCTTATGCCGGCCGACATTGCGATGAACATCAAATTGCGCCATCAGAGTGTTGAATGATCGTCGGCGAGCGACCCATTGCGGTCCGCAAAGCTATTCCACAAAGTGGCTGTGGCGCGCGCCTGCTCGACGATACCCGATCGGCGTTCCCTCTCTCTGGACAGGAAATCGGCGAGGAGCGACTCCACGACCCCGGAGAGATTGCCGGTAACGCCTCTAACCTCCTCAACGAGATCCTCGCTGAGTGTGAGATTGACCGGACGCTTACGTGCCGTACTGGTGGGGCTACGCATCACGTTGATACCTTCTGGATTACCAATGCGCATTATATGCGCACTGCTCAGAGCCCGCAAAGGCAAGCCCGGAAGCAGTGGTTCAGCCATATCCGACCCAATCGCCGGTATGCGGAAGTTCGGATCGTGGCGCCTCAAAAGCAGTTTTTAGCCGATTGCACCTGCTGCGGCCTCCGGCTAGGCTTCGGCTGCAAGCCATCGAGACACTCAAAGGCGCTCACAACTCGAGCCCTTTGCAGAACAATGAGTTACGCCACTCGGAGCAAGGGGCGCCACTTGCGGATATTAGCGAATCCCGCCCCCCCCTCGTATTGCCTCACGTAATTTTGTTACCGCTTGCCTCGCGAGCCATGTTACCGCTGCGCTCCCCCGGTCACGTTCCGGAGATCGCCCGCTTCCCTGCTGCTGCGGTCGTGTGGAAACTCGTCCGGATAGCTGTCGCCTGCTCTGCCCAAGCCGTGTGCGTTATCGTGGTGCCCACGGACACATCCTCGGATCATGCAGGTCTCAATGGTACAGCTCATGCTCTCGGTAGCATTTTGCGTGAGGCAACGACCCCAGCCGGTAACATTTTCTGTGACGCAATGCGAGGGCCCCCGCTACCAACCTGATTTGGTGTGCGGGCGGGCATGGCGCTCCAGCCAGATTGCAAGATTTTCCTCGTTCAGAACACCATCGGCCACCGCCACGATGGTAGCGACCTCATCAGTCTGCGACGGCTCGCGTTCCCTCCCGTTCAGATACAGAAATGCTCGTGTCGCCAGGAGCGCGGTGCGCCTGTTTCCATCATTGAAGGGATAGTTCTTGGCGATCCCGAAGCACAGCGCGATCAAGGGGAGATATTCGGCGCGCACGCCGGGCGCCGCGCTGAGGCGGCCTCCGGTTTGTACAGATGGAGCACCAGCGCATGGTGGAGGCCTGCAGCCGCGTTCGAGCGGTCCGGCTCGGCGAGAAGAAGCTTAGCGTCCCGGGGCTCTAAATATTGCCCGGCGCAGAAATGCGCGCCTTCGTTCGGCAGCAAGAGCACGCGCTGACACTCCGACTCGTGGCAAATCGAACTCGAGGCGCCGGAAACATCCGCGAATCACTCCTCGATGGACAGTTCGGGTCGCCATGCCGTTTCCCCGCGTGCCCTTGCGATGGGACAGGGATGCGAGAACGGCCTCGACGTGCAGCTCGTCAAGGCCGAGCACCGCCACCACACGGCCGCGGCGCTCGGGGAGGAACTTGATCAGCAGGCGCAGCGAGTCATGATAGGCGCGGATCGTGTAGCGAGTAAGATCAGCTCGGCTCACCAGAAAGCGCGAGTACGGGATCTGGCTGCGGAACGTGCAGGGGCAGATTCACGGCGCGAGTACGAATGGGCACCACTGCACTGCGGAGTTCGCGATGCAACCGGTCATGCCTTCGTCTCCGTCCTGGTCGAACCCGGTCAGGCTATCCGAGTAGTCGTACCCGTGAGTCCAAATATCCACTTTGGAGTCCGGTTCGGGCAGAACGGCAGTCGCTATGTCGAGGAGGACGTGGCCGGTCGTCTTCAGTACGGGAACCACCTGGGCCAGCAATCCGTCGCGGTAACGCTCCGAATGCAGATCCTGCGGAACGGGCGGGCCGGTCACGCCAAAGCTGCTCCGGCTCCTGCGGCTACTCTCGACACGCGGCACGCTTGCGCAACCCGAGAGGCAGGCGAGCAGCAAAACGCCCGAGAACAGCGCGGCAAGGTTTCGGTTCGGCCTCATCCATCTGCTCCCGCGCATCCGCTCGCCGCACACTCCACGCCGTCAGTCCGTAGCGGTACGTGCTAGTGCGACCCCGATCCGATCATCCTAGCGAAGGCGCTAGCCAAACAGTTGACGGGAATCCTCGCAATGGAAAGGAAGATTATACTCATCCACTGTGCACGGAAAGCGGTGCTGTTTACCCGGGAGGGAAATCGCCATTGCACTGACGTGCAGAGCGCGACACGCCGATGCGATGCCTTGCATCCGGATGAGGCGATAAGAGACGCCGGAAATCGGCAAGCCCCGCGCCCAAGGCGCGCCTGACGGTCAAGCGCGGCTCGAGGAGCCTTCCCCCCGGCGGTTGTTCCGACTGACGCCGCTCTGAGGACCCCTGGATCTGTAATGCAGGTTTTGCCCCCGGCCGGGGAGTGACGTCACCGCGCTGCGGTGAATTCGCACAACCACCGCGTCCGTTCGGGTACCGAGGCATGAATGCACCGGCGCGGCCGGCAACGGGGAGGCGGGCGAGCACGAGAGTGACCACGGCCCTAAGGGAACGCCCCGGCGTCCAAGCCTGAGCTGGAACAAAATTGCGCCGAGCATCCTCGACGCCCTCACCCGGAATCAACAGAACTTCAGCGCCCCTGGCCTACCGGCCAGGGGCGCTGAAGAAACAAGACGGTTCGTCAGTAGCGACGCGAACCGGCGCCGCGGCCACCGCCGCCAGAGCGCTCCCGCTCCTGGGCCTCATTCACCCGCAGAGCCCGTCCCTCGAACTCGGTGCCGTTCAGCGCCTGCATGGCGCGTGACGCGTCGGCGTTCGACATTTCCACAAAACCGAAACCGCGCGGACGACCGGTGTCCCGATCCGAGATCAAAGAAACCTTCTCGACTGTCCCGTGCTGCGAAAACAGCTGGTGGACGGATTCATCGGTCGCCGTGAAGGGGAGATTTCCAACGTATAACTTGGTCACTAGAGAATACTCACGATAGAAACGAGGTGAAGGGCAGATACAACTGCCTCTTGGTTCGCGAAGCTTTGCGAGGGTGGCAGACAAGGCCGGAATCACGCCGGACGGCGCTGGAGGCCAAGACAGTCAAGCCGAAAAGATACGAGCCGACAGCTACGATACACGAGTTCACGCACGGGTGCTGAACTTTCGCATCCCGTAGGAAAAACGCGCTATCTTGCGCGCAGCGCACCTGCCGCGAGGCGCCCTATCGGCCTCCCATGGCGAGTCTGGCAGTCACGGAACGTTCCGGCAGGCCGCCAGAGGATCAGCCGACCTGCCCGCGCAACGGCATAGGCCCCCACCTCCTCGATGCGTCCGGCATCGACCTCGCCTCGAGACGTCAATCATCAGATCAGCCTCTCGGCCGCGACACGTGCTGGAACCGGCAATGGCAATTCCCGGCCAGCTTCTCCCGCTGGGAGCGCGCCTCGCCACGACGCTACGCCCGAGGCCGTGCTGCTCGCGATCCGAACAGCCTCTTCTGACTGCACACGTGCGTCATCTGTCCTCTGCGGGCGGCTTCACATCGCCGCAATCCGCCTTGACGTACTTCATCTCAGATTCGACCTGCACTGTATGCTTCTCACCGGTCGCGCTCTCGGTGGTGGCATCAGTGCGCGTCGTAACTCGCTCGCTCGTGATCTCGGCGGAACCCGTGCCAGTGGTCGTCATTTCGTGGTCCTTACAGACGAATGCGAAGGACATGCGGTTCCCATTGCGCGCGACCTGCGAACTCCGGCAGCGTCCTTCCTTGCTTATGATCGGCGTCTCGCGCTTGGCCATCGCCGGGGTGATGCAAATCTCAGAAGCGCCGCTGGCAGCCCATCTGGCGCCATGCTGCTCCAGCATGCCGGCCATCCGCGCACGCTGCTCTGGAGTCATGTTCTCCATCGCCTGCTGCATCTGCCGGCTGGCTTGCGAGAGCTGCGCGGAGATGTCGCGTCCATCGACAATTTGTCTGACCACGCGAACCTCCCACAAGCCGGGCTTGAGTCCCGGCCCCGCAACCTGTGCATACAGTATGGTCGGCACGAGAAGGCAGGCAATGCGGATTCTCTTTGGCATGGCGAACTCCCATGGCGCAGCTTGCGCCGCGGCCGCTACGTTGCCACGCTACCCCAGCGCCGGACGATCGCCATACGTAATACTCGCGCCGACCACGGTCGGCACAGAGCGCACGCCGGGAGTGGTATCGAGGCCGGTACGGCGTGCCGCGCATGTATCTCCGGCGCGGCGTCGAGCGCGCGCTCAGCAGACCGTCCACGAAGGCGCCACGAGGCCTTCCAGCGGCTCCGGGGAACGATCGAGCCGCGCCGCCATGCCCTACAGGTCCCATCAAGTACGTGAGCGCTCCACGGCGCGGGATTCGATGTCTCTGCGGCCGAGTGCACTCGGCGGACGGGGTGCCCTCGGGCGGGACGCATGAGCGCACCGACCCGCATGGTCGGATTACAGGTCGCGAGGCGCTCGCCCATGCCCGACCCTCGGTCCGCCTCACCACACAGTGACAATGACTCGCCGTTCATGCGGACTCGTCCGATGTTCCCAGAGTATAGATCCCCTGCCACGTGCCGAGCTGCAGCCTCCCGTCGGCCACCGGTATCACCAGGGAGCTCTGCGTGAGCATTGCGCGAATATGCGCCGGCATGTCGTCGGGTCCTTCCGCGTCGTGCTCATACCGCGGATCACCGTCGGGGGCGAGGCGCCTCATGAAAGCCTCCAGGTCACGGCGAACGCTCGGATCCCGGTTCTCCCCCGGGAGCAGCGAGGCACTCGTGTGCGGCACAAATACACTGCATAACCCCTCGAGCACGCCACTGCCCTGCGCCACGGCGGCCAGATCCCGGGTGATTTCGCAGAATTCCCGGCCGCGGGTGTGTACCGTGAACTCACGTCGATGCATTTCGGCGCGTCCTGTGCTTCGTACCGGCTCAACTATACCGCCGCACTGCTCCGTGCGGGCTGCCGCGGCTCATGTTGATCGAGCCCACCGCTCCGTGGAATTCATAAAACCGTCCGACGGACCCCCGCCGTGGAAATCCTGGCGCCGGAGGCTGCCGGAGTTCCCCGGCGCAGACTCAGCGCATCCTGCAACAGCACGCTCGCCCGTGTGCCGCGGGTGAGGCGGGCATAAGCCCTCCTCAATGCGGTAGACTGACTGCGGGGGACAACGGGTATCTGCGGTCAGGGATCAGGTGTGGCAGCACTCACCGGGAGCCCTGCCGCAGTCGAGGTCTATCGGACGCGTTTCTCGCCGCCTCTGCGGGCGCGCGGTCTGACAGCGTCCTGATTGCGCGTGGGTTCTCATGACCATAACCAACGTCTTCGATTATTCCTTCACCTTCCCTTCTGGTCAGCGCGAGCCTGCGCCATCGCCTCCAGTGCGCCGCATCGTCATCGTTGGCGGTGGAACGGCTGGTTGGATGACGGCGCTGATCTTCGCCCATTCCCTCATCCCCAAGGGCGTGCAGATCACGCTCCTTGAGTCCCCGGCGGTGCCGATCATCGGAGTCGGCGAAGGCTCCACGCCCTTGCTGCGGGGATTCTTCGACATGCTGGGCATCGAAGAAGCCGAGTGGATGCCCGCATGCCACGCCACGTACAAATGCGGAATCAGCTTCGAGGACTGGTCGACCAAGCCCGGCTTCGAGCACTACTTCCATCCGTTCCCATCGATGCTCGACATCATGACCATGACGCAGTTCATCCACAACGTGGAGGCACGCCTCAGGGGAGCGAACCTCTACGCCCATCCAGACCGCTTTTTCCTCTCAGCACGGCTCGTTGCCGCTCGGCGCTCGCCCAAGGCGCGGGAGGATTTTCCGTTCGACGTCCTGCATGGGTACCACTTCGATGCGACGCTGCTCGGGCAGTTCCTTCACAAGAAAGCGCTCGAGCGCGGCGTCCGCTACAAGAGCTGTCACGTGACACATGCCACGGTGAACGAAGACGGCGCCATCGGCTCCGTCCACACCCGGGAGGGCGAGACGATTACGGCGGATCTGTACGTGGATTGCACCGGATTTTCCGGCCTGCTGCTGCAGAAGGCATTGAAAGTGCCCTTCCTCAGCTTCGCGGACAATCTGTTCAACGACGCGGCGGTGGCGATGCCCTCGCCCATGGAGGATGCTATCCCGAGCCAGACCGTTTCCACCGCGTTGAAGCACGGCTGGGCGTGGAAAATTCCGCTCACCAACCGGTTCGGCAACGGCTACGTGTACAGCAGCCGATTCTGCACTACGGACGCCGCGGAAGTCGAATTGCGGCAGCATCTGGGGCTGCTCGACTCGCACGTTGAGGCGCGACACCTGAAGATGAAGGTGGGCCGGCTCGCCACGCCGTGGCACGCGAATTGCCTCGCGATCGGACTTGCCCAGGGCTTCGTCGAGCCGCTCGAGGCCACTGCGCTCATGGTGATCCAATACATGGCGATGAATTTCGTTCCCCTGCTCGAGCGGGGTGAGTTCAACGAGGAAGCTCGGGCGCGCTACAATGCGCTCGTGAACCGGAATTTCGACGGGATCCGCGACTACATCTGCACGCACTACAAGACCAATTCCCGAACCGACACCGAATACTGGCGCGCCAACGCCGCCAACATGAATCTGTCGGACAATCTGAAGAGGATCTTCTCCGCCTGGACCGCGGGCAAGAGCATCGTGCCCGGACTCAGGGCGCAGGAATTCGGCCAGGGCTACCCGGTGATGTCCTGGTTCGCGATCCTCTCCGGCATGGGCATTTTCCCCGATCCGAGCAATCTGCGCCCCCCGAACGCGCAAGAGGCGCGCTACAGCCTGAGCGAGATCGACGATCTGCTCAATCGCTGCGTCGCAAACTACTTCGATCACAAGGAGGCGCTGCATCAGACGCCGCCGTCGAAGCCGCCGCTCACCTTGCAGCTGTATTTCTGGTAGGGTCGGTCGCGCCGAGCCGCGCGGAGCGCCCGGCTCGCCTGCCCGCCCATCTCTGCGACGGTGCACCGCACCCCCGGAACATCTTCCCGACGGACATCGATACCTCACCGCTGCCTATCCTCGCATGGGGCGCCGCGTCACACGTTGACAGAAGCCGAGTTTCTGTTATTTTAATATCCATCAAAATGTCGACCTTCGGCATGCGAGAATCCGTATTCAGGGCGATCGCCGATCCGCACAGACGCACGATACTGCGCCTTCTGAAGGCTGGATCCATGACGGCAGGGGAGATTGCGCAGGCCTTCGCCATCACGAAGGGCTCGCTCTCCTATCATTTCAATATCCTGGCCCGGGCCGGCCTCATCCGCCGCGAGCGCAGGGGCAAGGAAGTGATCTATTCCCTCAATATCTCGGTATTGGAAGAGCTCGCGAGCGCCCTGCTCGACATGCTCGATGACCCGGTGCGCCACACCCGAGGCACTCGCGTATGAAGCCGATTCGCCGACACGCCGCCGCCATACTACTCGCCCTCACTGGACTCCTCGTGGCGCTCATTGTGTATCCGGATCTGCCCGCCCAGGTGCCGGTGCACTGGTCCGCGACCGGCGTCATCGATCAGCGCATGCCCAAGGACATCGGGGCGTTCATACAGCCTCTCACTGCGCTCG
>JAKAYU010000140.1 GCA_021809525.1 Pseudomonadota bacterium | reverse complement strand
CGTCAGGTGCGAATTGAACGCCATGCGGATGGGCGCGCGCAGGAACAAGACGAAGCCGAGCAGAAAGCCGACCGCCTGCGCCACGTTGCTCGCCCAGGCCGAGCCGGCCACGCCCCAGCCGAAATGAAAGATGAACAGCTCGTTGAACACGCCGTTGGCGAGCGCGGCGGCGGCGGCCACCAGAAAACTGATGCGCGTGCGGCCGATGCCGTTGAAGAACCCCATCATCGCCCAGGCCGCCACCGCGAACGAGGCCCCGCCGATGCGCGGCAGCCAGAACTGGCCAGCCAGCTGCGCGATCCGCGGCGCAAAGCCGAACGGCAACAGGATCCACCGCCCGGCCAGGCCCAACGCGATGCACACCGGCGCGATCCACAGCGTCACCCACAACGCCGTCCAGGCCGCCTGCGCGGCGCGCCGGAACCGGCGCGCGCCGTGCGCATGGGAGGCGAGCGTCTGCACCGCCATGCTGCACCCGCCCAGCACGAACAGCACCCCGAGAATCAGCCACTGCACGGCGCCGACGGCCGCGAGCGCCGCGGTGGAGATGTGCCCGATGAACCACATGTCGGTGAGATTGAGGATGACCTGCACCGCGCTGTTGGCCATCAGCGGCAGAGCGAGCGCCCAGACGGCGCGCAGATCGATGTGCGCGCTTCCGCCGGCATCGATTCGTTGCGCCGGCAGGCACGGTCGGGCAAGGGCGGGTGCGATGTCCATGCACGGATTCGCGGGGACGGGCAGGCATTGTCGCACAACACCCTTTACGCCGCGGGCGGCGCGGTGCACCGTATCGGCCGATGGCCGCTCGCAAGAAGACCGCAGCGCCGCGTGGCCGGGCGGCGCGCGGCGCCAAACGTACCGGCACCCGGCGCTCTCGGGGCACGCTCGCTCCCGGGCCGCGCGCGCGCGGCCTGACGGCCGCCGAGACCGCTCTGACGCTCGACAGCCCGGAAATCGCGGCTCTGGCCGCCGACGTGCGCGAGGCCGGCGGCGCGCCGATCGGCGCCTACCGGGAGCCGCTCAACGGGCGTGCGCTGCTGCTCGCCACCGTGCCGATCGCGGCACTGCAGCCGACTCCGTTCCAGCGCGACCTTTCCCCGACGCACACCCAGCGGCTCGCCAGGCGCATCGGCGAGTCAGGCGCGTTTCTCGATCCGCTGATCGTGGTGCGCGGCGAGCAGGGGCGGCTGTGGACGCCGAACGGGCGGCACCGGCTGGCCGCGGCCAAGGTGCTCGGCCTGCGCCAGGTCACCGCGTTGATCTGTCCGGACCCCGCCCTCGCCTACCGCATCCTCGCGCTCAACACCGAGAAGGCGCACAACCTGCGCGACCGCAGCCTGGAGGTCATCCGCATGGCGCGCAGCCTGGCGGGGGCGCACCCCAGAACGAGCGAGCAGAGCTGGGCCGAGCAATTCGAGGCACCGGAGCTGCTCACGCTCGGCCTGCTGTACGAGGCCTCCGGGCGGTTCGCCGGCGGCGCCTACAGCGCGTTCCTACGCAAGGTGGAGCGCTTCAGCGACCGGCCGCTCGCCAAGAGCCTGCGCGAGCGGCAGGATTACGCCGCGCGGCTGCTCGGCATCGACGCTGAGGTCAAGCGCATCGTCGCGGGCCTGCAGGAGCGCGGGTTTCGCTCCCCGTACCTGCGCAATTACGTGGTCGCGCGCATCAATCCCGTGCGCTGGAGCAAGCCGCGCAAGGCGGACGGCGCGCCGGCGATGCCGCTCGGCCAGGCGCTGACCCGCATGGCCGCCGCCGCCCGCGCCTTCAAACTCGACTCGGTCTCCCACCGCGAGCTCGCCTGGGTGGCCGTGGGCGCGGACGCCGGCGCCGAGGAGTAGGACCGGCGCCGAGGCGTCCTCAGCGCAGGTGCGCCGCCCGTGCGAGCCACTCGGCGGCCTGGCGCGGGGAGCGCTTCCCGTGCCGGCGGTCCACCATGTAGTTGGCGCGGCGCATCAATCCGATGGGGATGGCGCCGATCAGCGGCTCGAGCGCCCGGCGCAGCTCCGCATCGTGCGCGCGACGCGGCGAAAGCAGGATCACCGCGTCATAGGGCGGAATGACGTGCAGCGGGTCCTTCAGCACCACGAGATGATCCTCGGCGATGCGCCCGTCGCTCGAGAACGCGGTGATGACATCGACCTCGCCGCTCATCAGCGCGTGGTACATGAACGTCGGCTCATACTGACGCAGCGCTCGAAAGTGCAGCCCATAGCGGCGCTCGAGCGCCTTCCACGTCGGCCGCGCGAAGAACTCCAGGTCCGCTCCGAGGATCAGGCGCGGGGCGACGCGGGCCAGCTGCGCGATCGTGCGCACCCCGAGCGCCTTAGCTTCGCTGCGGCGCATCGCCAGCACGTAGGCGTTCTGGTAGCCGAGTGCTCCGAGCAGATCCACGCCGTAACGGCGCTTTAGCGCGGTGCGCAGCTCGCGCAGCATGACCGGGCGCGGCGGCCGGCTGGTGCGGTGCAGAATGTCGTTCCAGAGAGTGCCGCTGTAATCGACGTACACGTCGAGCTCGTTGGCCGCGAGCGCCTGGAAGGCCAGGCTCGAGCCAAGACCGGTGCGCTCGGCCACCGGGTGACCGCCACCGGGTGACCCGTGGCGCGCAGGCGCGCCGCGATGAGCGAGGCGAGAATGTACTGCTCGGTGAAATTCTTCGCCCCGACGAGGTCGCCGCCGCGATCGGCCGCGCGCAGCGCAACGGCCGCCGCGGCGGCGACCCCGGCGAGCAGCACGGCGAGGCCGAGCCAGGCGAACGCAGGACGCCGGCGCGAGAGGCCGAGCTCGATCAGCGCCAGCAGCTGATCGGTCACGAGCGCCAGCGCCAGCGCCACCGCCACCGCGCAGCCGAACAGCACCCACACCCAATCCTCCATCTGCAGCCCGGTGAAGATGTAGTTGCCGAGGCTCGTCTGACCGACGGGCGTCGCCAGGGTCGCCGTGCCGATCATCCACACTGCCGAGGTGCGCACGCCCGCCATCAGCATCGGCGCGGCGAGCGGCAGCTCCACGCGCAGCAGGCGCTCTCGGCTCGTCATGCCCACCCCGCGCGCCGCCTGCAGAATGGCCGGATCGAGGTTGAGGATGGCGGTGATGCCGTTGCGCAGGATCGGCAGGATCGAGTAGAGCGTCAGCGCGAGCAGCGAGGGCAGGAAGCCGAGCGCCGGGAAGCTCCAGCCGAGCAGGCGGTGGGTGAGCGCCGACAGACCAAGCAGCAGCGGATAGAGCAGCGCGATGCCCGGCACCGTCTGGATGAGACTCGCCCCCGCCAGCACCGGCCAGCGCACCCGCGCACTGCGCCGCGCCGCGACGAGCAGAGGCAGGCTGACCGCGATGCCGAGCGCGAGCGAGGCGGCGCTGAGCAGCACGTGCGCACGCGCTCGGCCTGCCGGCGCGGCATGTCCATCAGAGTCCGTACCGCCGGATCGGGATGGCCGGCGAGCAGCGCGTGCGGCTCGCCGTCGGCGACGATGCGTCCCTGGCGCATCACCACGATGCGGTCGGCCAGCAGCACCGCCTCGAGGATATCGTGCGTCGCCATGACGGTGGTGAGGCGCATGCTCTGGTGCAACCTGCGGCACTCCGTGCCGAGCGCATCGCGCGTGATCGGGTCGAGTGCGCCGAACGGCTCATCCATCAGCAGGATGCCGGGCCTCGCCGCGAGCGAGCGCGCGATCCCGACCCGCTGGCGCTGCCCGCCGGAGAGCTCGGCGGGGCGGCGCGTCAGGTAGCCCCGCGGCAGCGACACCAGATCGATCAGCTCCTCCACGCGCGCGCGGATGCGCTCCTCGCGCCAACCCATGAGCCGCGGCGTGATGCCGATGTTCTCCGCAATACTCATGTGCGGGAACAGCCCGATGCCCTGGAACACATAACCGATGCGCCGGCGCAGCTCGTGCGCGGGCGAGGCGCTCGCGGGCTGCCCATCGATGAACACGGCGCCCGAATCGGGCTCGAGCAGGCGATTGATGGTCTTCAGCAGCGTGGTCTTGCCGGACCCGGAGTCCCCGACGACGGCGAGGAAGGTCTCGGCCGGCACCTCGAGACTGACCTCCCGGACGGCCCAGCTGGCGCCGCCATCGAAGGTTTTCGAGACGCCCTCGAGCGCGATCACGAGGGGACGCGCAACACCTGTGCGTCGGCGCCGCGCCCGACACGCACGTAGCGCGTGCCGACGGTCCGGTTGCGCCCGCTCACCACCGTCACCACCCTGCCGAGCGGAGCGGCGGCCCCGTCCTCGCGCGGGCGCGAGACGAACAGTTCCGCCTGGAAGCGCCCCTCGGCCTCCAGTCCCGTGGTATCGATACCGAGCTTCTCGAGCGTGGCCAGACAGTTGCCGAATTCCGTCGGGTCGCGAAAGCGGCGCTGCACGAAGGTCGCCCCGGCGAGCTTCTCGGTCACCAGGCCGCGCTCGGCGAGCGTGGCGGCGATCGCATCGTAGGGAAACATGCGCAGCACGAACGAGATCACCCACGGCGGCCGCTCGAGCGAATCGAGAACCGCGGCGAAAGTACGCTCGGTCACGTAACCGACGCACCCGGTGGACAGCACGACGTCGGCGCCGCTCAGCGTGCGCCGATCCTCGGGCCGCGGCACGCCGCTCTCGAAGTTGGCGATCACGCCGGCATCGAGCAGCCCGACCGACACCGCGTAACGGACCGCAGGCGCGGAGATGTCAAGTCCGATGAAGCGCGCGCTGCCGGTGTGCGGCCAGCTGCCGTAGTAGTTGCGATCGAGCCGGGCGAGCTCCTCCGGATCGAGCGCCGCCATGTCAGGATTGGCGTAGCGCAGACGCAGCCGGCGGAAGCTGAGCGGAAAGCGGTGCACGGCGGCGTTGATGCCGTACGAGCAGCCGACATCGAGCACCGTCGGTGGCACTCCGGTGCGCTTCTCGCGCGCCGTGAGGATCTGGCGGATGATCGGTTCGGCGACGTCCGGAATCATGTAATCGAGCGCGCCGAGCACCGAAAAATACCCGCGCGGATCGGGCTGATCGTAGATGTTGTCGAAGTTCGCCTTCGACGCATTCAGGGTGGCGTATTGCTGCATGCGAGTCTCCTTCAGGTCGATCGTGCGGCGCCGGTGCCGATCGTTTATCAGGTAGCGCGGCGACCCGTCCGTTGGGACGCCCGAGACCATCATAATATATTTGCGCGAATGTATGAGGATACAAAGCCGCGCCCGCGAGCGCAACCCCGAACGGCGCCGCGCGGGCCAGCTATTCGCCGAGGAGAAACTCGCCGGCCGCCGAAGGCGCGGCCTGACGCATCGCGCCGAGGAGCGTGGCGAGACTGTGCGCGAGCTTGTACAGGTCGCGCGCGCCGATCTGCCGCAGCGCATCGACCAGCAGGCCGCTGCACGGACGCGGCGAGCGCGCCAACAGGCGCTCCCCATCGGCGGTGACGTGCAGGTGCACGATGCGCTGATCCCGGCGGTCGCGCGCGCGGCGGACCAGCCGGCGCTCGACGAGCGCGTTGACGAGGTTGCTCGCGGTCGTCTGGTGCAGCGCCAGACGGCCGGCCAGCTCGTTGACGGTGATGCCGTCGGCGTGCGCCACCTCATCGAGCGCCCACAACTGCGAGCCGGAAATGCCGGTGGCGCGCCTGACGCGGGCGTCGTGCTGGCGGGCCGAGCCGACCACCGTGCGCAGGTCCTGCAGCGTGCGCATCTCGATCGCGGCGCGGCGGGCGCCGGTCCGGGCCGCGCGCGGCGTGGCATTTCGACGGGAACGGATTGCCAAGCGATTGACCCAACGTCACAGGGCGTGCGCCCGGGGCACATTAGGGTAGCCCGGCGCCGCGCGGCGCACAACGCACCGCCCGGCGCATTGCCGCAACCGCCGATTACGCTAATCTTGGGGCGTGAACCACCTGCATCTGCTGCACCTGCTCGTCCTGCTGCCCATCGTGCGCAGCGCGCCGCTCGACCTGCTCCAGGGCGCGCTCGGCGCGCTCGTGCTGCTCGGCGTGACGCTCATCGCCCGGCGCATCGCCGGCCATTACGCCCGGCGGGCGCACGAGGCGGGCCGCACCGACCTCGTGGAGCTGCCCTTCGAGCTCGTCAGCCGCACCACGGGGGTGTTCCTGGTGGGGCTGGCGGTGTTCACCGGGCTGCAGTTCCTGCACCTGCCGCCGCGTGGCCGCGAGCTCATCAACACGACGATCACCGTGATCGCGTTCTGGCAGCTCGGCGTCTGGGCGAGCGTGGCGGTGAACTGGTGGTTCGAGCGCAGCCGCCGCACGCGGATTGCCGAGAACCGCGCCGCGACCAGCTCGCTCGCCGTCATCGCCTTCATCGCCAAGGCGCTCGTGTGGGTGCTGATCGTGCTGATGACGCTGGAGAACCTGGGCGTGAACATCACGACCCTGGTCGCGGGCCTCGGCGTCGGCGGCATCGCGGTGGCGCTCGCGCTGCAGAACATTCTCGGCGACCTGTTCGCCTCGCTCTCGATCACCTTCGATCAGCCGTTCTATGTCGGCGACTCGATCAGCGTGGACGCCTTCAGCGGCACCGTCGAGCACATCGGCATCAAGAGCACCCGCCTGCAGAGCATCTCCGGGGAGCAGATCGTCATCTCGAATGCCGATCTGCTCAAGAGCCGCCTGCGCAATTTCGGGCGCATGAGCGAGCGGCGGGTGCTGTTCACGGTCGGGGTGACCTACGAGACGCCGGTCGAGCTGCTCGAGCAGATCCCGCCGCTCGTGCGCGAGATCGTCCAGGCGATTGCCGATACCCGCTTCGACCGGTGCCACTTCGCCAACCACGGCGCCACCTCGCTCGACTTCGAGATCGTCTACCACGTCCTCACCGCGGACTACACGCGCCACATGGACATCCAGCAGGAAATCCACCTGAAGCTGCACCGGGAGTTCGCCCGCCGCGGCATCGAGTTCGCCTACCCGACGCAGCGGCTGCTCATGGAACGGGCGGGCGCGGCGCGGCCGCCGCCTCCCCAGGAGAGCGGCCAGGCGCCGGGCGGCCCAAATAAATTTTCCTGAAACCCCCGAAATCCGCTCCGCCGGCATTGACCCGTCGGTACAGACGGATATGATCGGGATCATATCGGCGGCCTCGACCGCATCCGCTGCCCGGCTCGCCTGGCGAGCGCCAGGGCGCGGCGCGATCCGCCTCATTCATCTTGTTGATACATGCGGGAGCCACCGGCGACGCGCATTCTCCCGACTCACGGGAGCTGCCTCCGGTGCGATGGAGCACGCGCCCGCGAACGTTGCCCAGCAGCTCGCCGCGCCGGCGGGCGGCCAGCGTGGCGGCTTCGGCCGCCGTGCGGACCGTCCTGCGGTCGCAGCGGGCGATGGGACACTCCGGTGAGAGGCCGCCGCGGGCGGTCTTGGCCGGACCCACCAACCAATGAGGCCGATCATGCGACATCAGCGCCGCCGCGCTGTGGCGCGAGCGCCCCGGGTCGCCCCCGGGACGACGCGCCGCCCCCAGGGTGCCCCCGGTCAGCAGGGGCTGTACGATCCGTGGTACGAGCACGATGCCTGCGGCGTGGGCTTCGTGGTCGACATCAAGGGGCGCAAATCCCACCGTATCCTCGAGCAGGGCATCCAGCTGCTGCGCAACCTCGAGCACCGGGGCGCGTGCGGCTGCGAAACCAACACCGGCGATGGTGCCGGCGTGCTGATCCAGATGCCGCATGCGTTCCTGCGTGAGGTCAGCCGGCGCAACCATCTCACCCTGCCCGCCCCGGGCGAGTACGGCAGCGGCCTGATCTTCCTGCCCCGCAACCCCACGCTGCGGCGGCGCATCGTCGAGTTCTTCGAGCACATCGTGCAGTCGGAAGGGCAGATCATGCTCGGCTGGCGTACCGTGCCGACGAACAATTCCATGCTGGGCGAGACCGCCAAGTCCGGCGAGCCGTTCATCCGCCAGGTGTTCATCGGGCGCGGCCCGCGGGTGCGCGACGAGGCCGAGTTCGAGCGCAAGCTGTTCATCATCCGCAAGCGCGCCTACAGCGAGATCCGCGCTTCGACTATCGACGGCGCCGAGCACTGGTACCTGTGCAGCCTCTCGCACAAGACCATCGTCTATAAAGGGATGCTGCTCACCGAGCAGCTCGCGCAGTACTACCCGGATCTCACCGATCCGGCGGTCGAGACCGCCCTCGCGCTGGTGCATTCGCGCTTCAGCACCAATACCTTCCCGAGCTGGGACCGCGCCCACCCATACCGCTATCTGGCGCACAACGGGGAGATCAACACCCTGCGCGGCAACTTCAATTGGATGCAGGCGCGCGAGAGGCTGTTCGACTCGGACCTGTTCGGCGAGGACACCCCGAAGATCCTGCCCGTGGTCAACCCCAACGGCAGCGACTCGGCCATGCTCGACAACACCCTCGAGCTGCTGGTGCTCTCGGGGCGCCCGCTCGCGCACGCCATGATGATGCTGGTTCCTGAGCCCTGGTCGAATCACGCGAGCATGGACGAGGACCGGCGCGCCTTCTATCAGTACCACTCGAGCCTGATGGAGCCCTGGGACGGCCCGGCCTCGATCGCCTTCACCGACGGCAAGCAGATCGGCGCGGTCCTCGACCGCAACGGCCTGCGCCCCTCGCGCTACTACGTCACGCGCGACGATCTGGTGATCCTGGCCTCCGAGGCCGGCGTGCTCGAGGTGCCACCCGAGGAGGTGGTGCACAAAGGCCGGCTGCAGCCGGGGCGGATGTTCCTGGTCGACACCGAGCAGGGGCGGATCATCGACGACGATGAGATCAAGCGCACGATCGCGGCGCGCCACCCCTACCGCCAGTGGCTCGAGCAGCACCTGGTGTATCTGAAGGACCTGCCGCCGGTCTCGGAGGTGCCGCCCTCGGACCCCGAGACGCTGCTGCAGCGGCAGATCGCCTTCGGCTACACGTTCGAGGATCAGCGCATCCTGCTCGCCCCGATGGCCAGGAACGGCGTCGAGGCGGTCGGATCGATGGGCAACGATACGCCGCTCGCGGCGCTCTCGCAGCGCCCGCG
>JAKAYU010000009.1 GCA_021809525.1 Pseudomonadota bacterium | reverse complement strand
GATCTTCGCGCTGCTGTGCACGTCCTGGATCAACTGCTCCAGATCCGCCGCCGTGCCGAACCCCGGATCGACCTTGTAGTAGTCGGCCGTGTCGTACTTGTGGTTCGAGGGCGCCTCGAAGATGGGGGTCAGATACAGAATGTTCGCCCCGAGGGTCTGCTTGATGTAACTGAGCTTCTGGTCGATGCCGGCCAGGTCGCCGCCGAAGAACACCTCCGCATTGCAGCCGGGCGTGGTCGCATAGACGCTGCTCCCCCAGGCGTGCTGCTCCGTCGCACAGCCCGCATAGGTATATTGCCCGGTGGTGACATCGTTGTTCGGGTTGCCGTCGAAGAACCGATCGACGAAGATCTCGTACATCACGCCGTTTTTCATCCAGTCCGGCGTGTCGAATCCCGGGATGATGAAGAAATCCCCCGAACTCGGCTCGGTCGCGCTCACGCCATCGGCGTTGTACCAGAGCGTCTCGGACCCGTTGCTGACCTCGAAGCGGTAATATTTCTCCGACGCGCTCGCCGGAATCGTGCCCTGCCAGTAGTCGAAGTTCCCGGTAGGATCGGTCGAGGCAATGTGCATCTGCACGTAGTGGAATGCCCCGTCGGCGGTGTCGTAGTAGTCGATATTGGCACTGCTGACGTTATCGTGCCCGGTCCTCAAGGTGACCGTGACCGGATCGCTCGGGCTCGGCTGGACGTTACTGTCGTACATCGAGCCTTGGTCGGAGAACAGATCGGCCGTGTTGATAGCCGGTGGCGAAGTCGTGGTCGACCCGGCCGTTGCCGGCGGCGAGCTGCGCGCGGCTCCGCCGCAGGCCGACAGCAGCACCGTCGCCATCAGAACGGAAATCAACGACATCGCGCGCAGCAGCGACGCTCCTCGATCAATCGACTGGGTCATTGCACTCTCACTCCTCAGTCCAAACGGTCCATCCCGCGCCTGTGCGCACACGGTTCACCGGGCGGCCCGGCTCCCGGGTCGCCGCCGCCGGAGGGGGACCGGCACGGCGGCAACCCGGGAGGTGGCTCGCGATTCTATTGTTCCAGGATCGCCCCGTAGTGCCCTTCCACGGTTACGTTGACGTATCCTCTGTTCTGGTCGTTGCTGTTCGCATAGACGGTATACGTGTTGCCGGTTATCAAATCCGTGACGGTCGAGCCGACCGCATCCCCCGCCAGCCACACCGGCACAGCCACGTCGGATTGCGTACTGCTGGTGTTGTTGAGCACCACCACAAGGCGATGGTTCTGATCGACCCGCGCAAAGGCGTATATCTCATTGGTGCCATACAGACCACCTGTGATGTCCGGGATCAGCGGGATGAACGAGCCCGTACGCAGCGCCGCGTACTCGTGACGGATACCGATCAGCTGCTGGGCCAGCGCCACACCAGCGTTAGCCGTCGTGGCGTCCGCCCAATCGAACGTGCGCCGATTGTCCGGATCGGGACCGCCCATCATGCCGTACTCGTCGCCGTAGTAGATCATCGGCGTACCGACGTACGTGAACTGCATGAACATGCCCAGGTAAGTCCCCCATCCGCTGGTCCACGAGCAACGCTGCGCGAAGCGTTCGGTGTCATGGGTGCCGAGCTCGTTGGTCATGACCTCCTGCACGTTCCACGGGAGATCGGCGCGAGTATCCCATAACCAGCTCGCGAATTGCGCCGTGTCGATCGAATTGCTGTTACCGTTCTCGTCGACACCACAGATCCACTCCGACACTGGGTTGGTGAAGCCATTGTAGTTCATGGCACTATCCCATTCCGTTCCGTCGTCCAGCCAGGCGGAGGCGTCACCCCAATACTCACCGAGAATCTCGGCGTTCGGATTGACGGAAGTCACCGCGGCGCGCAGCTCCTGCATGATCTGGTGATTGGTGGCGTCGCTGCCGTTGTTTCCGTCGGCGTCAATGTACTGCGCTGCATCGAGGCGCCAGCCGTCTATGCCGTACGGCGATTCGAGGTAGGTCTGAACCACCGAAGTGCTGCTGCCGTAGATCTGCTCGCGCACCGGCGAGCCGGTCGCGCCGTAGTCGAGCTTCGGCATGCTGCAGATGCCGGAATTACTGGTGTCGCAAACGCCGAGAAAGTCTGAATACTCTGTAGGCCAGGACGGAAACGTGTAGTAGTCGTAATAAGGACTCGACTGCGACTGGTAGGCCCCGGTGACGCTGCAGGTCTCGTTCCAGTAAGTGTACTTGCCGAACCAGCAATTCGTATCGCCGGTGTGATTGAACACGCCATCCAGGATGATGTAGCCCTCGGGCCCGTTGGTGCTACTGTGAATGGCGGAGATCAGATTCTCGAGATCGGTATTCGTGCCGAACGCCGGGTCCACCTGGTAATAATTCGCGGTGTCGTACTTGTGGTTGGTCGGAGACGCGAAGATCGGGTTGATGTATATGATGTCGGCGCCCAGCGTCTGCTTGATGTAGGACAGCTTGTCCTGGATGCCGACCAGATCACCGCCGAAAAATACCTCGCTGTTGCACTGGCTGCCCTGATTGGCGACGACACTCGTGTAGCCGCTCGTCCAGGTGTGCTGCTCCGTCTCGCAGCCACCATAGCTGTACTCGTCGGTAAGTATGTCGTTACTCGTGTTGCCGTCGTAGAAGCGGTCAGGGAAAATCTGATAGCCAACGCCGTTTTTCATCCAGTCGGGCGTGGTGAAGCCCGGGATGATGTAGAAATTGTCCGCGCTGGTCGCGGCCGGCTCGGCGGAGCTGACACCCGCGGCGTTGTACCAGGCAGTGGCCGTGCCGTCGTTGATCTGGAACCAGTACTGCAGCTCCGAGCTGCCGACGTTGCCGATCGTGCCCTGCCAATAATCGAATTGCCCGCTCGGATCGGTGGACGACCAGCTCATGGGCACCCACGTCTCCGCGCCGGTCGCCGCATTGTAGTAAACGATGTTGGCGCTGGTGATGTCGTGATAGCAGACCCGCAAGGTTAGGGTGACGGACGAGTCCGGTGCGGGCTGCGGATTGCTGTCGAACATCGGGCCTTGGTCGTGGAAGATCTCGCGCCAATGGATGTTGTCGTTATTTCCGCAGGCGAACGCGCGCCCGCTTGCGGCGAGGAATCCCCCGGCCAGCAGCACCAGCATGAACAGAGGCAGACGGCGCCATGACCGGGCGCGTTGACGGTAGTGTTGATGATTCATCGTGACGACCCCGCAAGATTTGCCGTTCATCGGCCCTCCCTCCCGATCATCATGGTCGGATGCATGCCGCTCACCGGCGGCTCAGCTCCGGTTCGCCCGGATATCGTCCCGCGCGCCTGCCCGCTCCGGGCCCCCGGAGCGACCGCAGACGCTGCTTAATTCAGCGCGTGCGAGTGCCCCGCGACCGGGCCGCCTCAGCGATGCTCACGCGGCGTACCTCGCCGGCGGGCAGTTCGATGAATGTGAGGGCGCCGGCCCGATTTGCGCCGTGCGCCCAACAGACTGTCCTGCAGCCACTCATCGCCACCAGTCCGGGAGCCGGCTTCAGAGCGTGGCCATCGACTTTCACGGAGCGTGCCTGCACTCGGTGTAGGACGAACAAGTATCGACGCAAAGCCGGCTTGTACGCTCCGTGCACCGGACCCAGGGTCAGATGGACGGTCGCGCCGCGTGCCTGCGCGGTCAGACGCTGCATGAAATACTGGCCGTGCTCGTAGGCATAGGTTTCGCCATTGTCGTCGTAGTAGTCGAGGTGGGTTGCCTTCTCGGCCGGATACACTTCGACGGTGATCGTGCGCACCGGATGCTGCCCGACGTACTGCATGAGCGGCTGGGTCGGAATGATTGCGCCCTGGCGGATGAACAGCGGAATGTCCATCCAGTGCTTGTAGTCGAGCGCGAGCGTGATGGTCCGGCCGCCGCGGTAGACCTTGCCGGTGAAGAAATTCGTCCACGTGCCGGGCGGCAGGTAGAGGTGTTTCACGCGCTGGTGGCGGTGAACCACGGGGGAGACCAGCAGCCACCGGCCGAAGAGCCATGCCTGGTAGTCGTTGCGCACGTGCGGATCGTGCGGCCACGAGAAGGTCAGCGGGCGGACCAGACCGATGCCCGTGACGTGCTCATGCCAGGCGTAGGAGTAGATATAGGGCATCAGCCGGTAACGTAGATCGAGCGCGGCGGTGGCCGCACGCGCAGCGGTCTGACCGTAGATCCACGGCTGGCGGCGCTGCAGGTAGCTGCCGTGCACTCGGCAGATGGGCGCAAACGCGTCGAACTCGAGCCAGCGGGCGTAGTTCTCCGCCGACGGGTGCAGATGAAATCCGCCGCCGTCCATGCCCCACCACATCTCCCCGACATCGATGGCGCTCAGCATGCGCTGGCGCTGCGCGGCCATGCTGGCGAAACCGCTCTTGATGTCCCCGGACCACAGCCCGTAGGCGTAGCGCTGCGCCCCGAGCCAGAAGTTGCGGTTCAGCGACCAGACGCGCTCCTTGAAGTACTTGCGCTGCCCGTCGTACAGCGCACGTTCCATGTTGAAGAACTGCGTGTCGTGGCCGGTCTCATCGTCCTCGTCGTTCCACCAGCCGACGATGCCGGTTGCGAAGCTGCGGCGCAGGGTCGGGTTGAAAAACCACTTGCGGGTCGCCGGATTGTCGAAATCCAGGGTCTTGACCGGCTTGTGCGAGAAGTAATCGATGCTCGCCTTCTCTCCCGGCATCCACAGGTGGTGCTGGGTGGCGTACTGCCCCTCCACGGTGTTCACGTGGATGCGCGGCTTCATGATGCCGATCAGATGAATGCCGAGGGCGGTCAGTTCGCGGTCGAGCTTGCCGCTCGGGGCATCCGGAAACTTCCTGGTGTTCCAGCGGAACTCGCCATAGTTGTTCTGGCCCCAGGCTTTCCAGTCGAAGTCGAGCGAAAAGGCGTCGATCGGAATGTGCAGCGCCCGGTAGCGGCGAACGATGTGCAGCAGCTCCTTCTCGTCGATTCCCCACTGGCTGTTGATAAAGCCGAACGACCACTTCGGGAACAGCGGCGCATGCCCGGTGAGCACATCCAGTGTCGAGAAGATCCGCCGGGGTGCGCCGAGGATCAGGTAGTAGTCGGGGTCCGGGCGCGTCTGGCGCAGCACCTGGATGCTGCCGGGTGTGAGGTTAAAGAGGGTCTTTTGGCTGTCTATGAGCACGGCGAAGCCCGCCGTGCTCCACACCAGCGGCGCCCCGGCGTCGCCCTGAAACCCCGCCGTCGCCAGCTGCCGGCCGCTGCGCAACAGACCGGAGCGGGCCGGCTGAAACGCATTGAAGCCGTGCACGCCGTAGAGCGCCGCGTGCTTCGGTTCGAAATGCACGTCGAGGAGGCGACGCGCAAGGCCGCCGAGGTCATCCTGCGTCAGCATGGCGGTGGTGCCGTCTGCGCGAAAGACTCGCAGCGTGTCCGTAGCCCGGTCGAATACCACACGCATCGCGCGGCTCTCGAGTACGATCTGCTCGCCGCTCGCGTGGACAGTCACAGGCCCGGCGGCCGCGCGCGGTGCGCGCGGCGAGATCACCAGCGCCGGAGGCGAGCCATGACCGTCCGTCAGGAAATGCACCCGCAGCACGTTGCTACGCACCAGAGTGAGCTGCAGAGAACCGCCGACGAGGGCCACCTCCGCTCCCGCGGGCAGCTTCTGGATCATGCCGGCCGCAGATGCTACCCGGCCCGTCCACGCGGCGAGCAGTCCGACGGCCGCAGCGGCCACCCATCGATGTCCCGATTTCATGGTCTTCAGATCCCCCTCAATGCGCCGCGCGCGACGCTCGTGCGAATGACTGACCGAGCGCGCGGATCCTCGCGCCGCCTGCCGCACCAGGAGCCGCGCACCGGCTCACGAAAGAGGCGGGCGCTTCCCACGAGCTCGGCCGTGAACGCGTTCGAGTCGCGGCAATCGGTCGCATGCCGAATGACATCGGCTCGGCCGCATGCCATGAAACTCACCGCCACCGCTTCGTCGCCGACTTGCCGCGCGGAACGGACGTTGCCACTGCCGCTGTGCATGCAAATGCGGCGGCAGTGCCGGAGCCATGCGCGCGGCGCACGGGCCTCGGAGCTATGGCGGCAGAATGCGACGGGCCAGGCGAGCTTGGCAACGCTTCGCATACGTATTCATGTCAAGCCGGATGATCCGGGCAGTCCCCCGGGCTCTATGCTTCAATCCTCGTTGTGAACACGGGTGCATGGCTGAGCGCGGGCGGCGAAGAGGTTATGACAAGATCAGCGCAGGTGATCCCGGCCGCCGCGCGCGGCCTTTTTGCGGCGACTCGGCAAGCCGGCATGATCGACACTGTCGGCCGCGGCATACGGCGCATAGTAATCTTGGGCGGCGGTTCGGCCGGCTGGATGAGCGCCGCGGCGCTCGCCGAGGCGATGCAAGGCCATACGCCCATCGAGCTGGTTGAGTCGCAGGCCATCGGCATCATCGGCGTTGGCGAGGCAACGATCCCCCCGATCCGCCAATTCAACCAGCACCTGGGAATCGATGAGAACGCGTTCGCGGCCGCAACCGGCGGCACGTTCAAGCTCGGCATCGAGTTCGTCGACTGGACCGGGCCCGGGCAGCGTTATTTTCATCCCTTCGGGCGGTTCGCACCGGATTTCGACACCGTACCCCTGCATCATTACTGGCTGCGCGAGCGCACACGCGGCAATGCCGTTGCGCTGCAGGAGTACGCGATGGCCTGGGTGGCGGCCCGGGCCGGCCGCTTCGGCCGTCCCCCGGCCGATCGGCGGCTCGTGCTCTCGACTCTCGATTACGCCTACCACTTCGACGCCGCGCTGTACGCACGCTACCTTCGCCGTTACGCCGAGCAGCGTGGCGTGGTGCGCACCGAGGGCGAGGTCGTGGACGTGCGCCTGCGGGGCACGGACGGGTTCATCGAATCCCTCGTGCTGAACGATGGCCGCGAAATCCACGGCGACCTGTTCCTCGACTGCTCAGGCTTTCGCGGGCTGCTGATCGAGGGGGCACTTCGGTGCGGGTACGACGATTGGCGGCACTGGCTGCCCTGTGATCGCGCCGTTGCTGTGGGGTGCGCGGTCGGCGGGGACCTGCCGCCCTACACCCGCGCGACCGCGCGGCCCGCCGGATGGCAGTGGCGCATCCCATTGCAGCACCGCACAGGCAATGGTCACGTCTATTGCAGCGAGCACATGCGCGACGATGAGGCTACCGCGATTCTGCTGGCGAATCTCGAGGGCGAGCCGCTCGGAGCGCCGCGCCTGATCCGATTCACGACCGGCGTGCGGCGTGAGTTCTGGTCGCGCAATTGCGTGGCCATCGGACTGGCGGCCGGCTTTCTCGAGCCGCTGGAATCCACGGCGCTGCATCTGGTGCACTCTTCGATCATGCGGCTGCTCGCGCTGTTCCCGGATAGGGACTGCGATCCGTTGCTGGCGCGCGAGTTTAACCGTCTCACCCGTCTCGAGTATGAGCGCATCCGCGATTTCCTCATCCTGCATTATCATGCCCAGGAGCGGAGCGAGCCGCTCTGGCGCTACACGCGCGCCATGGCGATTCCCGAGACGCTGCACTACAAGATCGATCAGTTCCGCCATTGCGGGCACATCGTCGCCGAACCGCTCGAACTGTTCCAGAACAGCAACTGGCTGGCGGTGCTACTCGGCCAGGAGGTCTGGCCCGCGCGCTACCACCCGCTGGTCGATGTGCACGACAGGATCGACGCCGCGCGCCATCTGGCCGCGGTACGAGACGTACTGACCCGCGCCGCGAACAGCCTGCCCACGCACCGCGAGTACATCGAAAGACACTGCCGAGCCAAGGGCCTCACGGCCTGAGCGGCCGGCCCGCTAGCGCGGCTCGGCCGCGCAGTGCTCTGCGATGAATTGTTCGTGAGTGCTCATGCGATCCACCGCGCCTTGGACCACCCGGCGGATGTTGCGCAGAAACTCCTCGAACTGCTCCGGCGGCAGGTTGTCCGCCGCCGGATGATAGCGGCGTGGCGTGATGCCCTGGCCGATCATCACCTGCAGCCAGGACTGCTCCGTGAACAGTTCCTCGTTCTCGCGGAAGATCTGACCGGTGGCCTGGAACGTCTCGAGCTTACGGGCGAGTCCCGGCGGGGCAGGCAACGAGGCGCAATGCCGCCAGAACGGTGTGTCACGCCGCTCGGTCGCGCGGTAGTGCAGCACCACGAAGTCGCGCACCTGCTCGTACTCCTGACGCATCTTGCGATTGTATTCTTCGGCGATCGCTGGATCGCAGCCGCGGTCGGGAAACAGCGCGAGCAGCCGGCTGACGCCCGACTGCGCCAGATGGATCGCCGTGGACTCCAGCGGCTCGATGAATCCCCCGGCGAGCCCAATCGCCACGCAGTTGCGCAGCCAGAACCGGCGCCGCACGCCCGTGGAGATCCGGATGAGCCGCGGCTCGCTCAATGCCGGGCCCTCGAGACCCGCCAGCAGAATCGCGGTGGCCTCATCGTCGCTCATGAACTCGCTGCAATAGACGTGCCCGTCGCCGCTGCGATGCTGCTGAGGAATGCGCCACTGCCAGCCTGCGGGCCGGGCCATTGCCTGCGTGAACGGACGGATGACTGCGCCGTTGTTCGCCGTGATCGCCACCGCTCGATCGCACGGCAGGTATTCACGCCAGTCGTCGAACCCGGCGTGCAGCGCACCCTCGATCAGCAACCCTCGGAATCCCGAGCAATCGATGAACAGATCGCCCTCGATCGATTCCCCACTCTCCAGCACGACGGCCTCAATGAAGCCATCGGTGCCGCGCAGTTTCACCTCCACGATCTTGCCTTCGAGGCGCTTCGCGCCGCGCTGCTCCGCATACTCGCGCAACATGCGGCCGTAGCGTGACGCGTCAAAGTGAAACGCGTAGTTGATGCCGCCCATCGGGGTGTTACCGACCTTCTCCAGGCGCGCCATCCGATGTGCACGCGCGGCCGCCGCATTCACCGAATAGCTCCACAGATCCGCGGCGGCCGCATCCCGGCGGCTGCGCAGCCAGTAGTGCTGGAACGGCAGCGGGCCGAGCGGCAGACCGATCTCGCCGAAGGCGTGCAGGTAGGAATGCCCGACGCGCAGCCAGTCGTTGAATTCAATGGCGAGTTTGAAGGTCCCGCCGACGGTCCGCAGCATCGCGTCCTCGTCGATGCCGAGGAAGCGATTGACGTTGCGGATCTGGGGAATCGTCGCCTCCCCCACTCCGACGATGCCGATCGCCTCGGATTCGACCACGCGCACCTCGAGGTTCGGTGCCATCGTGCGCACCAGCACGGCGGCGCTCAACCAACCGGCGGTGCCGCCGCCGACGATCACGACGCGCCTGACAGGCAATTCGCGCATGAGAACCCTCCGCCGCGGCCGGCAACGCTGGGGATGCTAGCACCGCCCGAGGCGCGCCGAAATACCGGCCCACCTAAAAAGAAGGACCCCGCCGGTTCTCTCCGGCGAGGTCCGAGGGGGTCGCTTGTCGCTGTGTGTCAGTGGAACTGATACGAGAAGCCAACCTGATACGTGCGTCCGTACCGCTCCCACGTCACCACCTGCCGGGGATCGTTGTTCTGGTACGTCTGCATACCCTGGTTTGTCAGGTTCGATCCGTTGGCGATGAGGGTCAGACCACGGAGCGCGCCGCTGTTGAAGGTATAGCTGACCTGAGCCGACACCCATGCCTCGCCGGCGACGGTCTGCTCGATGCGCGTCGCGCTGATGCCGAACACCCGGCCGAGGAAGCTGCTGCGGATATCGTCGGCGACGCGAGCCTGAAAGCCCCGGTACTGGTAGTAGAGCGTGTAATTCTCCACCCACTTCGACAGCCCCTCGACCGTCACCGGCTGGGAATTGCCCGGGTAGTAGATGGAGCTCAGCGTACGGTTGGCGCTGGCCAGGATACCGAAGCCGTTCAGCCATCTCGTCAGATCGCCCAGCGGGATGTTGGTCGCAAGCTGCAATCCTTCGATGTGACCCGCACCGTCGTTGTTCGGCGCACTGATGATGCCGTACGGCGTACCCAGCTGGCTCTGTTGGGCCGGCGTGAGGTACGCCGACACGAACGGCTGGAAGTCGTACAGCACCGCCGCATTCGGGTTGATGTAGTCGGACAGCTGCAGATAGTAACCCGACAGCTGCACGTACCCGGTGCCCCCGGAGGTGCACAGAGACGACGCTTTCGACTCGGAGGAATTGCAGTTGAAGCCCGACGCGCTGCCGGTGAAGTAGTGCTCCAGACTCAGATTGTAGTTCGTCGCCATGGTCGGCAGCAGACGCGGATTGCCGCCCGAGCCGCTGAAGTACGACTGGTTCGGATTCGTGTTCGCCAACTGCGTGATGTTGCCCGAGATATCGAGGCTCGACGTCGAGTAGTCCATGCGCGGCCGTGCCATGGTGCGCGCGACACCGACTCGCACGTTGTTGTCATATGGCAATGAGAACACCAGGTTCAGACTGGGCAGGTAGCGGGTATAGCTCGTGCCGCCCCTGGTCGGTACGAGCACCGTCGTTGCGGAGCCGCCGGTGGTGGAACCGGGGGCCACGCGCGCACCGCCGGATACCTGGGAGGTATGGTCGACCTGTAGGCCGAAATTGCCACGCAGTCCGATGTCGCTCGTCAGGTCCGTATGGATATTGAACTGGAAATACGCGTCGGTATCGTTTTCATCCACCGTCCAGTTCGGTGGCACCGAGATCGAGGAAAGCGCCGTCGGATACAGAACGTCGATCCCGTTGGAAAGCAGTGAAAACGGGTTGTACAGGACCTGTGGACCGAGTCCCATGAAGCCGAGCGCGGCCGTCGCGGGCTGCAGAGCGTAGCTCGGGATGGGCGCGGTCTGCGTTGCCCCGCAGCTGATGAGCAGACAGCCGTTCGGTCCGCCGGGCAGCACGATGAAGTCCTGCGCGATGTTATAGAGCTTGTGGCGTTTGCGCCGATCGACGCCGACTTGCACGCTCGAAATTGGGCCGTCGTTGAAGTAATGCTCCGCGGTGAGCTTCAGGTTTGCGAGATAGTCGTCGGTGTGCGGCGCGTTGATGAAACCCTGCTGCACCAGATTGGCACCCGAGCCCCAGCCCTGCGGGTCGGTAAGGACGATGGAGCTCGCATCCAGGCTCTGCGGCGAGGAAAGGAACAGCTCGCCGTTGCTGCCTTCGGTGAAGTTGACGGTCATCGGCGGGACCAGGCCGTTGCTGGCCGGGCCGTTGTAGCCGAAGCCGGAATAATTCTCCAGGAAGACGTCGCGGCGCATCGCCCGGTTGTAGCTGGCATCGATCGCCGCGGTCCACTGGTCCGGCAGATTGAATTCGTTGTTCCAGTCGATGTTGTAGACCCGCGCCTTGGTGTGATTGTAGTCGTTGCGGATGACCGGATAGACGTTCGTATAGGTGCCGGACTGCACAAATCCGTTGCTCACCGTGCCTTCAGTGAGATGCGTGCCGCTACCCCAGTACAGCGGAAACTCGACGCCCTTGGCCTGCTGGGTCTCATTGAAATCGTCGTAAGTCATGTTCAGCGTGCTGGTAAAGGCGCTCGAGGGCCGATACTCGAAGGTGAGCAGATAACCTTCACGCTTCATCAGGTCCGAGATGTTGTAGTTCTTCGAACCGCCGATCACGAGGTTGTGGTTCGAGTCGGTCGGATAACCCCAGGGCGCCTGGTGCAGGATATGCGAGGGCGTGGCATTCAGGTCGATACCGATGTTGATGCCGAACGTGTGGTGAAAGAACTGATCGGAGAAAATCCCGTTGATGTCGTGGCCGCTGTTGCTCACGCCCGGGCCCGGCATGACCTGATTCGGCTCGAGCCAGGTGTAGTAGGCATTGATGGCCGCAGTCGGCTTGGCCTCGTCGAGCGGCTTGATGGTAATCATGTCGACCGTGCCGGCCATGCCCTGGCCGAACAGGGCGGCGCTCGGAGTCATATGCACTTCGACCGTCTTGAACCAGCTGGCCGGATACTGGTCGAGCTGTACGTCGCGATTGTTGGCGGTGCTGGCCTGCTCGACGCCATCGATCTGTACGGTATTGAAGTCCGGACCCAGTCCATGGATGGTGAGCACCTGTGGGCGCCCGTTGACCATCTGCGTCGCCAGGCCCGGCAGGTTGCTCAGGGCGTTGGCGATGCTGGTACCCGGCAGTTTGCCGATCTGCTCCGCCGAGACCGCTTCGACGATGGAGTTGGCGTTCTTCTGGATGGCAATGGCGTTCTGGATACTGCTGACGAAGCCGTTGACCACGACCTCGTGCAGCATATTGGCATTGGCAGGCTGCTTCTTCGCCTTCTTGTGGCGCGGCGCGCTGGCCTTCTGCGGCGCAGCAATGGCCGTGACCGGCATGGCAACGGCGGCGGCGGCGCCGAAGCAGGCGGTGGCGACCGCGATTTCAAGGATACTGCGCTTGCGTCTGGTAATCACGAGAACCCCCCCGAGGGCAAAGTAATTTGACAACGACTGGTCCGTTCGCGGACCGCGTTCGCGGCGACGGCCGGGCACTGCATGTGACGTTGGACGCCGACGCAACGGAACTGCTACGAATGATTGGTAAGCGACCGTTCGAAAGCAAGCGCCCGCATACGTATTCATGGTAGGCACCGCGGACGGGAATGACTTCCGCTGGCATCGCTTTTCGATGAATACGTATGCGAAACTTCCCCTGAATACGTATGCGGCGGCGGCGTGAGGGGGGCGAAGCGGCGCCGAGCTGTGTCAGAGTAGGATCACGGACACCAAAGAACAGGGCCATGAGTGAGAATCGATGGTGGCGGGGGGCGGTGATCTACCAGATCTACCCGCGCAGCTTTCAGGACAGCAACGGAGACGGGGTCGGCGATCTGCCCGGCATCATCGAGCGCCTCGATTACGTGGCGGGACTCGGCGTCGATGCCATCTGGGTCTCGCCGTTTTTCAAGTCGCCGATGGCCGATTTCGGCTATGACGTGTCGGATTACCGCGCCGTCGACCCGATGTTCGGCACGCTCGCGGACTTCGACCGGCTCGTGGCCGAGGCGCACCGGCGGGGCCTGAAGGTCATGATCGACCAGGTCATGAGCCATACCTCGGCCGAGCATCAGTGGTTTCTCGAGAGCCGCGAGAGCCGTGAGAACCCGAAATCCGACTGGTACGTGTGGGCCGATCCGCGCGAGGACGGCTCCCCGCCGAACAACTGGCAGTCGATCTTCGGCGGTCCGGCGTGGCGCTGGGAGCCGCGCCGCCGGCAGTACTATCTGCACAACTTTCTCGACTCTCAGCCCGACCTGAACTTCCACAATCCCGAGGTTCCGGCCGCCATGCTGGAGAACCTCAAGTTCTGGCTGCGCCGCGGCATCGACGGCGTGCGGCTCGATGCCATCAATTTCTGCTTCCACGACCGGCTGCTGCGCGACAATCCGGCCAAGCCCGAGGACGAGCGGACCGGTCGGGGCTTCAGCCCCGACAACCCCTACGCCTATCAGTACCACTGGTACAACAACACCCAGCCGGAGAACCTCGCCTTCATCGAGCAGGTGCGCCGGGTGCTCGATGATTACCCGAATGTTGTGGCGCTCGGGGAAATCTCCTCGGAGGATTCGCTCGCGACGATGGCCGAGTATGTGGGCGAGGGCCGCCTGCACATGGCGTATTCGTTCGAGCTGCTCACCGAGGAGTACCGCGCGGCTCACATCCGCGATACGGTCGATGCTCTCGAGCGTCAGATGCCGCACGGCTGGCCGTGCTGGACGATCTCCAACCACGACGTGGCCCGTGTGGTGACGCGCTGGGGCGGTCAGGACGCCTCCCCGCGTCTCGCCACGCTGCTGAGCGCGATGGTCTGCTCGCTGCGCGGGTCAGTGTGCGTCTACCAGGGCGAGGAACTCGGGCTGCCGGAAGCCGGTGTGCCGTACGAGGCGCTGCGCGACCCGTTCGGCATTGCGTTCTGGCCGAACTTCAAGGGGCGCGACGGCTGCCGCACCCCGATGCCCTGGCGGGACAGCCCCGATGGCGGCTTCAGCACCGGCACCCCCTGGCTGCCGGTCCCGCCGGAGCATCTGCGGCTCGCGGTGTCGCACCAGGACGCCGACCCGCGCTCCCCGCTCAACGGCTTCCGGCGCTTCCTGCGCTGGCGGCACGAGCAGCCGGCGCTGCGCTGGGGCGAGATCCGCTTCCTCACCCTGCCCGAGCCGGTACTGGCCTTCACGCGGCAGCTGAACGGCCAGACGGTGCTGGCGGCGTTCAATCTCGGCAGCAAGCCCCAGCGGGTGGCGCTGCCGTTGCGCGGTGACCTGCACGCGCTCGAGGAGCATGGCCTCGATCCCGGCCGGCTGGAGAGTGGCACCCTGATCCTGCCCGGGCACGGCGCGCTGTTCGCCAGCGTGTCCTGAGCCCCGGCGGCTCTGAGTCTCCGGATGCGACGCGATACGTTGCGCATGCGCAACGGAATTGATTTTGGACCGACGCGCGCATGACTTAGACTAGGCTCCGGACGAGGTGGTTCGAGGTGAGGGGGGCGGCCAATGGGCCGTGCGAATCCAGATGCGCGATGCACAATCGGCCGAGGCGCAACGCGAGGGTACGCCGCCCCCGGCGGAGGCGTTGCGCGTGCGTGACAAGCGCCACAAGGCCAATTCGCTCGACATCGCCCACATGGCGGGCGTATCCCAGTCGACGGTTTCCCGCGCCTTGCGCGCAGACCCCATGGTCTCGGCGGCCACCCGCGAGCGCATTCTCGAAGTCGCCCGCCAACTCAACTACCACGTAGACAAGAACGCCTCGAGCCTGCGGCGCAAGCAGACGGGGACCCTGGCGTTGCTGTTTTTCGAGGATCCGACCACAGACGACTCGGCAATCAACCCGTTCTTTCACTCCATGCTCGGCTCGATGATCCGGGCCTGCTCGCGCCAGGGATACGACCTGCTGGTGTCCTTCCAGGATCTGCTGCGCGACTGGCTGGCCGACTACGAGGACAGCCACAAGGCCGATGGGATCATTCTGCTCGGTTACGGCGACTACCTCGCCTACCGCAGCCGGCTCGAGGCGCTCATCGCGCACGGGGCGCATCTGGTGCGCTGGGGACAGGTGTTGCCCGATCATCCGGGCGTCTCGATCGGCTGTGACAACCTCGCCGGCGGACGCCTCGCCGCGGAGCACCTGGTGCGGCTGGGCCGCCGCCGCATTGCCTTCATCGGCGAGATCGCGCCGTCGGCGCCGGAGATGGCGGACCGCTATCGCGGCTACCACGACACCCTGCTCGCCGCCGGGCTGGAGCCTGATCCGCGGCTGCAGGCGAGTGCGGTGTCGACCGAGGTCTCGGGCCGTGCCGCGCTGGGCGCACTGCTCGAGCGCGGCCGGGAATTCGATGCGGTGTTCGCCGCCAGCGATCTGATCGCCATCGGCGCGATGGGCGCGCTCACGGCCGCGGGCCGCCGGATCCCCGAGGACGTGGCTGTGGTGGGATTCGATGGCATTCCGATGGGCGCGCTCACCCGGCCGTCGCTGACCACCGTCTCCCAGGACACCAAACGCGCCGGCGAGGCGCTGGTACAGAGTCTGATCAACCAGATCGAAGGGCGGCCGGCCGAGAGCATGATCCTCACGCCGCGCCTGGTCGTGCGCGAGTCCTGCGGCGGCGCGGCGGCGAGCCCGGCATGATCCACACCTATCTGCTGCAGCCGGGGATCTGGACCGGCAATGGGACGTTCTGGCGCGAGGACGGCGAGCTACTGCCGGCGGAATGCCGCACCGAGGTGGCCCACCAGGACGAGTGCTGGCTCGTTGCCGGCTCGCTGAAGGTGCTGGGCTCCCCGCCGGTCGAGTTCCGCAACGCCTACTCCATCGAGCCACCGGCCAAAAAAGGCGGCTGCCTGCGCTGGACCTCGGAGAACGCCACGCTCGGCAAGGTGCAGGGCACCTTCTCGGTGCTCGAGCGGTGCATCCTGTCGGTGTACAGCTGCGGGGCGGCCGGCTATCACGGCGCGGAGCATTACGGCCGGGTCGACGCCGACCACTATCAGGCCTCCGGTGTGCTGCTGCTCGAGGCCCGGCGCCTCTCCTCGTGGGAGATTCTGCTTACCCGCGAGCCAGCGCCAGCAACTGGGTCGTCGGCAGATAGTGATCGAGCAGCAGCGCCGCGAACAGCCACATCAGATAGCTGATCGAGTAGCGGAACAGCCGCATCGGCAGGTGCGGCCGTGGCGCGAACTGGAGGCGCGCGGCGTAATAGAGAAACCGCGCCCCGAGCGCGAGCGCCGCGGCGAGATAGATCAGGCCGCTCATGCCGGTGATGAACGGCAGCAGCGTCACCACTGTGAGCAGCACCGAATACAGCAGGATCTGCAGCCGTGTGTATTCGATCCCGTGCGTCACCGGCAGCATCGGGATCCCGACGCGCGCGTACTCGTCCTTGCGCGCGATGGCGAGCGACCAGAAATGCGGCGGGGTCCACACGAAAATGATCAAGAACAGCAACAGTGCGTGCGGATCGATGGTGTTGGTCACGGCGGCCCAGCCAAGCACCGGCGGCGCCGCGCCCGCCGCCCCCCCGATCACGATGTTCTGCGGCGTGGCGCGCTTCAGCCAGACGGTATAGATCACCGCGTAGCCGATCAGCGAGACGAACGTCAGCACCGCGGTCAGCGGATTGACCAGGAACGACAGGATCGTCATGGCGAGCAGGCCGAGCGCCCCGGCGAACAGCAGCGCGCTGCGCTCGGTCAGCTGGCCGCGCGGCAGCGGGCGTGAGCGGGTGCGCGACATCTGCTCATCGATGCGCCGGTCGAGTACATGATTGATGGCCGCCGCGCAGGCCGCAGCGAGCGCGATGCCGAGCGTGCCCCACACCAGAGCGCGCAGCGGCGGCCAGCCCGGACTCGAGAGCAGCGTGCCGACCAGCGCCGTGAAGGTGATGAGCGCGACGATGCGAGGCTTGGTCAGCTCCAGATAACGGCGCCACGTGACAGGCGCGAAGCTGGTCAGTTCCGAGAGGCTGTTCACCGGCGGCCCGTTCGACTCAGACCCGCGCCGCGCGCATCGAATGCAGCTTGTGCACGAGCGCAAGCAGCGCCATGAGCAACAGCGCCGCCCCGCCCGTGTGGGCCGTGGTGATCCCGAGCGGGAAGCTCTCGAGCACCATGGTGATGCCAATGGCCAGCTGCAGCACGAGCGCGGCGAGGACCGCATACGCGTACGGCCGGGCCGCGCAGAGCGCGCGCCGGCTGAGCACGTAGCCGCAGGTCCCGCCCAGCACCAGCGTCACGGCAAGCGCCCCGAGACGGTGAGTGAAGTGGATCGCCACCCGCGCCGCCTCGGGCAGGATGCCGCCCTGGTAATCGACCCACAGACTCCGCCACAGCACGAAGGCGTCACGGAAGTCCATGTGCGGCGGCCACCAGTAGCCCTGACAGGTCGGAAAGTCCGGACAGGCGTACTGGGCGTAATTGGCGCTGGTCCACGCACCGAGGAAAAACTGCACGGCGAGCACGCCCAGTCCGAACAGCGCGAGGCGATAGGCCAGCCTGAGCGCTGCCGCAGCAGGGGCTGGCGGGGCGCGGGGCGCAGCCGACGCGCTGCGTTGCAGCGTGAGCCACATCCACCACAAGAGCCCGAGGGTCGTCATGCCGAACAACAGATGCAGCGTCACGATCGGCGGCTTCAACAGCCACGTGACCGTGAGCATCCCGAGCACGGCCTGGGCGAGGACGGTTGCGAACAGCACCAAGGCGTAAACGCTGCCGACGATCCGGCCGCGCGAGGCGACCGCGAGCGCGGTGATCAGCAGGATGATCAGACCCAGCGTGCCCGCCACGTAGCGGTGGATCATCTCGTGCCACGCGTCATCCACGTTCAGCGGCCGCCCAGGATAGCGTGCCTGGGCCCTCGGGCTGTCGGCCGCGCCGATCGGCGTCAGATGGCCGTAGCACTCCGGCCAATCCGGGCAGCTGATCCCCGAATTGGTCAGCCGCGTGTAAGCGCCCAGCAGGATGACTGCGAAGCACAGCAGCACTGCGGCCAGCGACAGGCCGCGGATCCAGCGCTCGACGGATGCGGGGACCAAGAGACGACTCCTCAGGAAGTACCGGTTATGGTAGCGCATCCCCGCGGCGCTGGGCGCTGTCCCGCCGGGCAGTGCGACGCCGCAGGCTCAGCACCAGCCAGATCACGGCCGCCGCGGCCGCGAGCGCCCACCACTGGATCGCATAGCCCCAATTCTGCAGCGCCGGCATGCCCGGCAGTTTCCAGTCGCGCACATAGCCGTCGGGCACCGCCGGATCGAGCAGCAGGATGCGCCGCTCAAGCGGCCGGCCGAGGACCGCGCTCAGCTCGGCCATGCTCGGGAAGCTGGTCACCTTGGGCCAGCGCGGCCCCGGCGGCGGCGGCGCACGCCCGAGGGACAGTCCGGCCACCGGCAGCCCACCCACCCGTCCGGTCACCCTCACCGGCGTGGTGGCCTTGAGCGCCACATCGGGCAAGCGCGCGCGGCTGCCGGTAAAGGGCACCCAGCCGCGATCCACCAGCACCACGCCACCGCCCGCGCGCCGCAGCGGCGTCAGCACCTGATAGCCGTCCATCCCGTCGTGGATGCTGTTGTCGAGCAGAAACTGATGCGCGCCGTCGTAAGTGCCACGCACGCGCACCCGCTGGTAATCCGGCACCGACCCGAGGGGAGCACCGTCCAGCGCGACCACCCGGGCGGCCCCGCGCGTGAAGCGCGCATACTGCGCCGCGCGCGCATCGCCGAGCCGCCACTGCCATCGGCCGAGCAGCATGAACCCGACGGCGAGCAGCGCCATGAGCACCGTCAGCGCCGGCGAGGGCGCGAACTGGCGCCCGCCGAGTGTGAATATTTGCCGGCGGGTGCTCACCGCAGCGGCCGCAACCGGTACAATGCGCCCATGCCACCGCTGTTCCGGCTGCTGGTCATCGCTGTCCTCGGCGCCATCATCGCCAGCCTCGGCTCGGCGCTGTTTCATCTGGCGCGCGGCAGGCAGGAGGATTCCGGCAAGATGATCCGCGCGCTGACCATCCGCATCGGGCTGTCGCTCGCGCTGTTCGCATTGCTCATGGTCGCATGGTACGCCGGACTGATCGCACCGCACGGAGTGCTGCCCCCGCGTTGAGCCGCGCCCCGCGGGAGCGCGAGGTGCGCGGCCGACGGCGTGCCTCTACAGCCAATACACGAAGATAAACAGGCAGAGCCAGACCACATCGACGAAGTGCCAGTACCACGCGACCGCCTCGAAGGCGAAGTGGCGCTCCGGGGTGAAGTGCCCGCGCAGCACCCGGAACCAGATCACCAGCAGCATGATCGCGCCGATGGTCACGTGCAGGCCGTGGAAGCCGGTCAGCATGAAGAAGGTCGAGCCGTAGATCCCGGTCGTCAGGCGCAGATTCATCTTGGTGTAGGCTTCGTAGTACTCGTGCGCCTGCAGCCCGACGAAGGTGAACCCCAAGAGAAAGGTCAGGGCCAGGAACACCGTGAGCGTGCGCCGCTTGCCACTGCGCAGCGCGTGATGGGCGATGGTCACGGTGAGCCCGCTGGTGAGCAGCACGAGCGTATTGATCGCCGCCACGCCCGTGGCGCTCATTGCGCTGAAGGTTCTCCCGCCGACGTGCCCGGGGCCGTTGGTCGGCCAAGCAGCCTCGTAGTGGGGCCAGAGCAGGAAGTTGGTCATGACCTTGACGCCCTCGCCGCCGAGCCAGGGCACAGCGAACATGCGCGTATAGAACAGCGCGCCGAAGAAGGCTGCGAAGAACATGACCTCGGAGAAGATGAACCACATCATCGCCATGCGAAACGAGCGGTCTTCGCGGAAATGGAACATCCCGTGCTGATTCTCGCCGATCACGGTGGAGAACCAGCCCGCGAACATGAAGGCGAGCAGCAGCACGCCCGGCAACAGGATCCACACTGGGGCGACGCCGTCGAAGTACAGCACCGCGCCCAACATGAGCGAGAACAGCGCCACCGCCGCCACGATCGGCCAGGCGCTGGCGTGGGGGACGTAGTACTTGCTGTCGTCAGCGTGCGCGTCTGTCATAGCGACCCTTTCCTGTGTGCAACGTGCCGGCCGCTCAGCGGTGCGCCCGGATCACCGTCAGAATGATGTACGCCAGATAGAATCCGGCAGCGATGAGCCCCATCACCCAGGCGGTGATGCGCACCTTGCGCCGCTGCTCGGCGGTCAGGGCACTCCCCTCTGCAGGCATATTCGTCTTGCTCTGCCGCACGGCAAGCCGTTCAGTGCTTGTCCGCGTGGGCGAGGACCGCCTCCCCCGGCGGGGACTGCCACGAGTGGTATGGCGCAGGCGACGGCAGCTCCCACTCGAGCCCGCGCGCGCCTTCCCACGGCGAGTTGGCCTCGATCGGCTTGCCCGAGCGCACGCACTTCCAGACGATATAGGGAAGCAGCAGCTGCGAGGCGCCGAAGATGAACCCGCCGATGGAGGCGACCATGTTCCAGTCGGTGAACTGCGGGGCGTAATCGGCCACCCGGCGCGGCATGCCGGCGAGGCCGAGGAAGTGCATCGGGAAGAACAGCACGTTGACGAAGATCGCCGACAGCCAGAAGTGCCACTTGGCGAGCCGCATGTCGTACATGCGGCCGCTCCACTTCGGCAGCCAGTAGTAGATGCCGGCGAAGATGGCGAACACCGCGCCGGGCACGAGCACGTAGTGGAAGTGGGCCACCACGAAGTAGGTGCCGTGATACTGGTAATCGGACGGCACGAGCGCCAGCATCAGACCGGAGAACCCGCCGATGCTGAACAGGAACACGAATGCGATCGCGAACAGCATAGGCGGCTCAAACGACATCGAGCCGCGCCACATCGTCGCCACCCAGTTGAACACCTTCACGCCCGTCGGCACTGCGATCAGCATCGTCGAGAGCATGAAGAACATCTGCGCGGCGACCGGCAGGCCCACGGTGAACATGTGGTGGCCCCAGACAATGAACGACAGGAACGCGATCGAGGCGGTCGCGTACACCATGGCGTCGTAGCCGAACAGCGGCTTGCGGGCGAACGTCGGGATGACCTCGGAGATGATGCCGAAGGCCGGCAGAATCAGGATGTAGACCTCGGGGTGCCCGAAGAACCAGAACAGGTGCAGGAACAGCACCGGATCACCGCCGCCGGCGGCGTTGAAGAAGCTGGTGCCGAAGTAGTGGTCGGTCAGCTGCATGGTCACCGCCCCGGCGAGCACCGGCATCACCGCGATCAGCAGATACGCGGTGATCAACCAGGTCCACACGAACAGCGGCATGCGCAGCAGGCTCATCCCCGGGGCGCGCAGGTTCATGATGGTCACGATGATGTTGATCGCGCCCAGGATGGAGGATATCCCCATCAGATGGATGGCGAAGATCGTCATCGGGAAGGCGGCGCCGAACTGCTGCAGCAGCGGCGGGTACATGTACCAGCCGCCGGCGATCGAGCCGCCCGGCACGAAGAACGAACCGACCAACAGAGTGAAGGCAAACGGCAGGATCCAGAAACTGAGGTTGTTCAGGCGCGGCAGCGCCATGTCCGGCGCCCCGACCTGCATGGGGATCATCCAGTTCCCGAGTCCCACCCAGGCCGGCATGATCGCCCCGAAGATCATGATCAGTCCGTGCAGAGTCGTCAGAGAATTGAACACCTCCGGGTCGACCAGCTTCATGCCGGACTTGAACAGCTGCGCCCGGATCACCATGGCCGCGGTGCCGCCGATGAAGAACATGACCCCGGAGAGGATCAGGTACATCGTGCCGATGTCCTTGTGGTTGGTGGCGAACACCCAGCGCCGCCAGCCATGCGGCTTGTGGTCATGTTCGGCGTGAACGGCAGTGGCGTGCGATTCGGCCATGGGACAACCTCGCTCGGGAAGGCTGGTGTGTATCGGCTCTAGGTCATCAAGACGCGCAGGTTCTCGCTCGGTGCTCAACCGCTGGTCGCGGCTGTCGTCGGCGGATGCGTGGCCGCCTCGCTCTGCAGGGCGGACTGCTGCTTCAGCCACGCCTCGAAGGCAGCCGGCGTGACCGCGTGCACCACGATGGGCATGTATGCATGGCCGCGGCCGCACAGCTCCGTGCACTGGCCGCGGTAGGTGCCGGTCTTGTCGGGCGCTATGGTGAAGGATGCGTCATTGAGGAAGCCCGGAATGGCATCGCGCTTCACGCCGAGGTCAGGCACCCACCAGGAATGGATGACATCGATCGAGGTGATGAGCAGGCGGATCTTCTCCCCGACCGGCACCACCAGCGGATGATCGACGCTGAGCAGGTAGTGCGGCACGCTGGTCGGGCTGATGCCCGAATGCATCATCGAGGCGGCGGCGCTGCTCGCGGACAGCTTGGAGATGATGCTCACGTTCGAGCCGAGATACTGATAGCGCCAGCCCCACTGAAAGCCGGTGACGCGGATATTGAGCTGCGGATCGGTGTTGTTGTTGATCCTGACCAGCAGGCGCGCCGCGGGGGCCGCCATCCCGATGAGGATCAGCACCGGCACGGTGGTCCAGACGATCTCCACCTTGGTGCTGTGCGTGAGGCTCACGTCCGGCACCGCGCCGCGCGCTTTGCGGTGAAAGATCAGTGACCAGATCATCACCCCGAACACGACCACCGCGATCCCCACGCACACCCAGAAGGCCATCATGTGCAGGGCATAGATGCGGGTGCTGACGTTGGTCACCCCGCGCGGCATGTTCAGTTCGTCCCAGCCGGACTTGCCCCACGCGGGCAGGGGGTCGCCGGCAAAGGCGAGCGCCAGGGTACCGAGCAGTGTGCCGAGTCGTGCGCGCTTCATCGTTGTGCTGCCCCCGTGCGCGCGCGCCGCACCATGCGGCTGACGCGCGCAACGCTAACCGAACCCGGACCCGCCGCGCCGCTCACCCGTGGCCCAACGCCAGGGGCGGGGATTCATTGACGCGTCCGACCATTCGCCGCAAACGCAGCGCGAGTCCGCGCCGCTCCTCGTCCGTGAGGAATCCGCCCAGCTCGCAGGCGCGCCCGTGCGACTCGATGGTGAGCCGGTTCGGGTGCAGCCGCGACGCGGGGCAGGTCAATCTGATCTGCGCCCAGTGGCGCTGGAAAACGATGCGCCGGCTCGCGCGGCGGTCACGCAGCTCGACGCTGACGTCCGATTCGGTGATGGTGAGAATCTCGGCCTGAAAGCGGCGCTGGAGGCTCTCGTGCAGCGCCCAGCCGAGCGCGAGCATCTCGGCGAGCGCGAACAGCAGGATCGGCCAGAAGCCCAGGGCGGCGAACGCCGCACCAATGCCGAGGGTGAGCGCGCTGAGACCGGCGAAAAAGATGAGAGCCCCCCGCGGCGAGAGCGCGCAGTTTGGGCAAAGGACGATGCGCAATGACGGCATGTCGTGCGTGGAACTGGCCTTCAAAGTTGCTCTGATGGATCCGGTCTCGCGACCGTTCCGGCAATCTCCCCCCGGCTCTGTCCATTGCGCCGTCGCAGCGCGCGCTTCGTTATCGAGACCGAAGCACTGCGCCGCGTCGGCATCCCATGATGACGAATGTCATGGTATTGCGCCCCGAGGGGCGATTCAAGGCCCGTTGAGGAGCCGCTCGGCGGCCTCGGGCAGATCCGGCAGCGCACCCGCCGCGCCGAGCGGCCCGATCACCGCCAGCGGCGGGCCGAAATGCGCACCCAGCGTGGCATGGTTCTCGGCCGATCGATCCAGGGCCGGATCGATGCCGTTCGCGACCCATCCGGCGAACTTAGCCCCATGAGAGCGGATCGACTCATGCGATAGCAGCGCATGGTTGAGGCAACCGAGGCGCATGCCCACCACCAGAATCACCGGCAGCGCGAGGTTGCGGGGGATATCGGCCATGGCGCTGTCCGGACCGAGCGGCGCGAGCCAGCCGCCGGCGCCCTCGACGATCACGACGTCCGCCTGGGCGGCCAGAGCGGCGTAGCACGCCCCGATCCGCCGCAGATCGATGCGCACCCCGGCCTCGGCAGCGGCGATGTGCGGGGAGATCGGCGGCTCGAAGCAGTACGGATTGACGGTCTCGTAGGGGGCCGCCACGCTCGCCTCGGCCATCAGCCTCAGCGCATCCTCGCTGCGCAGCCCCTGGGGGGTGAGAAGTGCGCCCGAGGCGACGGGCTTCATCACCGCGACGCGCGCGCTGCGGCGAGCCAGAGCGCGGGCGAGCGCCGCGGAGCAGACCGTCTTGCCGACACCGGTATCGGTGCCAGTGATGAAGAAGCCGCGCCCGCTCACGGCCGCCCCCTGCGCCCGATCTGCTCGGGCGCAATCCGCACCTCGGCGCCCGCGCTCGGCCGCTGCGAACCGCCCCATTGCGACCCGAGGCGTCCGTTCCAGGCTGCCCCGTAGATCACCTCATAGGTCGCTGGCAGCTTCCCGTCGCGCCGGTGCGCCTCGTAGCGCTCCTCCATGCGCCGCAGACGACCCTTGCCCGTCAGCGAGCGGGCCCGGCCGGCCGTGATGTTACGCGCGCCGATGGCCTGCAGATCACGCATCAGGCTGAGCGCATCGCGATAAGTCACCGTCACGCGCTCCACGTCGAGCACCGGCTCGGCGAACCCCGCGCGCATCAACGCATCGCCCACGTCGTGCATGTCAAGAAAGCGGTTGACGTGCGTGCGGCCGTCCTCATCCCACGCTTCGCGCAGCTCGCGCAGTGTGTCGGGACCAAACGTGCTGAACGCGAAGAAGCCCTGGGGCCCGAGCACCCGGCGAACCTCCGCGAGCGCGGCGTCCGGCGGATCGCACCACTGCAGCATGAGATTGCTGAACACCACATCGACGCTGCCGGCGCGCAGCGGCATTCGCCCGGCATCGGCACAGACGCACTGGAAGCGGCGCAGCACCCGCTGGTGGCGCGCCGCCTCTCGGAGCATTCCGGGCGCCAGATCGAGTGCGATGACCCGCGCCTTGCGGTAACGCCGTTTCAGCAGCGCGCTCAGCCGGCCGGTGCCCGCACCGAGATCCAGCACCACCGCGGGCGTGAAGGCGAACGGCTCGAGGCGCGCGAGGAGCTCCTCGCCGACGCTCGATTGCAGCAGCGCGGCAGCCTCATAGCTCGCCCCGGCTCGGTCGAAGGCGCTGCGCACGTCGGCACGCTGGAGTGCGAAGGGATCGGACGGGTTCATGGCGAGGAGAGAAATTCCGCGAGCAGGTCGGCGACTTCCGGGGTGTGCGAGAGAAACGGGGCGTGGGCCGCGCGGCGGATCTCCGCGTAGCGGGCATGCGGCAGGGCGGCGGCGAGCGCCCGGGTGGCCGCCGGCAACAGCACCCGGTCGTACTGGCCGGCGATCGCGAGCGCCGGTGTCGCGATCGCGGCGAGCTCGCTGCGCAGATCGAGCGTGCGCAGCAGCTCCAGCCCCGCCGCAAGCGCCTCGGGCTGCGCATCACCGTGCGCGAACAGCGCCGCGCGCATCTGCTCAAGCACCGCCTGACCGGCGGCGCTGCCGCGCACCTGCAGCTCGAGGAATTCGCTCACGGTGCGCCGGTAGTCCTGCCGCAGGCCCGCGGCGAGGCGCAGCAGTTGCGCCTCCGGCTTGCCGTGCGGCCAGTCGGGCGCGGCGGTGAAGCGCGGTGTCGCGGCGATCAGCACCAGGTGCGCGGGCCGCGCGAGCCCGCCCGGGGGATGTGCCGCCCATGCGAGCGCCAGCTCGCTGCCGAGCGACCAGCCGAGCAGGCCGTAGGGCGTCGCGCCGATCAGCGCCTCGACGCTGCGAGCGATCCACCGCACCTGCTCGCGCGCGGCCGCGCACTCACTCCGCCACGGGCTGTGGCCATGGCCGGGCAGATCGACCGCAATCAGCCGGAACCGCTCCTCGAGCGCCGCGCCGAGGGTGTCCCACACACGCACGTTGAGGCCCCAGCCGTGCAGCAGCACCAACGGAGCGCCGCTACCGCGCACCTCCACATAAAGCTCGCTCATGTGCGCTGCGGCGCCTCGATCCCTGCGCGGACCGCGCCGGTACGACATGCGCGGCCCAGTGCTTCGGCCAATGCATCGACCTGCTCCTCGCTGTGCGCCGCCGTCAACGTGACGCGCAGCCGCTCCTGCCCGGCCGGGACGGTGGGCGCGCGGATCGCGACCACCCAGAAGCCCGCCTCGGCGAGCACGCGCTGCGCCTCGAGGGCCGCATGCGCGCTGCCGAGCGGAATGGGCTGGATCGGTGTCACCGACTCGGCCAGCGGCACGCCTGCGGCACACGCCGCGGCGCGAAAGCGCGCGGTGAGGGCGAGCACCCGCTCGCGGCGCCAGGGCTCGCGCTCGGCGAGAGCGAGTGCCGCGCGCGTGGCGGCCGCCACCGGCTGCGGCAGCGCGGTCGTGTAGACATACGGCCGGGCCTTCTGCACCAACAGCTCGATGAGCTCGGCGCTGCCGGCAACGAAGGCGCCGAACGAACCAAACGCCTTGCCCAGCGTGCCGACCAGTACGGGCACCTCCTCTGCCGACAGCCCCGCCAGTTCCAACGCGCCCCGGCCCGTCGGCCCGAGCACGCCGATGCCGTGCGCATCATCGACCACGAGCCAGGCGGCATGTGCGCGGGCAGCGTGTGCCAGCGCCCCGAGCGGCGCGATATCCCCATCCATGCTGAACACCCCGTCGGTGGCGAGCACCGCCGTCGGCCGCGCGCTAGCGGCAAGCAGACGGTGCGCGCCGGCGGCATCGGCGTGCGCGTAGCGCCTGAAGCGCGCCCCGCTCAGCACTGCGCCGTCGATGAGGGAAGCGTGGCTCAGCCGGTCGAGCAGCACCGTCTCGCCGCGCTGCGCCAACGCGCTCATGACCCCGAGATTGGCCATGTAGCCGGTGGAAAAGAGGAGCGCCCGCTCGCGGCCGGTGAATGCGGCGAGCGCCTCCTCGAGCGCCGCGTGCTCGGCGCCGTGACCGCTGATCAGGTGCGAGGCGCCGCTGCCGGCGCCCGTGCGCGCAGCGCACTCGCTCATGGCCTCCGCCGGCCCGGGATGGCCGGCGAGCCCGAGGTAGTCGTTGCTGCTGAAATCGACGAGGCGGCGGCCCGCGATCATCGGTTCGGCGTGGCTGCCTGCCCGCGCGTAGCCCTCTACGGTGCGGCGGCGGCGGCGCAGCTGCTCGCGCTCGAGCTGCGCGAGCAATGGCTCAAGCGACCGTCTCTGCATGGGCGTGCGCGCAGGCGCATCCGCTGCCGGCCGCGGGCCGCGCCGGCGCGTCGGCGGTATCGGCGGCCGCTTCGCCCTTCAGTCCCAGCCGCTCGAACAGCCGGCGGTCACGCTCGACGTCCGGGTTGCCGGTGGTGAGCAGCTTCTCGCCGTAGAAGATGGAGTTGGCGCCCGCCATGAAGCACAGCGCCTGCATCTCATCGCTCATGGCGGTGCGGCCGGCGGACAGACGCACGTGCGCGCGCGGCATCAGCAGACGCGCGACGGCGATGGCGCGGATGAACTCGAACGGATCGAGCGGCGCGCTGCCGGCAAGCGGTGTGCCCTCGACCTGCACGAGCTGGTTGATCGGCACGCTCTCGGGGTGCTCGGGCAGATTGGCGAGCGTCAGGAGCAGTTTGGCGCGATCGGCCGGGGACTCCCCCATGCCGAGAATGCCGCCGCAGCACACCTTGAGGTCCGCCGCGCGCACCGCCTCGAGCGTCTCGAGCCGCTCCTGGTAGGTGCGTGTCGTGATGATCTCGCCGTAGAACTCCGGCGAGGTATCGAGATTGTGATTGTAGTAGTCGAGGCCGGCGTCCTTCAGTTCCCGGGCCTGCTCGGGCGTGAGCATGCCGAGGGTGGCGCAAGTTTCCATGCCGAGCGCGCGCACCTCGCGGATCATCGCGGCGATGACGCGCAGATCCTTCGCCTTCGGCGAGCGGTACGCCGCACCCATGCAGAAGCGGGTGGCGCCGGCGGCCCTCGCCCGCTCGGCGCGCTCGCGCACCGCGGCGACTTCCATCAGCGCCTCGGGCTCGAGCCCGGTCTCGTAGCGCACGCTCTGCGGGCAGTAGGCGCAGTCCTCGGGACACGCGCCGGTCTTGATCGACAGCAGCGTGCTCATCTGCACCGTGTTCGGCTCATGGTGCTCGCGGTGCACGCGCTGGGCATGCAGCAGCAGATCGAGCAGCGGCAGCGCGAACAGCGCCTGGACTTCCGGCAGCGTCCAGTCGTGGCGGATGGCGCCGCAGAGGGCGGGATTCGATGCAATCATGAGCGGTCCGGGGGCGTCGGCGGATGACGTTCCGCGCCGCGCATGTTCGCGGCGGAGGCGGTAATTGTCAACGGACCAGCCCTCGCCGGGTCGACGTTTGCGCGTTTTTTAGCCAGTCCGCCATCAGCGACGCAGGAGGTGAACGGCGAGGGCGACGCCCACGGCGACAGCGCCCAGGCTCGCGATCAGGACGGCGGCCGCCGCACAGTCCTTGACGATCCGCACGCGCGGGTGCTGCTGCGGATGCAGGTGATCGACCAGCGCCTCGAGCGCGGTGTTGAACAGCTCCGCGGCCAACACCCCTGCGCTCGAGAGCATCACCGCCGCCCACCACAGCGCCCCGGGGCGCAGCGCGGTGAGCGCCGCCACCACCGGCACGAACACCGCCGCCTGGGCGCGCAGACTGCGCTCGGCCTTCAGCGCGTGCGCGAGGCCGGCGAGCGCGAAGCCCAGGCGGCGCCGGAAAGACTGGTTCTTCTGTGTACTCACTTCGGCTCGGGCCGCTGGGAGGCGCGGCCTCGACCGCGCGCGTGTCGAGCGCGCACTGTACTGAATTCCCTCGGGACTGGAAACGGCACGCAGGGCGAGCCTCGGGCGCGCGTTGACCGCGCCGGATGGCGCCTTGATACTTTTCGCCTTTTGACGCCGCATCCTCCGAGGACGATGGACCCGCAGCACTGGCGCGCGCGCGCAGCGATCCTCACCGTGCTGGCCGGAGCCTGGGCGCTGAGCCCGGGAGCGCGCGCCGCCGCCTCCCCTGCGTCTGGCGCCGGCCCCAAGGGCGCCTCGGGTGCCCGGGCATGGCTGGCGCATGTGGCGGCCACGGCCCGCGAACTGCAGCATCACGGCATCGCGTTCGGCGGCTTCGCGCAGCTGGACGGCTCGCACGTGCTCGCCGGCGGGCTGCCCCACGCCCTCGGCGTCGACGTGCAGCGGTTGATCGATGTTTCGCTCACGCTCGACACGCGCCGGCTCCTCGGTTGGCGCGGCGGCACGCTGTTCATCGATGCCCAGAGCCACAGCGGCGCGAACGTCGCGACGCGTCAGGTCCCTGCGCTCGCCGACCCGGATAACATGGACGCTTATTCCGGCACGTCGGTGGACCGCGCCTGGTATCAGCAGGATCTGCGCGGCCGCACGGTGCGCGTACGCGCCGGTCTGATGTACGTCGATGACCAGTTCTTCACGGTCCCGTACGGGGGCAACTTCCTCTCCCTCGACTTCTCCTCCGACGCCTCGATCAGCACGTTCGTGCTCCCGACCTATCCGAAGGGCGCTTGGGGCGCGGACGTGTTCGTGTATCCGAACCGCCACGTGTCGCTCTCGCTGGGCGTGTTCCGTGATCACGAGACGGAGCTGCCCTACGATCCCGGCGGCGCGCTGCTCGTCTCGGAAGAGGCGTGGCGCAGCCGCTGGGGCGGCCTGCCGGTGAAGCTGCAGATCGGCGGCTGGATCGACACGGGCCGCTTCCGGCGCTTCGCAGGCGGCGTGACGCACCACGCAGCCGGGGCGTATCTGGTGGCGAGCAGCCGGTTCTGGCGCCCCGCCGGCGCGCGCCGCCGGGGCATCAGCGGGTTCGTGCAATTCGGTTCCGCGCCCGCGGCGGTGGCCGCGGTGCGCCGGCACTTCGGCGCCGGCGTGGTGTGGAGCGGTCCGTGGGCGGCGCGAGCGCACGATGAACTCGGCATCGCCTACAGTGACAGCCGCCTGAGCGCACGAGCCGGCCTCACTCGCGGCTTCGAGAGCGAGATCGAGGCCTACTACCAGTTCGACGCCTCCCACGGCTGGACCGTCCAGCCGGACCTGGAGTACTGGCAGCATCCCGGCGGGGGGGGCACTCCGGACACGGTGCTCGGGCTCCTCAGGGTGATGCTGACCTTCTGAGCCGCCCGCCTTACACCCAGCGCTTGAGCTTCTTGCCCTCGCTGTCGGTGGAGGAGCCCGACAGCAGCAGGATCAGGTCGATCAGCACCCAGATGCCCAACCCGCCGGCGGTGATCAGCATCAGGATTCCGGTGCCGATCTTCCCGGCGTAGTAACGGTGTGCGCCGAGGTAGCCGAAGACGATGCACAGCACAAACGCCGGCAGCAGCAGTTTCTCGGACTCCCCCGCGGCGATCTGCCTCGCCCCGCAGCCCGGGCAGCTCGCCGCGCTCACGTGAATCTGCCGGCCGCAGGCCCGGCAGAACACCATCTGCGCGCTGGCAGTCGTGCTCGGATCGGCATTTGCGTTCATGACGCGCCCCCTTTTGTCCAGCCACCCGGCGCGCGCCGCGCGCGCCCGTCCGACTTGAAAACACCGCCGGCGCGCAAAAGTTGCGCGGCACCTCAGCGGGCGTAGATGAACTGCAGCGCCACGCCGATGAAGATCGCCATGCCGACGTAATTGTTGTTGAGGAAGGCCCGCAGGCAAGCCGCCGGCTCGCGCCGGCGGATGAGCCATTGCTGATAGGCGAAGAGCACCGCGGCGCCGGCGAGTGCGGCCGCGTACCACGCGCCCAGCTTCAAATCGTGCCCGGCGAGCGCGAGAGCCGCGAGCATCATCACCTGCAGCACCCCGATGAGCAGCCGGTCGAGATCGGCGAACAGCAGCGCGCTCGACTGCACGCCGATCCTGCGGTCATCGTCGCGGTCGACCATGGCGTAGAGCGTGTCGTACACCACCGCCCACACCACCGCCGCGATGTACAGCACCCAGGCCACGCGCGGCACCGCGCCGAGCTCGGCGGCGAACGCCATCGGGATGCTCCAGCCGCCGAACGACAGGCCGAGATACAACTGCGGCAGGGGGAAGAAGCGCTTCACGAACGGATAGGAGGCGGTGAGCGCCGCGCCGATGACGGCCAGTTCGACCGTGAGCCGGTTCAGCCGGCTCACCAGCCACAGAGCGAACAGCATCAGCACGACGAACAACGTCAGCGCCTCGAGCGGCGAGACTCTGCGCGCGGCGAGCGGGCGGTCGCGCGTGCGCTTGACGTGCGGATCGATGTTGCGGTCGGCGAAATCGTTGATGATGCAGCCGGCGGCACGCATCACGATGACGCCGAGCACGAAGATGATGAGCACGGCCGGATCGGGGCGGCCGCGGCCCGCGATCCACAGTGCCCACAGCGCCGGCCAGAGCAGCAGCCAGGTGCCGATCGGCCGGTCGAAACGCGCCAGCCGCCCGTACTCCTCGATCCGCCGCGCCAGGCGGTGCGCAAGCGGCGCTTCGTCCGGTCCGCGCTTCGGGCCGAGTTGATCGATCGCGGCTGACATGGTGACTACCCTACTCTCCCGTATTGCTCCCCACCGGCGATCCAGCGGGCCGAAAGCGCCGCGATATTATCCGGATACTCGGCAAGGAGCACCTCAGCGGCCGCCTGCACCCGCGGCAGCAGATCGGCGTCGCGCATCAGATCCGCGACTCGCATCTGCGCGAGCCCCGTCTGGCGCGTGCCGAGCAGTTCCCCCGGTCCGCGCAGCTCCAGGTCGCGGCGGGCGATCTCGAAGCCGTCATTGGTCCGGCGCATGACCTCCAGGCGCCGCCGCGCGAGCGGGGAGAGCGGCGCGCGGTACAGCAGCACGCAGCTGCTCGCCGCCGCGCCGCGCCCCACGCGCCCGCGCAGCTGATGCAGCTGCGCGAGCCCCATGCGCTCGGCGTTCTCGATCACCATGAGCGTCGCGTTCGGCACGTCCACTCCGACCTCGATGACAGTCGTGGCGACGAGCAGCTGGATGCGACCGGCCTTGAAGGCGAGCATCGCGTCGTCCTTCTTCGCCGAAGCGAGCCGGCCATGCACGAGGCCGACGCGCAGCTCAGGCAACGCCTCGGCGAGCACGGCGGCGGTCTCCTCCGCGGCCTGGGCGCGCAGCTCCTCGGATTCCTCGATCAGCGGGCACACCCAGTAGACCTGCCGTCCCGAGCGGCACGCCTGCTCGACCCGCGCCACCACCTCGTCGCGGCGCTGTTCGGGCACGACCACGGTCTGCACCGGCGTGCGGCCGGGCGGCAGCTCATCGATCACCGAGACGTCGAGATCGGCGTAGGCGGTCATGGCAAGCGTGCGCGGAATGGGCGTCGCCGTCATGATCAGCTGATGCGGGAAGCGCCCGCCGCCGCGGCCCTTCTCCTGCAGGCGCAGGCGCTGCGTCACCCCGAAGCGGTGCTGCTCGTCCACGATCACCAGCGCGAGGTGGGCGAACTCGATGCCCTCCTGGAACAGCGCGTGCGTGCCGACCACCACCCGCACTTCGCCGGAGGCAACCGCCTCGAGCGCGCTGCGCCGAGTCCGCGCCGGCTGGGCGCCCGAGAGCAGCGCCACCGGCAGTCCGAGCGGCTGCAGCCAGGCGCGAAAATTGCGCGCGTGCTGCTCCGCGAGCAGCTCGGTCGGTGCCATCAGAGCGGCCTGCAGGCCGCTGCCGGCGGCCCTTGCCGCCGCCAGCGCCGCCACCACGGTCTTGCCGCACCCGACGTCGCCCTGCACGAGCCGCACCATCGGCCGCTCGGCGCGCAGATCGGCTTCGACCTCCGCGAGCGCCCGTGCCTGCGCGCCGGTCAGCCGGAAGGGCAGCGCCGCAAGCAGCCGCGCAGCGAGCCCCTCGGCATCCTCGAGCGCCCAGGCCGGATCGGTCCGGGTGGCCCGCTTCAACAGCCGCAGATTCGCCTGATGGGCGAGCAGCTCTTCGAAGGCCAGACGCCGTTGCGCCGGGTGGCGGCGGGCGGAGAGTTCCTCGAGCCGCGCGTTCTTCGGCGGCCGGTGCACGTAGTGCAGCGCCTCGCGCAGCGAAGGCAGCCGCAGATCCTCCAGCAGCTCCCGCGGCACCCAGTCGCGCACCCCGGCGCCGTCGAGCTCGCGCAGCGCCTGCGTGATCAGCATGCGCAGGCGGCCTTGCGTTACCCCTTCCGTCAGGGGATAAAGCGGCGTCAGCGTATCCTCCACCGCCTCGCAGCGCTCGGTGACGCGCCGGTATTCGGGGTGGACCATCTCCAGGCCCTGAGGACCGCGGCGCACCTCCCCGAAGCAACGCAGGCGCGTGCCGCGCGCGAGGCCCTCCTGCTGGCTGGCGGAGAAGTGGAAGAACCTCAAGGTGAGGAACCCCGACCCGTCGGACAGGCGCGTCAGCAGCTGGCGCCGGCGGCGCAAGACCACCTCGGTCAGCTGTACCTCGCCTTCCACGAGCGCGCGCATGCCGGGGTAGAGCTCCCCGATGCGCCGACACTCGGTGCGGTCGTCGTAGTCGACGGGCAGGACGAACAGCAGATCCTGCACCTGCGTGATGCCCAGGCGGCGCAGACGCCCGGCGAGCGCCGCGCCGACGCCGCGCAGCGCCGTCACCGGGCGCTGTTCGTTCGTGCTGCTGCGCGCCGCCTCAGCCAAGGTGCAGGATGCACTCCGCCTCGACGCGCGCGCCGCGCGGCAGCTGCGCCACGCCGACAGCGGCCCGGGCCGGGTAGGGCTGCGGAAAGTACTGCGCCATGATCTCGTTGACCTTGGCGAAGTGCGCGAGATCCGTCAGATAGACGTTGACCTTGACCGCCTGCGCCAACGTCCCGCCGGCCGCCTCGGCGAGCGCCTGCAGGTTGTCGAACACGCGGCGGATCTCCGCCTCGATGCCGCCCGTGACCATCTCCTTCGTGGCCGGGTCGAGAGGAATCTGTCCGGACAGGTACACCGTGTCCCCGGCGCGCACGGCCTGGGAGTACGTGCCGATGGCCGGCGGCGCCTTGTCGGTGTGGATGATCGTACGGCTCATGGGTGTCCTCATGGGGTGTGGGAGTTGGAGTCCGACTCGTCGAGCTCGTCGCTGTCGGCGCGGCCGCCGCGCGCATGGGCGGCGATCGTGCGGCTGACGCGCGTGACGTCCGGCAAGCGACGGATCACGCGCATCACGTGCGCCAGCTGCTTGCGGTCGCGCACCTTCAGCTCGAAGGTCAGAATCGATGCGTCGCCTTCCTGCTCCTCGATCGAGACGTGATGGATGTTGGTGTCGGCGCTGGCGATGGCCGCCGCCACCCCGGCGAGCACGCCGGTCCTGTTGACCACGTCCACGCGGATCTCGCAGCTGAACAACCGCTCCGGGGAGGGCTGCCAGCTCACCGGCAGCCACTTCTCGGGATGCTTGCGGTAGTCCTCGACGTTCACGCAGCGGTCGCGATGGATCACTACACCGCGTCCGGCGGACAGAAACGCGAACACCGGGTCGTTCGGCAGCGGGAAGCAGCAGCGCGCGTAGGTCACGAGCAGCCCCTCGGTACCGGCGATGGCGAGCGGCGCGGGCAACTGGGCGCCGCGTTCCGGCGCGCCCGCCGGCAGCAGCCGGCGCGCCACGAGCGGCGCCAGGCGCTCCCCGAGGCCGATCTTCTCGTGCAGCTCGTCCATGTCCTTCATGCCGAACTCCCCGAGCATCGCATCGCGCGTCGCAGCGGGCACGTCCTCGAACGACAGATGGAACTCCGCGAGCGCCTGGGTGAGCAGCCGCTGGCCGAGTGCGATCGCCTCGCTGCGGCGCAGGCCCTTGAGGTAATGGCGGATGGCGCTGCGCGCCTTGGCGGTGACCACGAAGCCGACCCAGGCGGGGTTCGGCACCGCGCCCTTGGCGGTGATGATCTCCACGGTCTGGCCGTTGCGCAGCACGGTGCGCAGCGGCGTGAGCCGGCGGTCCACCTTGGCCGCGACACAGCGGTTGCCGACGTCGGTGTGCACCGCGTAGGCGAAATCGACCACGGTGGCGCCGGAGGGCAGGCGCAGGATCTTGCCCTTCGGGGTGAACACGTAGACTTTGTCCGGATACAGATCGACCTTGACGCTCTCGAGAAACTCCTCCGAGCTGCCGTCCTCCTGCAGCTCCACCAGCCCCGAGAGCCACTCGCGCGCGCGCGCCTGCTGCATCGACCCGGCGTCCTCCCCGCTCTTGTATTTCCAGTGCGCCGCGATGCCCGACTCGGCGACCCGGTGCATGTCCTCGGTGCGGATCTGCACTTCGATGGGCACGGCATTCGGACCGAACAGTGTCGTGTGCAGCGACTGGTAGCCGTTGACGCGCGGGATGGCGATGTAGTCCTTGAAGCGCCCGGGCATCGGCTTGAACACCGAGTGCACCACGCCGATCGCGCGGTAACAGGTGTCGATCTCATCGACGATGATGCGCAGGCCGTACACGTCGACGATCTCGGCGAGCGAGGCGCGTTTGCGCAGCATCTTCTTGTAGATGCTGTAGATGTGCTTCTCGCGCATCTCGACCCGCGCTTCGATGCCGTGCTTCGTCAGCGCCTCGGACAGCTGCTGCTCGATCTTCTTCAGGAATTCCTTCTGATTGCCGCGCGCCTTGCGCAGGGCATACTCGAGCACCCGGTAGCGGCGCGGATACAGCGCGCGAAAGCCCAGCTCTTCGAGCTCAAGCTTCAGGTTGTACAGGCCGAGCCGCTCGGCGATCGGCGCGTAGATGTCCAGCGTCTCGCGGGCGATGGCCCGCCGCCGGTGCGGCGGCATCGCCTGGATGGTGCGCATGTTGTGGGTGCGGTCGGCGAGCTTGACCAGGATGACGCGCAGATCGCGCACCATCGCCAGCAGCATCTTGCGGAAGGACTCCGCCTGCGCCTCTTCGCGGTTCTTGAACTGGATGGCATCGAGCTTGGTCACCCCGTCGACCAGTTCGGCGACGTCGGCGCCGAAGCGCGCAGCGAGCTGGTCCTTCGGTGTCGGGGTGTCCTCGATGACGTCGTGCAGGATCGCCGCGACCAGGGTGTCGGCATCGAGCCGCAGGTCCGCGAGGATGGCCGCGGTCGCGACCGGATGGGCGATGTACGGCTCGCCGGAGAGGCGCTTCTGTCCCTCGTGGGCCGATGCGCCGAATTCGGCGGCGGCGCGGACGCGAGCGACCTGCTCTGCCGGCAGGTAGCTGCCGACGGTAGCCAGCAGTTCCTTCAGCCCGGGGGTGCGCCTTCCGCCGGGAAGCAGCCCGAGGAGGGAAGACGCATAGTCCATATCACGGCAGGCTACCGGTCCCCGCTGGCTACTCGCCGAGGCCGAACTGCGGCGCGCGGAACGCGGACTGCATGTCCAGCTCGGGTACATCCGGGGCGGCCGGCTCGGCCGGCGGCGGCGGTTCCGGCTCGCGCAGCATCTCGAGCGTAACGTTGCCCGCGGCGATCTCGCGCAGCGCGACCACCGTCGGCTTGTCATTCTCAAGGGGGACAGTCGGCTCGGCCCCGTTGGCCAGCCGTCGTGCGCGCTGTGCCGCCAGAATCACCAGCTGAAAGAGGTTATCGACGTTCTGCAGGCAGTCTTCGACGGTGATGCGGGCCATGGCGATTCTTGAGTGCTGAAATGGAGTGAAGCGCGCAGCAAGCGCGCGAGAAGCCTCTACTATACGGCAAGCATGGCCGCTCAGGCCAGCAGGCGCGCCAGCAGCGGCGCCAGCGCCGGCCGCGAGGCCACGAGCCCTGCGCCCCGGCCTTCCACGATGTGCACCAGATCCTCGACGGCGCGCGCGAAATCGTCGTTCACGACGACGTAGTCGAATTCGTTCCAGTGCGCCATGTCGCTGACCGCCTCGCGCAGCCGCCGCGCGATCACCTCAGCTGAGTCAGTAGCTCGACCGCGCAGGCGCTGCTCGAGCGCCTCACGCGAAGGCGGCAGCACGAAAATGGTCTCGCACTGCGGCAGCGCGAGGCGCACTTGGCGGGCCCCCTGCCAGTCGATCTCGAGCACCACATCGCCCCCGGAGGCGAGCCGCTGCTCGAGTGGCTCGCGCGCCGTGCCGTAGCAGTTGCCGAACACCCGGGCGTGCTCCAGAAAGCGCTTCTCGGCGATCATCTGCTCGAACTGCTCGAGCGTGACGAAGTGGTATTCGCGCCCATCGGCTTCGGTGGCCCGCTTCGGCCGGGTGGTGTGGGAGATGGACATATGCAGCTGCGGCTTACGCTCAAGCAGCGCGCGGACCAGAGAGGTCTTGCCGGCTCCCGAGGGCGCCGCCAGCACGAACAGTCGCCCCCGGCGCGCCGGCGCGGGAGCCGCCCCGCAAGGGGCCGCGAAGAGCTCGGCGGCGCGCGCGGCGAGGGCCCGCAAGGCTTGCCCTCGATGGCTGAGGGCGTTCTTCTCCTGCGGCTCGAGCTCCGCCGCCGTGCGCGTCGAGCCCTCCGGCAGAAAGACCGGGTCGTAGCCGAAGCCCCCGCTGCCGCGCGGCGCGCGGGTGATCCGCCCCTCCCAGGTGCCCTCGGTGATCAGCGGATCGGGATCCTCCGGGTGGCGCACGAGCACCATGACACAGCGATAGCGCGCCGCGCGCGCCTCCTCGGGCACGCCGTCGAGCTCGGCCAAGAGCTTGCGCAGATTGGCTTCATCGCTCGCCCCCTCGCCGGCGTAGCGGGCCGAGTACACCCCGGGACGCCCCTGCAGCACATCGACCTCGATACCGGAATCGTCGGCGAGCGCCGCGAGACCCGTCAGCCGGGCCACGTGCCGCGCCTTCAGCAGCGCGTTGTCGCGAAAGGTCGTGCCGGTCTCCGGTGGTGTCTCGAGCCCGAAGGCCGATTGTGGCAATACCGCCAGGCCCGAGGGCGCGAGCAGCTGCGCGAGCTCGCGCAGCTTGCCCGGGTTGCCGCTGGCCAGTACGACTTTCACGCCTCGATCGCCTTGGCCTGCAGCGGGAAGAGCCGCTCGATGCCGCCGGCGGCCAGCTCGAGCATGGCATCGAGTTCGTGGCGGCGGAACGCATGCCCCTCGGCGGTGCCCTGCACCTCGATGAACGCGCCGCCGTCGTTCATGACCACGTTCATGTCGACTTCGGCCTGCGAGTCCTCCGGATAATCCAGATCGAGCACCGTGACGCCGCCGACGATGCCCACCGAAATGGCCGCCACCTGCCCGTGCAGGGGCGTGCGCGGGATCAGCCGCTTGCGCTCAAGTCCGCGGCACGCCTGCGCCAGAGCAACATAACCGCCGGCGATCGAGGCGGTGCGCGTTCCGCCGTCGGCCTGCAGCACATCGCAGTCGATGGTGATGGTGCGCTCGCCGAGCCCCTTCAAGTCGACCACCGCGCGCAGCGAGCGGCCGATCAGGCGCTGGATCTCCAGCGTGCGGCCGCTTTGCTTGCCGCGGGCCGCCTCGCGCTGGGAGCGGCTGTGGGTCGAACGCGGCAGCATGCCGTACTCGGCAGTGACCCAGCCCTGGCCCTTGCCGCGCAGAAAGGCCGGCACCGACTCCTCCACGCTCGCGGTGCACAGGACCTGGGTATCGCCGAACTCCACCAGCACCACCCCTTCGGCGTGCTTGGCGAACCGGCGCGTAAAAGTCACGGGCCGCATCTGATCGGCGGCGCGTCCGCTCGGTCGGGTCATCTTCTGTCCTGTCGCTCCTGATCAGTCGCCGAGCCACCGCAGCGCGGCGGCCGAAGTGTTGTCGCTGCCGGCGCCGGCGCGCCGGACCGAGCGCCGGGCCAGGTCGAGCAGCTTGTCGCGCAGCGGTGTCGTCGGCGCGCCGAGCTCCCCGGCGAGCTCCTCGTCCTTCAGCGGACCCCACAGCCCGTCACTGCACACGAGCAGCGCATCGCCTGCCTCGAGCGGGCGTCGGCGCGTGAGCGCCATGTCCGGCAGGATCGGTCCGCCGCCGAGGCAGCATTCGACGTAATTGCGCATCGGGTGGGCCTGGGCCTGCTCGGCGGTGATCAGCCCCTCGCGCAGCAGCCCTTCGACATGACTGTGATCGCGGCTGCGCCCGATGAGTTTCCCGCCGCGCACGTGATAGATGCGGCTGTCGCCGATGTGCGCCCACCAGGAGGCGCCCTGCTGTACCAGGCACAGCGCGCAGGTGGCGCGCGGCCGCTGGTCGATGGGCGAATGCTCGCCGAGCTTGACCACCGCCTCGTGCGCCCGGCCGAGCGTCAGGTGCAGAAAGCCGAGCGGATCGAACAACGGCTGGGCGGCGTGGCGGAACGCATCTATCACGT
>JAKAYU010000139.1 GCA_021809525.1 Pseudomonadota bacterium | reverse complement strand
CCGGGCCCGGTGTGAATGTGCGCCGCACCGGTGGCCGCACGCTGCGGGCCTTGCAGCAGTAAGTTCGCCGCGGCGCCGGCGCGCAGCCCAGTGCGCGACGCTCGTGCCGCGCACGGTTCGGTTCCGGGCGCTGACCGTGCGCGCGCAGGCCGCGCCGATCTCGCGCGGCGCTCTCAGTAGCGGATCAGCGCCGAGCCCCAGGTAAACCCGCCGCCGAAGGCCTCGAGCAGCATCAGCTGCCCGCGCTGGATCTTGCCCGAGCGCACCCCGTAATCGAGCGCGAGCGGCACAGAGGCCGCCGAGGTGTTGCCGTGGTCCTGCACGGTGGTGATCACCCGCTCCATCGGCAAATCGACCCTGCGGGCGGTCGCCTGAATGATGCGCAGATTCGCCTGGTGCGGCACCAGCCAGTCGAGCGCGGTGCGCTCGAGATGGTTGGCCGTGAGCGCCTCGTCGATCGACTTGCACAGCGTATTCACCGCGACCTTGAACACCTCGTTGCCGGTCATGGTGATCGCGCGGCGAGTCTTGGACGGATCCGTGCCACCGCCGCTGTAGAGCAGATCCTTGTAGGCGCCGTCGGCGTGCAGATGGGTCGAGAGGATGCCCGGCTCGGCGGACGGCTCGAGCAGCACCGCGCCGGCGCCGTCGGCAAACAGCACCGCCGTGGACCGGTCGGTCCAGTCGGTGATGCGCGAGAGCGTCTCTGCGCCGATCGCGAGCGCCCGGCGGGCCTCCCCGGCGCGCACGAACTTGTCGGCGATCGCCAGCGCGTACATGAAGCCGCTGCAGGCCGTCTCGACGCTGAAGGCCGGCACGCCGCGGCAGCCGAGCCGCGCTTGCAGCAGCACCCCGCAGTTCGGGAACCACATGTCCGGCGTGGTCGTGCCGAAGGCGATGAAGTCGACCTCCTCGGGCTTGCAGCCGGCCGCATCGAGCGCCGCACGCACGGCCCGCTCGGCCAGATCGACCGTGGTCTCGCCATCGGCGGCGATGTGCCGCCGCTCGATACCGGTGCGCTCCCGGATCCACTGGTCGCTGGTGTCCACCATCTTTTCCAGATCGAAATTGGTGAGGACTTTCTCGGGCAGGTACGAGCCCGTTCCGGCGATGCGCGAATAAATCAAGGCGTCGAACTCCCGATGGACGATGCAGCGGCGAGCGCCTGGGCGATGTGCTCGGTCAGCCCATGGCGCGCGGCGAGCGCGGCGGTGAGGACGGCCCTGGAGAAGGCCATCCCGTCGGCTCTGCCATGGCTTTTTACCACGATCCCGCCCAGCCCCACCATGCATGCGCCGTTGTAGCGGCGCGGATCGAGGCTCGCGGCCACGCGCCGCAGCACCCCGCGCGCGGCGAGCCCGGCGAGCCGGGCCCGCCAGGACGCGCGGAACTCCCCGCGCATCCGCTCCGCGATCAGCGCTGCGACCCCCTCCATGGTCTTCAGCGCCACGTTACCGGTGAACCCGTCGGTCACCACCACGTCGACGTCGCCGGAGAAAATGTCATCGCCTTCGACGAAGCCCACGTAGTTCAGACCGCTCGCGAGCAACAGCGCGTGGGCCGCCTGCACCACTTCGTGGCCCTTGATGTCCTCCTCGCCGATGTTGAGCAGCCCGATGCGCGGGACAGCGAGCCCGTAGACGTCCCGAGAAATGATCGCGCCCATGGTGGCGAACTGACGGAGCTGCTCGGGCGTCGCCTTGGTGTTGGCGCCGAGGTCGAGCATCTGGGTGTGGCCATGCGCGGCCGGGATGGCCGAGATGATCGCCGCCCGCTCGACCCCGGGCAACGTCTTCAGCACGAAGTGGGCAATGGCGGTGAGTGCCCCGGTATTGCCGGCGCTCACGCAGGCCGAGGCGCGGCCGCTCTTGAGGAGCTCGACCGCCACGCGCATCGAGGAGTCCTTCTTGCGGCGCACCGCCTCGCGCGGATGCTCGCTCATGCCGACCACTTCGGAGGCCGGCACGATCTCGCTCCGCTCGCGCAGCCGCTGCGGCTGCGCCGCGCACGCCGCCTCGATCAGCTGCCGATCGCCCACCAGCAGCGCGCGCAGATCCGCCTGCTCGGCCAGCGCCACGAACGCCCCAGCAATGTACTCACGCGGCTGGTGATCGCCGCTCATCACATCGATGGCGACCGGCAACACGGGCACGCGCGCGTGTTATTCCTGATCGGTGTCGGCGGGCTTCTCGATCACGCGCCGGCCGCGATAGAAGCCATCCGGCGTGATGCGATGACGCAGGTGAGTCTCGCCCGACTGCGGATCGGTGGACAGCGCCGGGGCGGCGAGTCCGTCGTGGGAGCGGTGCATGCCGCGCTTGGAAGGGGTCTTGCGGCTTTTCTGAACGGCCATAATGTCCTCATGCGCGCAACGCGCGGATACTCACTTTTGACTCAACAACTTACCCAGCCCCGCGAACGGCCGCTGCGTCGCCGCCTCGGCCGGCTGCTGCTCAGCGGGACCGGTCTGCTCGAGCGGCCGGCACTGCGGCTGCTCCGCGTGCATCGGCACGATGGGCAGACTCAGCAGCACCTCCTCCTCAACCAGCTCGGCGACGCTGATGCGGCCCTCGCGCGCGAGCACCGGCTCGAACGCACCGCTCAGCGCGTCCGCCTCGTGGGCGCTGCCGAGCAGTGCCACAGAAGTGCGTGCGCTCAGCGGCAGCGCCATCGGACGCATGCACCGCTGGCAGCGCAGCTGCACTTCACCCTCGAGCGTCACCTCCGCTACCGCGCGATGCGCGTCGCGCCCGAAATGCACGCGCCCCTGCACACGGCCCCCGAGCAGCTCGACGCGCGAGCTCACCCGCGGCAACTGCGTCACAGCGATATCGAAATCGAGCACAGCCGCCTCACGGCTCAGCCGGTCTACCGCGAGCGGCTTGGACCAGGGTTGCGGCATGGGGCGCGTATAATAGGTATCAGGTACCGGCAAGTCAAAGTCCGGTGGATCTTGATAAGTCCTTGTTTCGGAGAGCCGAATTTCAGCGGCGCGTCTGCCCATGCCTGAACTCATTCTCGCCTCGACCTCCCGCTACCGGCGCGCACTCCTGGAGCGGCTAGAGCTGCCCTTCACCGCCGTCGCGCCCGAGGTGAGCGAGGCGTACCAGCAGGGCGAGCTGCCGGCCGACCGGGCCGCGCGGCTCGCGCTCGCCAAGGCCCAGGCGGTCGCCGCACGCCACCCGCAAGCGCTCGTCATCGGCAGCGACCAGGTCGCCGCCCATGGCGAGCAGATCCTCGACAAGCCGGGCGATGCCGAGCGCTGCCGCGCGCAGCTTCACGCCGCCAGCGGGGCGCGTGTTCGCTTCCATACCGGCTGCGCGCTGCTCGGGGCCGGCGGGGGGGTGCGCCTGGTGCACCTGGACACGACCACCGTGGTGTTCCGCGAGCTCAGCGAGGCGGAAATCGCCCGTTACGTCGAGGCTGAACGGCCGTTCGACTGCGCCGGGGGATTCCGCGCCGAGGGGCTCGGGATCGCGCTGTTCGAGCGCATCGAGAGCACCGATCCGACTGCGCTGATCGGGCTGCCGCTCATCTGGCTCGCCGCCGCGCTGCGCCGGGCCGGCTGCGCCGTGCCCTGAGGCAGCGCTAGCGCTCCAGCCGCTCGAGCACCGCCGAGAGCTCCGGCGGCAGTGGCGCGCTTGCGCTGAAAGTCGCCCCGTCCGGCCACTCGAAGCTCATGCTGTGCGCGTGCAGAAACATCCGGTTCAGACCGAGTGCGCGCAGCGCTGCGTTGCAGGCCGCATCGCCGTACTTGGGATCTCCGGCCACCGGGTGCCCGGCGTAGGCGGCGTGCACCCGGATCTGGTGCGTGCGGCCGGTGTGCAGCGTCACCTCGAGGAGGCTCGCCTGGGTCCCCCGGCGGCGGCCGTAACTGTGCACCAGGCGGAACTCGCTTACCGAGGCTTTCCCGCCCGCAGCCACCCGCACCGTGCGTTCACCGCCCACGCGCGTATCGGTGCGCAGCGGCGCCTCGATGCGCTTGTGGCCGAGTTCCCAGCGTCCGCAGAGCAGTGCCAGATAGCGTTTCTCGCTGCGCCCTTCGCGCAGCAGCGCATGCGCGGCGCGCAGCGCCGCGGGCGTGCGCGCCACCAGCAGGCAACCGCTGGTGTCCCGATCGAGCCGGTGCACGAGCTCGAGCGACTCGCCCGGCCGCAGCGCGCGCAGCGCCTCGATCAGACCGAAGTCGATGCCGCTGCCGCCGTGGACCGCAATTCCCGCGGGCTTGTCGAGCACGAGCAGCCGCGCATCCTCGTGAATGATGGCCCGCCGCACGGTCTCGAGCAGCGCGGCCGACGGCCCGCGCGCAGCCGGCGCCGCGCCGCCCGCCGGCTCCACGCGCAGCGGCGGGACCCGGACCCGGTCCCCGCACGCCAAGCGCGTCTGCGGTCCGCTGCGCCCGCCATTCACCCGCACCTCGCCCTTGCGGATGATGCGGAACAGCCGCGTGCGCGGCAGCCCGGGCAGGCGCTGGGCGAGGAATTTGTCCAGCCGCAGGCCCGCCTCGCCCTCGGCCACGTCCAGATGGCGCACGCCGGTGCGCCCTTCGGTTCCAATATCCGCCGACACCGCCCTATTCCGCGTAAGGTACTGTTTCTACAGCAATCGCTGCAGTATACTCCGCTCGCCGTCCGCTGAGCGGACGCGCCAATGGTTCGCGGCGCACCGCGCCGCATGTTAGTTGGACCTCCGTAGAGAGGCCATCGTATCGGGCCGACAAGATCGCCACCGGCGTCGAACCCCTGAAACGGGTTCCGCGGGAGGCGCCTCCGGTTGAGACCGTCGAAGGATTTCCGGCACCCGCCTATGCAGTGGTGTGCATCGTGACGATCAGGACTCGCGCTGATGCGCAGAGTCGCAGGAATCTTCGCCGCTGCGGCGCGCCCGCGCCGCGGCCTCCCGTATGCTTGCCGGCCCCTCACCGTACAACAGTAGGGGCACATGAAAAGAATGCTCGTGAATGCGACTCAGGAAGAGGAACTGAGAGTCGCGCTGGTCGATGGACAGAAGCTCTTTGATCTGAGTATCGATATACCGTCCCGCGAACAGAAAAAGGCAAACGTCTACAAAGGCCGCATCTCCCGCATCGAACCGTCCCTGGAGGCCTGCTTCGTCGATTACGGCGCAGCACGTCACGGCTTTTTGCCGCTGAAGGAAGTCAGCCGGGAGTACTTCCGCCAGTCCCCGCAGGGCGGCCGGATGAACATCCGTGAGCTGCTCTCCGAGGGTCAGGAGCTGATCGTTCAGGTCGAGAAGGAGGAGCGGGGCAACAAGGGCGCCGCGCTCACCACCTTCCTCAGCCTCGCCGGGCGCTTCCTCGTGCTGATGCCGAACAATCCGCGCGCCGGGGGCGTCTCGCGCCGCATCGAGGGGGAGGACCGCGACCAGATGCGCGAGGTGATGAACCAGCTGCGCATTCCGGAGGGCATGGGCGCGATCGTGCGCACCGCGGGGGTCGGCCGCAGCGCCGAGGAGCTGCAGTGGGATCTGGACAACCTCAAGGCGCAGTGGGATCAGATCGCGGTGGCCGCCGAGGGCCGGGCGGCGCCATTCCTGGTGTATCGGGAAAGCGACGCGGTCACGCGCGCGCTGCGCGACTATCTTTCCGACGACATCGCCGAGGTGCTGGTCGATGACGCGGCGGCCTTCCAGAAGGCCCAGGAATACATGCAGCGCTTCATGCCCGCCGATGCGCAGCGCCGGCTGAAGCACTACACGGACGACATCGCGCTGTTCACCCGCTTTCAGATCGAAAGCCAGATCGAGTCTGCCTACGCGCACAAGGTGCAGCTGCCTTCCGGCGGCAGCATCGTCATCGACTACACCGAGGCGCTGGTGTCGATCGACATCAACTCCGCGCGCGCCACCAAGGGCAGCGACATCGAGACCACCGCGCTCAACACCAACCTCGAGGCGGCCGAGGAAATTGCCCGTCAGCTGCGCATCCGCGACATCGGCGGCCTCATTGTCATCGACTTCATCGACATGGAGTCGGGCAAGAACCAGCGCGAGGTCGAGGACCGGCTGCGCGATGCGATGAAGATGGACCGCGCGCGCATCCAGATCGGCAAGCTCTCGCGCTTCGGGCTGCTGGAGATGTCGCGCCAGCGTCTGCGCCCCTCGCTCGGGGAATCGAGCCACATCGTCTGCCCGCGCTGCGTCGGAATCGGCAGCATCAGGAGCGTCGAGTCGATGGCGCTCGCGGTGCTGCGCCTGATCGGCGAGGAGCTGCGCAAGGACCGCACCGCCAAGGTCATCACGCAGCTGCCGGTCGACGTGGCGACGTTCCTGTTCAACGAAAAGCGCGAATGGCTGCGCACGCTCGAGGACAAGAGCGAGGCGGAGCTGATCATCGTGCCGAACCCGCACATTCAGACGCCCGAGTACTCGATCAAGCGCGTGCGCGACGATGAGGCGGAGCTGCCCGAGAACCGCCAGACCAGCTACCTGATCCCCGCCCCGCCCGAGGTGAGCGAGCCCGGCAGCGCGCGCGAGCAGCGCCCGCCGGCCGAAGTCCCGGCCGTGGCACCCATCATGCCCTCGACGCCCTCGCCCGTGACGCTGAGCGCCGCGCATCCAGAGCCGGCTGCGCCGCCCGCCGAAGCCCGCCCGGCCAAGGGTCTGTGGGCCCGGCTGAAGGGCCTGTTCGCTGCGGAAGCCGAGGCTGCCCCGATCGAGCCCGAGCCGCAGCAGGCCAATGCACCCGCAGCGCGGACGCCGCACCGGCGTGGCGAACGGACCCGCGAGGCACGGCGGGAGCCGGGCCGTCAGGGTCGCCGCGGGGAAGGCGGGCGCCGCCCGCAGGGCGAACCGCGCGGCCCGGAGAGCCGCGGTCCGCGTCCCGAACGCCGTCAGCGCGACCGCGAACCGACGCATCGCGCCCCGGAAGTCACCGCGGCGAGCGGCGGCGCGGGTCCGAGTCAGCCTCCGGCTGCGGTCGGCGGCGAACGTCCGCCATCCGAGCGTGGAGAGCGCCGCGGTCGGCGGCGTGGCCGGCGCGGCGGACGCCGGGGTGGCGCGCGCGAGCAGATTCCGGGGGAAGCCCGCCCCGGTGGCGCAAGCCCGGCGCAAGGCGAGCCGCACACACAGGTCACCGGCGAGCGGCGCGAGTATTCAGGCGAGAGCCCGGCGCCGCGCGAAACACCCGCACCGCGAGAGACCTTCGCACCACGGCCGCCGGCTCCGGCGCCCGAGTCTGAGGCTCACGCTGCGCGCCCAGCGCCTGCGCCGGCAGCGCTCGCTCCGGCGGCCTCGCCCCCCCCTGCGGCGCGTGAGGCCAAGCCCGCCGGATCATGGCACGAGGAACCCAAACCGGCCTCGGTGCACGTCGAGCCGTCGAGCTCGCCCGCCCCGGCGAGTGGCTCGGACAGCAAGCCGCATGTCGTGTGGTCCTCCACCCCCGCACAGTGGGACACGGGCCACCGCGGCACGGACGAGTAAGCCTCAGCGAACCCTGGGACGCCACGCGTCCCAGGGACGCTCCGCGGGCGGTCAGTCCGCCCGCGGAATGCTCAATCCCTTCCCGGTGCGCAGCGCCGCACACAGACCGCGCGCGGCCGCTTCGATCAAATCGAGCACGTGCTCGAAACCGTTCTGCCCACCGTAATACGGGTCGGGCACCTCGAGCACGCCGCTCTCGGGAGCAAATTCCAGAAACAACCGCAGCCGCTCGCGAGCGTGTGCGGGCGCGCGCCGCTCGAGCGTGCGCAGGTTCTGCCGGTCCATCGCCAGGATCAGATCGAACGTCTCGAAGTCGCGCGCTTCCACGACGCGCGCGCGCAGAGCCGACAGGTCATAACCGCGGCGGGCGGCCGCCTCGCAGGTACGCCGATCGGGGGGCTCGCCGGCGTGGTAGCCGGCGGTGCCGGCCGAATCGACGCTCAGTGCGAGCTGCGGCAACTCCTGGGCCGCCATGGCGCGGAACACCGCCTCTGCGGTGGGCGAGCGGCAGATGTTGCCGAGGCAGACGAAAAGGATTTTCACTCAGGCCCCTATCGACGCTGATTGACTGATCAGTGCGGACATTCTATCCACCTGCATCCGCGCGCCTGCATCGGCGTAGCGGACCGAAAATGTATCCCGCTCTTTGCCCTCTCGGCCGCACATATTGCCGGCTCTCACGGCTGCGCAAGTTAGCCGGAAGTCGCCGAACTCACTGCGGCTTTCCCCCGATAATTTGACAGGTTCTGGCTCCGATTCAAGTTCACGCTCCCCGATGCTTTCCTAGTCAAAGTGCTACGGCCACCTGCTCGCGTACCGGTAGATCGGGCGGGACGGCCACAGGACTGTCCTGCCATGCCCAGCGGCCCCGGAGCCTGAACAGGCTCGTGCGCAGCATGCCACCGGATGCGACATCGACCAGCCCCAGCGCCATTTCAGCTGCAGCAAGCGCCGCATCAGCATCGTGATCGGCGCGGTCCAGACCCGGATCTTCACCGCTGCCGGGGGGGGCTATGAAGGTTTTCAGTTTCAGAATCGGCTGCAGCGCCTTGAAATAGAGCTCCACCGCCCAGCGGTTCTTATAGATCGCGGCGATGGTTTTGGCGGCGAGCCGCAAGTTGTTCCTCAGGACCTGAAACTCGCGCTTCTGCCCCTCGTCATGGAAGCTCACCAGCCGCAGCGCCTGGGGGCATCTCTGTCTTTGCCTGCGGGCCACGGCAGCGAATCACCTGATCTTGGTGCACGGTGCTATTGGACGCACCAGGAACCGCCAGACCTTTCACCACCCGGCACGAGGCGTTGTCCTCCGGGCGGGTGACGACATACACCCGGTCACCCCTCGAGCGACCCAAGAGCTCATGGTCGTTGTACCCGCCGTCGTTCCTCGAATCGTTCCCGGCTCCAATTTGACGGTCTTGGCCACCGTCACGTCGTGAACGTTACCGGTCGTGATCACCGCAAAGCTCGGCAGGTATCCGTCGAGATCCAACGCGAGGTGCAGCTTGAGCGCCCCCTGGGTGGTGCGGAGCCTCGCCCAGTCATACAGCGAAAAGCACCGATCGCTCACCGGGGAGTCCAGGCTCCCCAGCGT